>NZ_JBSFER010000009.1:0-187023 GCF_053594535.1 Streptomyces sp. NPDC001889
GGCGGGTTCAGGAGGCGGGTTCAGGAGGCGGGTTCAGGAGGCGGGTTCAGGAGGCGGGTTCAGGAGGCGGGTTCAGGAGGCGGGTTCAGGAGGCGGGTTCAGGAGGCGCAGGTCAGCACGGGAGCCGCCCAGTCGATCCGGTCGTAGCGGTTGGTGTCGGGCCCGATGGTCCCCACCAGCCGCAGATACTGGGCACCCCGGAGGTCGGCGGTGAGCGGAACGGCCGAATCCCGCCAGGTGCGCAGCCCGCTGTCGGCCCGCTTGGTCCCGTCGGCCCAGATCTCCGCCGTGACCGTCCCCTGGTCCGGCTCGCGCGGATCGCGCTCGTCGTCGACGCCGACGTCGGTGGCGAATCCGGTGCACCGTCCGCCGAGGTAGTAGACGAGCTGGACGGGGGCGTGGGTCCCGAGCCCCTTGGCGTAGGTGACGCCGTTGACGGTGAGCGTGCGGCCGTCCCCGGCCTTGGCCCCGCCGTTGGACATGTCGCGCTCCACGGGCCCGTAGCCGTTGCTCGCCCAGGCCCAGGTGAGCTGCCCGAGATCGGAGACACCGGCCGGGACGGGCCGCGGCACCGTCAGGATCTCGTCGGCGGTCCGCTCGACCCTGCCGTGGCGGGAGGTGCGGAAGGTGAGCCCGGTGGCGAGGGGGGCGGTGCCGGGGGGCGTGGCGGCGGGCGGGGTGAGGCGCCAGCGGGCGGTGAGGGTCTTGCCGGTGGTGAGGACGTCGGTGTCGTTGTCACCGAGCGACTTGAGGCGCCAGCCCTCGGGCGCGGTCAGCCGCAGCCGGGGGGAGAGCAGCGGAGTGCGGCCCTGGTTGGTGGTGGTGACCTTGACGGTCAGGCTCCTGCCCGCGGGGGTGATGTTGCCCGGCACTCCCTGAGCGGCCGACGGCAGGTGCAGCCCCAGTTCGACGGCGGGCGGCTCCTCGCGCCAGTCGCCGTCGGCCGAGACCCGGTAGAGCGCGGTGGCGTGCGCCGGGAGGGTGGCGCTGACGGTGCCGACGGTGTGCGCGTTCTGGCCCTTCCAGAGGTCGCGCACGACATAGCCGGAGCGCTGGGGCAGCCCGATCTCGGCGGCGGTGGTGCGGATGGTGGTGGTCTGCTCGGACTCGTTGAAGAGCGCCACGGCGATGTCCCCGCCGGCGAGGGGCTTGGCGAGCACCCAGTGCCCGTCCGCGCTGCGGACGACCCTCGCCTGGCGGCCCAGCGGGTCCTGGTCGACGGCGATGACCTCGCGGTTGGAGAGGATCTCCAGGGTCCGCGGGGTCGCCTTGCGCAGATCGGTGCCGATCAGCAGCGGGGCGGCCATCACGGACCAGAGGCTGAAGTGGGAGCGGTACTCGGTGTCCGTCATGCCGCCGTTGCCGACCTCCAGCATGTCGGGGTCGTTCCACCGGCCGGGTCCCGCGTGCTCGGCGAGCGGCGCGTTGAGCTTGAAGAGGTTGACCACGGACTGCCAGCTGTCGTTGATGTCCCCGGTGGTGCGCCAGAGGTGGCCGACGTCGGCGCCCCACTCCCAGGGCTTGTTCTCGCCCCACTCGCAGAGGGAGTAGACGATCGGGCGGCCGGTCGCGCGCAGCGCGTCCCGCATCGCGGTGTAGCGCTCCAGGGCGGGCCTGCCCTGGTTGTTGCAGTTGTCGTACTTGAGGTAGTCCACGCCCCAGTCGGCGAAGGTCCGGGCGTCGATCTCCTCGTGGTCGAGCGAGCCCGGCATCGTCTTCGCGCAGGTGAGGGTGCCGGCGCTGGTGTAGATGCCGAACTTCAGCCCTTTGGAGTGCACATAGTCGGCGAGGGCCTTGATCCCGCCGGGGAAGCGGGTGGGGTGGTGGGTGAGCCGGCCGGTGAGCGGGTCGCGCTTCTCGGCGGCCCAGCAGTCGTCGACGTTCACATACTCGTAGCCCGCGTCCTTGAGACCGGTGGAGACGAAGAGGTCGGCGGTGTCGCGGATCATCTTCTCGTCGATGGCGCAGCCGGTGGAGTTCCAGTTGTTGAAGCCCATCGGCGGGGTGGCCGCGAGGCCGTCGGGGAGCCGGGGCGCCGCGGTGGTGCGGGCGGGCTCCGCCGGGGCGCCGGCCTGGGCGGGGACGGTGAGCGGGGCGGTCAGCAGAGCCAGCCCCAGTAAGACGGTCAGGGGCCTGGGCATCGCGCGCATACGTACCCTCTCTATCGGGTCCTGCGGTACTGGGCTCGGATCTCGCCGGCGGTGAGGGCCCGGTCGAGGAACATCAGCTCGTCCATGCGGCAGGCGCAGGGGTTGCCCTCGCGGGTGTTCTGCGGATAGCTGCCGCCGATCTTGATGCCGCGCGGGTCGGTGGCCGACGCGGTGTCCGGTTCGGGTGGTCCGGCGATCTCCCAGGGGTCCCCGGTGCGGACATAGGAGCCGGACAGGGCGCGGCCGTCGCGGTGGAGGGCCATGGTGCCGCTGTCGTAGTCGAAGGTGGCGGCGAGATGGACCCAGCGGCCGGGCGGCAGCACCTGCCGCCAGTCGGCGTCGGCGGCGAAGGTCTGCGAGACGCCGCCGTCCAGCCGGCGGCCGAGAGCCACGACCCTCATCACCCCGTCGACCTCGATGAGTTCGAGCAGGGCCCGTACGTCGTGGCCCTGGGAGGTGCCGGAGAGGACTCCGGCGAGCCCGATGGCGCCGTAGCGGTCGCCGGGGTCGGCGGAGTTGGAGTTGGGGGCGGGGTTGTCGCCGGTGGTCCTGAACCAGCCCATGACGGTGGCCCCACGGGCGCCGTTGAGGGCCCGGAGGGCGGGGAGGCCGTCCGCTCCGTACACACCGGCCTTCCAGTCGTCGTTGCCCCGGGCGCCGGGGGTGTTCTGCCGGGTCTGGAGGACGGGACCGCGCTCGCGGTCGTGGACCCGCATCCGGGAGCCGCCGTTGACCAGGGCGATATCGGTGCCGGACCGGCCCAGGTCGCGCTCGCGGGAGGGGTCGCCGGGGACGGGGTGGGCGAAGTCGTAGTGCGCGACGAGATGGCGGCGCAGCCCCTGCGCCCCTTCGCCGGGCGCGGGTTCGGCGGCCACGGGGCCGGGGAGCAGCGGCAGCAGGGCGGCGGCGAGAGCGGCGAGGAGTGCCGTCCGGGGGCGGCGGGAGCGGTGGAGACGGGGGCGGTGCGGCCGGGGTTCAGGGGGTGACCCGGACATCCGTCACCTTCCAGATCCGGCCGTTGGCCTTGGAGAGCACATACAGCGCGCCGGAGCGGTCGGTGCCGAAACGGAGATCGACCCGGGTGTGGCCGGCCAGCTCCGCCATGGTGGTGGGGGCGCCGGTGGCTCCGTCGATGAGCTGGAGCTGATGGGTGGTGGCGAGCGGGCCGCCCCGGCGCATCTCGCGGACGTCGGAGTGGAAAACGCGCCCGCCGACGCCCTCGGCGTAGAGGTACTTGCCGTTCAGCGCGGGGAGCCGTCCCCGGTGGACGAAGCCGCCGACGATCGCGCTGCCGCTGTCGGAGCAGGGCCTGGCGGCCGGCGGGGTGTGGTCGAAGGCGGCGACGGGGTAGGTGTAGCCGTTCTGGGCGTCGCCGTCGGGGAGCGGGAAGACTCCGCAGGTGGGGTTGGACGCCTTGCGGTACGCGAAGGGGCCCTCGCGGTCGCTCCAGCCGAAGTTGTCCCCGGCCCGGACCTCGTAGACCGACTCCACCCGGTGCTCACCGATGTTCGCGGTGAACATCTGCCGGCGGCCCCCGGTGTCCCAGCTGAAGCGGTGCGGGTTGCGCAGTCCGTACGCGTAGATCTCGCCCAGGGCGTCCGGCCGGCCGGCGAAGGGGTTGACGGCCGGGATGCCGTAGCGGCCGGAGGGGGCGTCGCGCCGGGCCGGGTCGATCCGGAGGATCTTGCCCTGGGGGACGGTCAGATCCTGCGGTACGGTGCCGCCCGCACCCGCCGCGCCGTCGCCGACCGCGACATAGAGCAGCCCGTGGTCGTGGTCCCGGGGGCGGGCGTTGGGGTTGAAGCCGATCTCCTGGATGTTGTGGTACGTGCTCTGGAAGCCGAGGCGCAGCACCTCGCGGCTGGTCCCGGCGAAGGTGGCGGCGCGCGGGTCGTCGGCGGTCCACTCGGTGACGACGCTGTGCAGCCGGGCTCCCTGCGGGGCGGGCAGATCGGGGGTCTTGGCGGTGAGGGCGGCGCGGCCCTCGGTGTGGACGGTGTAGAAGACGCCGTTGCGGGCGAACCCGGGGTGGAAGGCGACGGAGCCGAGCCCGCTGCCGAGCCCCTGGTGCGACCAGAAGTCGGCGCCGGTGGCGGTGCCCACGTCGAGGTACTCGCGGGGGGTGCCCGCGCGGTCGAGGAGATGGAGCTTCCCGTTGAGATCGGGCACGGCGAGCCGGCCGGAGCCGTCGGGGACCTCGCCGAGGTGGTTGATGCGCGCCCACCGCTTGAGCCGCGAGTCGGTGGGCGGGGGCACGGACTCGGACCGGGGGAGGGTGGAGAACTCGGTGAGGACGAGGGCGTGGCGGGAGGGGGTGGGGTCGGGGAGGGGGTCGGACACGGGGGTGTCGCCGTCCTGGGCGAGGGCAGGGGGGGCGAGGAGGGTGAGGAAGAGGGTGGCGGCGGCGAGTGGGGGGGTTCTTCGGGGGGTTCTTCTGAGGGGTCTTGGAGGGGTGGGCATCGCGGTCACCTCGGAGGGGTGGGGTGCGGGGCGGTGCGGGGCGCGGGGTGAGGAAGCGCTTTCTGGAAAGCGCTTTCCCACGCTACAAACGCACCTCTCGTGAGGCAACCCCCTCGGCAGGGGGGTGCGCGGGGCGGGGAGGGGAGGGCGGGGGGTGGTTTCTGGGCGTGGCCCGCGGGGTGCGGGGTCCTGTGGCGCGGGGTCCGTCCTCAAACGCCGGACGGGCTGAGATTGCTCGGGCCGCCCCAAGCGCCGGGCCGGCTGGAGTTGCCCGGAGTGGGCTCAAGCGCCAGGCCGGCTGGAGTCGCCCGGGCCGCCGAGATGGCTCGGGACACCCGTGGCGCGGGGTCCGTCCTCAAACGCCGGACGGGCTGGGATTGCTCGGGGCGCCCCCAAGCGCCGGGCCGGCTGGAGTTGCCCAGGGTGGGCTCAAGCGCCAGGCCGACTGGGATTGCTCGGGCCGTCCTCAAGCGCGGGACGGGCTGGGATTGCTCGGGGCGTCATCAAACGCCGGACGGCTGAGATTGCTCGGGCCGTCCTCAAGCGCGGGACGGGCTGGGTTGGCTCAGGCCGGTGGGAGTTGCCCGGGCGGGGGTGAAGGTGAGAGAAGTCGCGGAGAGGGGGAATTCCGGGTCCGAGCCCAGGGCGTGTTCGGCCACCCGGGCGACGGCGGAGGCCGGAATGTCGTCCAGTCCGTACGTCGCGTGCGTGTCGTGCGGCACCACCACCCCCAGCCCCCGGCCCAGCGCCCCCTCCGCCGTGGCCCTGACGCACATCTCCGACAGCACCCCCGCGATCACCACCCGCTCCACCCCCCGCCGCTCCAGCAGCTCCCCCAGCCCGGTCCCCTCGAACCCGTCGTCCTCCTCCTTCGCGACCACGTGCTCGTCGGCCGACTCCCGCACCGGGAGACACAGCTCCCACCCCGGCGCCCCGGGCTCGTCCACCGCGCCGGGCTCCCCGTCGTTGCGCAGATGCACCACCAGCGCCCCGGCCGCCCTGGCCCGTTCCAGCAGGCGGGCGAGGCGCTCGGCGAGCGCCTCCGCTCCCGGCACCGCCTCCGCCCCGGTCATGAATCCGCACTGGACGTCGACCAGGATCAGCGCCTGCGCCGGCGCGATCGCCCCGGCCGGCCGGGGGACGGAGACCCAGACCCCGTTCCGTACGAACCCGCCCGCCGCGGCGTCCCGCATGGCATTCCTCCGCAATCCGTGGTGAGGGAAAAAGCAACGGCGTGCGGGAAGTTGCCCGCACGCCGTGGATGGATGAACCGTGATGTCCGATAAGTGTTCGTTCGATGTCATGACAGCAGGCGCCGGAGCCTCAGGTGAGGAGGAAGTCCGCCTGCCCGGACTTCGCTCCCTGAATGAATGCCGCGATCTCACCGGGTGTGTAGATCAGCGCGGGACCGTCCGGGTCCGCCGACTGGCGCACCGCCACCCGGCCGTCGGCCAGCTTCATCGTCTCGAAGCAGTTGCCGCCGTTCCCGCCGCTCCACGGCTTGTGCCAGCCCACATCGCCCAGCTCGGTGGCCGGCATGCCGTTGTATACGTGATTCATTCACAGCTCCTTGCGGAGATCCCGGAGGATCTCCTTCGTGCGTTGTGCAGTCGCGGCCTGGGCCGCCATGCGGTCCAGGACCTCCAGATGCGAGGCGACCTCGGGGCGCGCGTCGAGATAGACCGCGCCGGTCAGATACTCGCTGTAGACCATGTCCGGGAGTTCGGGGACGGCGAACCGGAAGAGCACGAACGGACCGTAGGTGCCGGGGTGGTGTCCGGACGCGAACTCCGCAATCTGAAGGGTGACATGGGGCAGCTGGGCGCCTTCGAGCAGCCGGTCGATCTGGCCTCGCATGACGGCGGGACTGCCGACGGGCCTGCGGAAGACCGTCTCGTCCATGATCACCCACAGCTTGGGTGAGCCGGGCTGGGTGAGCAGAGCCTGGCGTTCCATTCGCAGCGCCACATGGCGCTCGATGTCCTCGGGGTCGGTCTGTCCCACGGCTCCGCTGAGCATGATCGCTCGCGCGTACTCCTCCGTCTGGAGCAGACCGGGCACGAAGTGGGGCTCGTAGGAGCGGATGAGGCTGGCCGCGCCCTCCAGGCTGACGTACATGCTGAACCAGCCGGGCAGCACATCGTGGAACCGCTGCCACCAGCCGGGCTTGTTCGCCTCCTCGGCCAGCTCGATGAAGCCGCGCGCCTCCTCGTCGCCGATGCCGTAGGCATTCAGCAGCAGCTGGACATACGGGATCTTCAGGGCGACCTCGGCGGTCTCCATGCGGCGGATGGTGCCCGCGGCGACGCGAAGGACCTTGGCGGCTTCCTCGCGCTTGAGCCCGGCCCGCTCGCGCAGATCCTGCAAGCGCTTGCCGAGTACGACCTGCCCCACGGTGGGGGCGGACCGCGGTTCACTCACTTCGAGACCTCCCCACGTGCTTGTTGCGATGCAGTCTGCCACGCGCCCGCATCGATGAATATGCCCACTCTGAAAAATTCAGAGTGGCTCTTGCCAAGCTGTCCATTTCAGGGCGACAGTGTTCGGGTGAACCGTGACGCGCTCCACGCCCCACTCCTGGACCCGTGCTCGGGTGTCGACCACCACAGGTACGGCTTCGAGCTGCCGGCGCGCGTCGAGTACGTCTCCAGAGCCCGCAAGCTCACCCGTGACCGGCTGCGCTGCTGGGGCATCGGCGGGGATGTGCACGACACCGCGATGCTGGTGGTCTCCGAGCTGGTGACCAACGCGGTCGTGCACAGCGGCAGCCATCTGATCTCCTGCGAGCTGACCAACGGCGTCGAGCGGCTGCGGATCAGCGTGCGGGACCAGGGCAGCGCGCCCACCGGCCCGCACGTGTGCCACACCCTGGCGGCCGAGGAGCGGGGGCGCGGCCTGCTGCTGGTCGAGTCCGTCTCCAGCTCCTGGGGGGCCCACGCCATCCAGCGGGGCGCCGGCCGCGTCGTCTGGGCGGAGCTGGCGCACACCGCCGTACCGTACGGGGCCGACTTCCCGGGACGCGAGTTCCCCCGGGCCAAGGCCCGCCCGGCGCACACCGCGCCGTCCGAACCCCGCCGGCCGCACCCCCGCGCCGAGCTGACCAGGGCCGAGATCCCCTCGGCCCGTCCGGGACTGCCGCACGGAACGGAGAGGCCATGCTGAGACATATGCCGCCCCTCCTGACCTGGAGCGGACGTCTGGGCGACGGCACCGGGCTGACACGGCTGCGCCCGCCGGCCCGGGTCGAGCCCGATCTGGGCTGCGACGCGGTGGGGGTGCCCGCGCGCCACGGTCTGCGGCTGCTGGGCCGGCTGCCGCGCAACGGCTGTGTCTTCGCGGACGCGGAGTGGTGGTGGTGGATCGTCCCCGCCGGCTCCGACCACGAGCTGATCTGGCCGCTTCCCTCGCACTACGCGAAAGGAGCCTACGTACCGGCGACGGGCCCCCGGCTGATCAGCCGGCCCGACGACAGCAGTCCCTACACACCACCGATACCGCTCTATCTCATGGCCTGCCAGCTGACCGGAACCGCACCGCGGTGGCCGGCCGGCGTCAGCGGGCCGGCATGACCGCCGCGCGCACCGCGGCGCCCGTTCCCGACCGCCTGAGCGGGGACGGGCCGGATACCCTTCCGGGCATGTCGGAAGCCAGCCCGGGCCCGCGGCGACAAGGGCTCACACCACGTCAGGCACGCCTTGTCCGCACCACGCTCTCCACGGTCATCATGATCGCGGCGGGTCTGGCCCTGGCCCTTCGGCTCGGCAGCACGCACTCGGTGCTCACGATGGGCTTCTACGGCATCGCGCTGATCCTCTCGGGGAGCGCGCTGGTGCTCAGCAGACAGGGGCGCACGAGAGTGGCGACCGCCGTCCTCGGGACGTGCGTCGTCCTCGCGGTAGCCGCGGAGTGGGCCGTCGCGTCGACGCGCTGACGGTGGAACGCGCCGGTCCGCGAGGCCCGGCGCACCAGAGCACACGGGGGAACAGGGGGGAGGGACCAGGTCCTCGCGCGGGGGAAGCCGAGGACCCGGTTCCGGAGCGCCGGTCCGCGTTCGGCCGCGGGGCAAGGGGGGTGGCCGCAACCGACGGACGGGTGCCGGCGGTGCGCCGGGGCAGGGGGCCCCGGCGCACCGCCCCGTACCGGCACGGACGAACGGCCCGGCGCGCGGCGGCGCCCCGGTGGACGGGAGAGGCGACGTCCATCGCGCGGGCCCGCGCGGTGGACGGCACACGCCCGAAGAACACGAAGACGAAGAACACGAAAGAAACACGAAGGAACACGCAGCAAACGAAGAGAAAACTGTCCCTGGAGAGGTCCACGGTATGGCGAACCGTGTCACCGGCCCGGACGATCCGGGTCCACGCGGATTCGGTGGTCCCGCGCCACACCCCCTGGCACCCCGGGAGGTCGCGCCGCCGCGCCGCACTCGGGGCCGCCCGGGCCGGCGCGTCCCGGCCCGTCCGGTGCGCGCGGACGGACCCTGGGCGGCGGGTGCCCGCCCGGCGCGGGCCCGGGGGGCCGGGGGCCGGCCCCCGGCCCCCCGGGCCGCGGACGATCCGTGCGCCCTCCGGGGCGGGCCGGGCCATGGCGTCGTGGCGCGGCGGGTCCCCGGCCGCGGCACCCCAGCGGCCCCGGAACGTCCCGACGCGCGGAGACGGCGGCCCCCGTGGGACCGCCCGCCCCCGCGCAGGCCGGGTCCGCCGGGACCGCCGCGTGTCTCAGCCGCTGGAGACGGCCCGCAGATGGGCCTTGCCGCGCCGCACCGGCGGCGGCGCGGTGGTGCCCCGGTGCTCGCGCAGGACGAGCGTCATCCGGGTGTACCCCCGGTCCTGGAGGGTCGCCGGGGTCTCGTCGACGATCCGGCACTCCGAGCGCCCGTACCGGGGGTCCGGGTGGTGCAGCGGCCGTACCGCTCCGTCGTGGTGGACGGCGGCGGCACCGGCCAGCCGCATCCAGTGCGGCAGTCCGCAGCGGTAGGCGGCGTCCATGATCGGGTCGTCCGCGATCTCCCCGCGAATGGCCTGAAGCACACCGTCGTCCTCATAGCGCTCCAGCGCGGATTCCAGCTGGGCCAGCAGGGGCAGGCACCAACTGGTCTCCCGGTCGCCGAGGACCGAGCCCGCGTCCGGGTGGAAGAGCACGAACCGCAGGAAGTTCTGGTCCGGCATCGCCGTGGGGTGGGCGCCCATGCCCCGGAAGAGCGCCTGGAACGCCGGGTTCACATGGGTGACGTCCCACCGCCGGTCGAAGAGGACCGAGGGCAGCGGCACGGCGTCCATCATCACCGAGTAATCGTGCAGATACTCCCGGGTGGTGGGGTCCGCCGGCAGGGGCGTCTCCACCGGCGCGGAGCGCTCGGGGGGCAGCACCGGGGGCAGCGGCGCGTACGGACGGGTCAGCCCGGACGGGAAGGCCGGTCCGGACGGCCGGGCGGGGCCCATCGGGGATGCGGTCCTCGGACGGCCCGCCAGATGGGCCGGCGGCTCCCGGTCCACGGCGAGCCGGAACAGCCAGCCGCCCTGCTGGTCGGTCATCTCCAGGGCCTTGACCAGCGCGTAGAGCCGGTCCTCGGTCCAGTCCTCGGAAGGAGTGCACTCCCACGTGTTGTAGGCGCGGGTGCTGATGTCGAGCCGGGCGGCCACCTCGGCCACGCTCAGCC
The DNA here is from genome assembly GCF_053594535.1 of Streptomyces sp. NPDC001889. NCBI lineage: Bacteria > Bacillati > Actinomycetota > Actinomycetes > Kitasatosporales > Streptomycetaceae > Streptomyces > Streptomyces sp. NPDC001889. Next base: position 10,270 of record NZ_JBSFER010000009.1, read on the forward strand.
CCAGCTCTTCCCTGCGCTCGCGCAGTATGTCGGTCAGTCTTCTGGACCGGAGTGAGCCTCGGCCCGTCCCCGTGCACCCTCGACGCCCGTGGACACCCGAACGGTCGGAACCCGCCTCATGTGTCATCGAGAACGCCACCCTTCTCGAAGTCCCGCTGCGGCAGCGCCCTTTGGATCTTCACCCCGCCCGGCGATCCTGCTACCGCGAGAGGCGTCATGTCAACTATCGTGGCATTCGGCGCCACCGAACGCTCAGAATGCGCCACAGCTGTGGCAAGTCCTGGCTGTACGTCCGGGAAGCGGATAATCTCCGGGCAGCCAACCGTGTGCGGAGCCATCTCGCGTGATCTAGGAGACCCACTGGTGACAGACGGCTTCTTGGTTCCGGGCCCGGCAGCCGCAGGCCCTCTTGCGGCGTCGGTTGCCCGCGTCACCGAACTCGCAGGCAGACTCGGTCTGAGCCACGGCGAGGTGTTCGACGTGGATCAGCTCTCCGAGGCCTCGGGTGTGCCCGCCGATGTGGTGGGTGCCCTGCTGGAGGGCCGGCCCGCGGGCCAGCCCGACCTTCAGGCACGCTTCCTCCAGCGCTTCGACCTGCTGCGGCGCACCCGGCTCAAGCCCAATGGGCGCCGCTACACCCAGCAGGAGATCGCCGACGGCGCCGGGATGTCCCGGCAGCAGGCGGGGGCCCTGATCAACGGCGACCGCCGCCCGACGATGGAGCACTGCGACGCGATCCAGCGGTTCTTCAGGGTCCACGCGGGCTTTCTGACCGCCGGGGACGCGGACGCGCTCAACAGCGCGCTCCAGCGCACCGAGGCCCGTCTCCTCCAGGACTGCGCGGGCGACGGCGACCCGCTGGAGCGGCTCCTCCAGGACCACGGCGTACGGGGTATCGCCTGGCGGGCCGCCCAGTTGCCCACCGACAAACACCGCGACAAGGTGACCGAGTGGCTCGATCTCCTGCTGGAGAGCGTCAAGCCGGTGGAACCGGCCGATTCCGCAAAGCCGACGGAAAGATGACTTCAGAAAGCCCCTGATGTCAGGGCAGGGTTGAGGCCGCACGTGTGCGCGCGGCCGTGCGGGGGAGAGGAGAACGGTGAGCATTGGCAAGGAGATGCGTCGGCTCTGCGGCGAGCTGGTAGCCGGACTCGGCCTGCCCGCGCCGGCGGAGCCCGCCGATCTCTATGCCGCCCTGTGCGGCCAGATGAGCAGACGCCGCGGCCGGCCCGTCCGCTACCGGATGTCCACCTTTCCCCCGGGCACGGCGAGCGGCCTCTGGCTGGACATGACGGACCAGGATCTGATCGTCATCGAGGAGCGCACCGCGCCCGACCATCAGCTGGTCATCCTCGGCCATGAGCTGTGGCACATGAACGCCGGGCACTGCACCCACCACATCGAGGGCGCGGCGGTCGCGGCGCGGCTCCTCTCCGACGAGGCGGACCTCCAGGCGACCGTGCTCAAGGTCGCCGCGCGCACCCGCTTCGACCAGAGCGAGGAGAACGAGGCGGAGAGCTTCGGGCTGCTGCTCGGCAGCAAGTGCCGCTCCTGGCTGGCGGGTTCCACCGGCCGGGGGCCCAAGCGGCGGGAGGGGCTCGCCGGACGGATCGAGGCCTCCCTGGGATACCGCGGGCCCCAGGGCTGATCCGTGGAGAGAACCACTCGCGTCAGGCTGGCCAGTGCCGTCAGCCGGGACCCGCTGGAGCCCAAGGCGGGCCGGGACACGGTCCGCCGCCACAATCTGAGTCTCGTCCTGCGCGCCGTGAAGGACTCCGGCGAGACCACCCGGGCCGGGGTCGCCGCCCGGGTGGGGCTGACCCGTGCCGCGATCTCCTCCCTGGTGGAGCAGTTGCTGGAGAGCGGATTCCTCTCGGAGTCGGGGAAGACCTTCAGCGGCCAGGCGGGGCGTCCGGGCACGGTGCTGAAGGTCGCGCGGACCGGGGTCGCCGGGCTCGGGGTCGAGATCAATGTCGACTATGTCTGCGTCTGCGTGGTCGACCTCGCCGGTACGGACCGGGTACGGCTGGTCGAACACCTCGACAACCGGGACGCGCCGCCCGCTCAGGTGCTGCGCCGCGCGGCCCAGATCGCGGCACGGGCGCTGGTCTCGGCGGGCGAGCAGGAGCTGCGCCCGGTCGGCGCGGCGCTGGCGCTGCCCGGCCTCGTCTCCTCCGGGACGGTCCGGCAGGCACCCAACCTCGGGTGGACCCGGGTCCCGGCCGAGGAGCCGTTCGGCGCCGCGCTCGCGGCACTGCGGCCGAGGCTGCCCGTGCTCCCGGTGCGCTCGGAGAACGAGGCGAACCTCGCGGCGCTGGCGGAGCTGTGGTTCGGCGCGCTCGGTCCGGTGCGCACCTTCCTCTATCTCTCCGGCGAGATCGGGATCGGCGGTGCGCTCGTCCTCGACGGGGAGCTGCTGCGCGGGGCCCACGGTTTCGCGGGGGAGATCGGGCACGCGGTGGTGGCCGCCGACGGGCCCGAGTGCCGCTGTGGCGCGCGCGGCTGTCTGGAGCAGTACGCGGGCCAGACGGCGCTGCTGCGGGCGGCGGGGGTCGACGAGACCCATGGCGCGAGCGCCGTGGCCGAGCTGGAGCGCCGGGCCCGCGCGGGCGACGAGCGGGCGGTGGCCGCGCTGGAGCGGGCGGGGCTGATGCTGGGCCGGGTGCTGTCGGGCGCGGTGAATCTCCTCGACCCGGCGGCGGTGGTGCTCGGCGGGATCTACCGGCCGCTCTCCCCCTGGCTGATCCCGCGCGCCGCCGGTGAGCTGTCCACTCGGATCGTCTCGGGTCTGTGGCCCCGGGCGGGCGCCCGTCTGCGGCCCTCGTCCCCGGCGGCGGACGCGGCCCGGGGCGCGGCGGCCCTGGTGGTGCGGGATGTGCTGACGGACCCTCTGGCCTTCGGGGACCGCGCCGCGGCCGGATGAGCGGGCCCGGACACCATCGGGACGCCCGGACACCTGGGCATCCGGCCCCCGGACACCCGGCCCGCGCCGGCCGGGGCGCGGCGGGAGCGGGAGGAGGCGCGGCGGGAGCCGGAGGGGTGCGGTCAGCGGGCCGCGAGCAGATGGTCCAGGGCCAGTTGGTCCAGGACCTCGAAGGCCATCCCCCGCTCCCCCGCCGCGTCCGCGTCGAACTCCTCGTGCGCGGTGCGGTCGGCGAGCAGCCCGGCGAGGCCGTCGGGTGCCGTCGGGCGGGCCAGTTCGTCGAGCCGGGCCGCCCGCAGGGCCTCCCGCACCCGGGGGTCGGCCCGGAACGCCGCCGCCCGCTCGCGCAGGATCAGATAGTTCCGCATGCATCCGGCGGCGGAGGCCCACACCCCGGCGGAGTCCTCCGTGCGCGGCGGCTTGAAGTCGAAGTGCCGGGGACCCTGGTAGCCGGCCGTCTCCAACAGGTCCACCAGCCAGAAGGCGGAGCGCAGATCGCCCGCGCCGAACCGCAGGTCCTGGTCGTACTTGACGCCGTTCTGGCCGTTGAGGTCGATATGGAGGAGCTTGCCGGCCCAGAGCGCCTGCGCGACGGCGTGCGGGACGTTCAGCCCGGCCATCTGTTCATGGCCGACCTCCGGGTTGACCCCGTACAGCTCCGGCCTCTCCAGCCGCTCGATGAAGGCCAGGGCGTGGCCGACGGTGGGCAGCAGCAGATCCCCGCGCGGCTCGTTGGGCTTGGGCTCGATGGCGACGCGGAGGTCGTACCCCTGGCCGGTGATGTACTCCCCCAGCAGGTCGAACGCCTCCTTCAGCCGGTCCAGCGCGCAGCGGACGTCCTTGGCCGCGCCGGACTCCGCGCCCTCCCGGCCGCCCCAGGCGACATAGACGCGCGCGCCGAGCGCGGCGGCGAGGTCGAGGGAGCGCAGGGACTTGCGCAGGGCGTACCGCCGGATGTCCCGGTCGTTGGCGGTGAAGCCGCCGTCCTTGAACACGGGGTGGGTGAAGAGGTTGGTGGTGACCATCGGCACCGCCATCCCGGTCCGGTCGAGCGCGCTCCGGAAGCGGCCGATCCCGGCCTCCCGGGCCGCCGGCGAGGCACCGGAGCGGACCAGGTCGTCATCGTGGAAGGTGACGCCGTACGCCCCCAGGGCGGCGAGCCGGTGGACGGACTCGACCGGGTCGAGGGGTGGCCGGGTGGCGTCCCCGAAGGGGTCCCTGCCCTGCCAGCCCACGGTCCACAGGCCGAAGCTGAACCGGTCGCCCGGGGTGGGGGTGAGGCTCCCGGCCCCGGTGAGCACATCCGTTGTCGCCGTTGTCGCCGTCATCGCCGTTGACCGCCTTCGCTCCGCTGTCGGTGTCCCTGCGCCGTCCCCCGCGCCCGCCCGGATCTCCGTCCCCCCGCGCTCGTCGCGCGTTCGCCGTGCGCGCGCCCCGTGTCCGTCCTCGGCCGGCTGTCCGCTCGCTCACTGTTTGTTCTCTGCGCTGATTAATGATGCACACCGGACGCGTTCCGCAGAAGACCCCAACATCTTTTGATCCGGCGAGGGTTGGCGTAATTTGTTCGCACCATGCCCAAAATGGGCGGCGGAAGAGGGAGAGGTGAGGGCGATGCCCGCACGGACGGTCGTCATCGGGGTGGACAGCTCCACCCAGTCGGCCACAGCGGTCCTCATCGACCCGGCGACCGGCAAGACGCTCGCCACCGGCCGGGCCCCGCACACGGTCACGGGCGAGGCGGGCGCCCGGGAGAGCGACCCCGACCAGTGGTGGCGGGCCCTGCGGGAGGCGGTCGCCGCCGGGCTCGCGCGGACCGGGGTCCGGCCGTCGGCCGTGACGGGCATCGCGGTCGCGGGCCAGCAGCACGGACTGGTGGTCCTGGACCGCGCCGGGCGCCCCGCGCGGCCCGCGCTGCTCTGGAACGACACCCGCTCGGCCCCGCAGGCCGCCGCCCTCACCCGCGCCCTCGGCGGCCCCGATGTCTGGACCGCGCGTACCGGATCGGTGCCGGTCGCCTCGGTCACCGCCACCAAGTGGCAGTGGCTGCGGGAGCACGAGCCCCGCACCGCCGACGCGGCGGCGGCCGTCCGGCTCCCCCACGACTATCTGACCGAACGGCTCTGCGGCACCGCGGCCACCGACCCGGGCGACGCGTCGGGCACCGGCTGGTACGCCACCTCGACCGGCGCGTACGACCCCGAGATCCTGCGGCTCATCGGCCTCGACCCGGCCCTGCTGCCGGAGCCGGCGGCCGGCGGCGGCACCCGGGTGGGCTCGCTCACCCGGGCGGCGGCCACCGCGCTCGGCCTCCCGGCCGGGATCGCGGTCGCCGCGGGCACCGGCGACAACATGGCCGCCGCCGTGGGCCTGGGGCTCGGCGGTACGGGGCTGCTGGACCACCCGGTCCTCGGTCTCGGCACCTCCGGCACGGTGTTCGCCGCCACCCGCGCCCGCCCCGTCTCCCCCGCGCTCTCCGGGTTCGCGGCGACCGACGGCACGTATCTCCCCCTGGGCTGCACCCTGAACTGCACCCTCGCCGTGGACCGGATCGCGGCCCTGCTGGGCCTGGACCGGGAGGCGGCCGAGCCGGGCGGGGAGGCCGTGCTGCTGCCGTATCTCGACGGCGAGCGCACCCCCGATCTGCCGGCCGCCGCCGGTCTGCTCACCGGGCTCCGGCACACCACCTCCGGCCGGCAGATCCTCGGCGCCGCCTACGAGGGCGCGGTGGTCACGGTGTTGCGGGTGCTGGACGAGGTGCTGCGCTCCTGCGGTCTCGACCCGGCGGCCCCGGCGACGGCCGGCGCGCCGCTGCGGCTGGTGGGCGGCGGGGCGCGCGGCAGGTTCTGGGTGGAGACCGTGCGCCGGCTCTCCGGCCGCCCCCTGCTGGTCCCGCGCGCCGCCGAACCGGTGGCGACGGGCGCGGCGGCACTGGCGGCGGCAGCGGCCACCGGCGAGGACCCGGTGGCAGCCGCCGTCCGCTGGGGGTCGGGCCAGGGGCGCGAACTGCCTCCCGTGGAGCGGGACACGGAGACCTGGGAGCGGGTGTCGGGGGTGCTGGAGCGGGCCCGGCCGGGACTGCTCGGGGAGTAGTCCCGGCCGGGCGGGCCCGCTCGGGGAGTAGCCGCGCCCGGGCGGGGCAGGCATTCCCGGCAGCCGCCCGCCCGGTCGGCCGCCCCCATGGACGGAGCCGGATATTCCGGATTCCCGGCCCCGCCGGGGGCCGAGGGTGATCCACTTTCGTAGACTGTCTGGTACACCTCAACCCACCGCACCGCTCACCCGCCCACGGTGAGAGGACGACCCACGCCTTGGGAGGCGAGCATGGGCACCCGTCGCACCTCACTGCCGGGAGTCGGGACACAGTACGACTTCACCACCGAGGAAGGCCGGCACATCTCCGTCGTCGTCCACCACGACGGCAGACGCTTTCTCGGTTTCTACGCCTCCGACGACCCCGACGCCTGCCAACTGGCGGTTCCGCTCTCGTCCGATGAGGCCACCGCGCTGGCGCATCTGATCGACCCCGAGCCGATCGACGCCGTGCGCACCGACGGGATCGATCTCGTCACCGAGCACATCCAGGTCGGCACCCGCTCCCCCTACGCCGGGCGGGTGCTCGCTGACACCCGGGCGCGCAGCCGCACGGGCGCCTCGGTCGTCGCCGTCCTGCGGCGCACCGGCGCGCACCCGTCGCCGGGGCCCGACTTCCGGTTCGCCATCGGGGACACCCTGGTCGCGGTCGGCACCCGCGAGGGCGTCGACGCCCTCGCCGAGATCATCGCCGGAGGCTGACCGTGCACGAGACCACCACCCTGCTCATCGAGCTCGGGGCGATCATTCTCGGGCTGGGGCTGATAGGCCGCTTCGCCGGGCGCATCGGCCTCTCCCCCATCCCCCTCTATCTCCTGGTCGGCCTCGCGTTCGGCACCGGCGGCCTGCTGCCGCTGAGCGCGAGCGAGGACTTCGTCGCCGTCGGCGCGGAGATCGGCGTCATCCTGCTGCTGCTCCTGCTGGGCCTGGAGTACAGCGCGTCCGAACTGGTCGGCAGCCTCAAGACCCAGTACCCGTCGGGCGCGGTCGACTTCGCGCTCAACGCCCTGCCCGGCGCGGCGGCGGCGCTGCTGCTGGGCTGGGGCCCGGTGGCGGCGGTCGCCCTGGCCGGTGTCACCTGGATCTCCTCCTCCGGAGTCATCGCCAAGGTCCTCACCGACCTGGGCCGGCTCGGCAACCGGGAGACCCCGGTGGTCCTCGGCATCCTCGTCATGGAGGATCTGGCGATGGCGGTGTATCTGCCGCTGCTCACCGCGCTGCTGGCGGGTGTGGGCCTCGCGGGCGGCAGTGTCACCCTGCTGATCGCGCTCGGCGCGGTGGGGATCGTGCTCTATCTGGCGCTCCGGCACGGACGCCTGATCAGCCGTGCGGTCTCCTCGGACAATCCGGAGATGCTGCTGCTGGTGGTCCTCGGACTCACCCTGCTGGTGGCGGGCATCGCCCAGGAGCTGCAGGTCTCCGCGGCCGTCGGCGCCTTCCTGGTCGGCATCGCGCTGTCGGGCGAGGTCGCCGAGGGCGCGCGCAAGCTGCTCACCCCGCTGCGGGACCTCTTCGCCGCCGTGTTCTTCGTCTTCTTCGGACTGTCGACCGACCCCACCGACATCCCGCCGGTGCTGCTGCCCGCGCTGCTCCTCGCGGTGGTCACCGCCGTCACCAAGGTGCTCACCGGCTGGTACGCGGCCCGGCGGGCGGGCATCGGCCCGCGCGGCAGGCTGCGGGCGGGCGGCGCGCTGGTGGCGCGCGGCGAGTTCTCGATCGTGATCGCGGGTCTCGCCGTCGCCACGGAGCCGAGGATCGGACCGATCGCCACGGCGTATGTGCTGATCCTGGTGGTCCTGGGGCCGCTCGCGGCGCGCTGGACCGAGCCGCTGGTGTCGCGTTACGGCGGTCTGTCGGAGGCGGCGCGGCCGGGCACCCCCGGCGGTCCGCCGGCGGCCGGGCCCGTGGGTACGCGGGCCCCGGCCACCGAGCCCTGCGCGGCGGAGGCCGCGGCGGCGGAGCCCGGTGACACACCGCCCGGCGCGCCCGCTCCGGCGTCCGGCGGCCCGGGCCCGGCGCAGGGCGGCTGACACCCGCCCGCGCGATGCCCCCGTCCCCTCCCCGACCGGAGCGGGCGGGGGCATCGGTCTTCCCCGGCCGGTCCGGCCGGACCGCGGAACCCCCCGGGGCGGGCGTGAGTTGTCCGTACGGGGAGGCCGCGCGCCGCGCCGGTGGCCGTGCCGTCCCCGTACCGACGCGACCCCCGGAGAGATGCCCGTGTCCGCTGCCCCCGTCCCCTTCCGGCTGCTCCCCGGAGCCGCCTCCTCGCCCGTGATCCTGCATGTGCCGCACGCGGCGCGGACGATCCCCCCGTCGGTGCGCGAGGGCATCCTGCTCGGGGACGCCGCGCTGGAGCGGGAGCTCGACCACATCACCGACGCCCACACCGCCGAGCTGGCGCGGACCGCCGCCGGGCTCTGCGCCGTCACCCCCTGGCGGTTCGTCAACGGGCTGTCGCGGCTGGTGACCGACCCCGAGCGGTTCCCCGACGAGCGCGAGGAGATGCGCGCGGTGGGCATGGGCGCCGTCTACACCCGGACGACGCACGGCGAGCCGCTGCGCCCGGAGACCGTGGACCCCGCCCCGCTGATCGAGCGGTACTTCACCCCGTACGCGGAGGCCATGACGGCGGCGGTCGCGGACCGGCTGGCGGCGACGGGACGGGCGGTGGTGATCGATGTGCACTCCTACCCCACACAGCGGCTGCCGTACGAACTGCACGGCGACGGCCCCCGTCCCCCGGTCTGTCTGGGCACCGACCCCTTCCACACCCCGCCGGGGCTTGCCGCCCTCGCGGAGCGGGCGTTCACCGGTTTCGGCGGCACCGGGACCGACAGCCCCTTCGCGGGCGCCTATGTGCCGCTGGAGTTCCACGGGCGGGACGCCCGGGTCGGCGCGCTGATGGTCGAGATCCGCCGCGACGGATACATGAGCGAGCCCGGGGGCCCTGCGGGCCCGGGGCTCGGCGCGCTGGCGGGCGCGCTCGCGGAGCTGGTGGACGCGGTCCCCGGGGTGTGAGCGGCGGTACGGGTCCGCCCCGCGCGCGACCGCCGGATCGGGGCGGTGGCGCGCGGGGCGGGGAGGCGCGGGGGGATCAGTCCGTGCCGCGGCCGGTCAGCTCCCGCAGCGCGATGTTGAGCGCGAGGACATTGACCCGGGGTTCGCCGATGAATCCGAGAATCCGGCCGTCGGTGTGCTCCCGCACCAGCTTCTCCACGGCGGCGGCGGCGAGGGAGTTCCGCTCGGCGACCCGGTGGACCTGGAGTCGCGCGTACTCCGGGGAGATGTGCGGGTCGAGGCCGGAGCCCGAGGAGGTGACCGCGTCGGCGGGCACATCGGCGGGGTCGACCCGGTGGCCGGCGGTGGAGTTGTCCCTCACCACGGCGGCCTTGGCGTCCCTGACCCACTGGAGCAGCTCGGCGTTGTCGCCGGAGCGGTTGGTGGCGCCGGAGAGGATGAGGGAGTACCGCGTGTTGACGCTGTTGCTGCCGAGGCCGTTGGAGGGGCGTGGCTGGAACCAGGTGAGGTCCGGCTCCGGGGTCTCCTCCGGGTCGCCGGGGTCCTTCAGCGGGAGGTGGTAGGTCTGGCCGATGAGCGAGGAGCCGACGACCTCGCCGCCGGCCGTCACCTCGGAGCCGTTGGCCTTGTCGTTGAAGAGGGCCTGGGCGACGCCGGTCACGGCGAGCGGGTAGAGCACCCCGCAGACGACGGTCAGGACGAGAAGGGCGCGCAGGGCCGCCGAGATGAGCCGGCCCGTGTTGCGTACGGAGGTGTTCATGGTCGTCACCCGATGCCAGGGATGAGGGAGATGATCAGGTCGATGAGTTTGATGCCGATGAACGGGGCGATGAGCCCGCCCAGTCCGTAGACGCCGAGGTTGCGGCGGAGCATCCGGTCGGCGCTGGTGGGCCGGTACCGCACGCCCCGGAGGGCGAGCGGGACCAGCGCGATGATGATCAGCGCGTTGAAGACGACGGCGGAGAGGATCGCGGAGTGGGGCGAGGACAGCTGCATGATGTTGAGCTTGTCCAGGCCCGGGTAGGCCGCGGCGAACATCGCCGGGATGATCGCGAAGTACTTGGCGACGTCGTTGGCGATGGAGAAGGTGGTGAGGGCTCCCCGGGTGATGAGGAGCTGTTTGCCGATCTCGACGATCTCGATCAGTTTGGTGGGGTTGGAGTCCAGGTCCACCATGTTCCCGGCCTCCTTGGCGGCCGAGGTGCCGGTGTTCATCGCCACGCCGACATCGGCCTGGGCCAGCGCCGGGGCGTCGTTGGTGCCGTCACCGGTCATCGCGACCAGCTTGCCGCCGGCCTGCTCCCGCTTGATGAGGGCCATCTTGTCCTCGGGGGTGGCCTCGGCGAGGAAGTCGTCGACCCCGGCCTCCTCGGCGATGGCCCGCGCGGTCAGCGGATTGTCACCCGTGATCATGACCGTGCGGATGCCCATGCGGCGCAGTTCCCCGAACCGCTCGCGCATGCCCTCCTTGACGACGTCCTTGAGGTGGATGACGCCCAGCACCCGGGCGCCCTCCCGGTCCTCGACGGCGACCAGCAGCGGTGTGCCGCCCGCTTCGGCGATGGTGTCGGTGACGCGGTCGGCGTCGGCCGGGACCTCGCCGCCCCGCTCCCCGACCCAGGAGATCACGGAGGCGGTGGCGCCCTTGCGGACCCTGCGGCCGTCGGCGTCCACCCCGGACATCCGGGTCTGGGCGGTGAAGTCGATCCACTCGGCTCCGGCCAGTTCGCCCCGGTGGCGTTCGCGCAGTCCGTACTTCTCCTTGGCGAGGACGGCGATGGAGCGGCCCTCGGGGGTCTCGTCGGCGAGCGAGGAGAGCTGGGCGGCGTCCGCGAGTTCCGCGGCGGTGACGCCCTGGAGGGGGACGAACTCGGCGGCCTGGCGGTTGCCGAGGGTGATGGTGCCGGTCTTGTCGAGCAGCAGGGTCGACACATCGCCCGCGGCCTCGACGGCCCGTCCGGACATGGCGAGGACATTGCGCTGGACCAGCCGGTCCATACCGGCGATGCCGATGGCGGAGAGCAGCGCGCCGATGGTGGTGGGGATCAGACAGACCAGCAGCGCGGTGAGCACGATCAGGGAGGTCTGGCCGTCGGCGCCCGCGTAGACGGCGAACGGCTTGAGGGTGACCACGGCCAGCAGGAAGACCACGGTCAGTGAGGCGAGCAGGATGTTCAGCGCGATCTCGTTGGGGGTCTTCTGCCGGGCGGCGCCCTCGACGAGGGCGATCATCCGGTCGATGAAGGTCTCGCCCGGCCTGGCGGTGATCTTGACGACGATCCGGTCGGAGAGGACCTTCGTCCCGCCGGTGACCGCGCTGCGGTCGCCGCCGGACTCCCGGATGACCGGGGCGGACTCACCGGTGATCGCGGACTCGTCGACGGAGGCGACACCTTCGACCACATCGCCGTCGCCGGGGATGGTGTCACCGGCCTCGCAGACGACCAGATCGCCGATGCGCAGCCCGGTGCCGGGCACCCGCTCCTCGGTGGTGCCGCTGAGCCGGCGGGCGACGGTGTCGGTCCTGGCCTTGCGCAGGGTGTCGGCCTGGGCCTTGCCCCGGCCCTCGGCGACCGCCTCGGCGAGGTTGGCGAAGAGGGTGGTCAGCCAGAGCCAGGCGGTGATCGCCCAGCCGAAGCCGTTGGACGGATCGCTGATCGCGAGGGCGGTGGTGACGACCGAGCCGACCAGGACGACGAACATCACCGGGGACTTGACCATGACCCGCGGGTCGAGTTTGCGCAGCGCCTCGGGGAGGGACCTGACGAGCTGTCCGGGGTCGAAGAGGCCGCCGCCGACCCGGCCCGGCCCGGGCGTGTGCCCGGTGGGCACATCGGAGTGCGGTGCTCGGGTGGGAGTGATCGTGCTCATGAAGCGAGCCCTTCGGCAAGCGGTCCCAGCGCGAGCGCCGGGAAGTAGGTCAGACCGGTGATGATGAGGATCGCCCCGACCAGCAGCCCGGTGAAGAGCGGCTTCTCGGTCCGCAGGGTGCCGGCGGTGGCGGGGACGGGGTGCTGCTCGGCCAGCGAGCCGGCGAGCGCGAGCACGAAGACCATCGGCAGGAACCGGCCGAGGAGCATCGCGATCCCGATGGTGGTGTTGAACCACTGGGTGTCGGCGTTGAGCCCGGCGAAGGCGGAGCCGTTGTTGTTGGCGCCCGAGGTGTAGGCGTAGAGGATCTCGGAGAAGCCGTGGGCTCCGGAGTTGGTCATCGAGTTGCCGGGGGTCTCCAGGGCCATCGCCGCGGCGGTGAAGCAGAGCACCAGCGCCGGGGTGATCAGGATGTAGCAGGCCGCGAACTTGATCTCCCGGGTGCCGATCTTCTTGCCGAGGTACTCGGGGGTGCGGCCGACCATCAGGCCCGCGATGAACACGGCGATGATCGCCATGATCAGCATTCCGTACAGTCCGGAGCCCACTCCGCCGGGGGCGATCTCGCCGAGCTGCATGCCCAGCATGGTGATGCCGCCGCCGAAGCCGGTGTAGGAGGAGTGGAAGCTGTTGACCGCGCCGGTGGAGGTGAGGGTGGTGGCCACGGCGAAGATGGCCGAGCCGCCGATGCCGAACCGGGTCTCCTTGCCCTCCATCGCCCCGCCGGCCTCCTGGAACGCGGCTCCCGGGTGGGCGAACTCGGTCCACATCATCAGCGCGGTGAACCCGAGCCAGATCGTGACCATCGTGCCCAGGATCGCGTACCCCTGGCGCACATTGCCGGCCATGCGGCCGAAGGTGCGGGTCAGGGAGAAGGGGATGACCAGGATGAGGAAGATCTCCAGGAGGTTGGAGAGGCCGTTCGGGTTCTCGAAGGGGTGGGCGGAGTTGGCGTTGAAGTAGCCGCCGCCGTTGGTGCCCAGCTCCTTGATGGCCTCCTGGGAGGCGACGGCGCCACCGTTCCACTCCTGGGTGCCGCCGGTGAACTGGCCGACCCCGTGGATGCCGGCGAAGTTCTGGATCGCCCCGCAGGCGACCAGCGCGACCGCCGCGATCACCGAGATCGGGAGCAGAATCCGGATGGTGCCCCGGACCAGGTCGGCCCAGAAGTTGCCCAGCTCACCGGTGCGGGAGCGGGTGAAGCCCCGCACCAGGGCCACGGCGACGGCGATGCCGACGGCGGCGGAGACGAAGTTCTGCACCGCGAGGCCGCCGGTCTGGACGACATGGCCCATGGCCTGCTCGCCGTAGTACGACTGCCAGTTGGTGTTGGCGACGAAGGACGCGGCGGTGTTGAACGCCTGGTCCGGGTCGATGGACCGGAATCCGAGCGAGCCGGGCAGTGAGCCCTGGAGCCGCTGGAGCAGATACAGGAAGAGCACGCCGACGGCGGAGAAGGCGAGGACCCCGCGGAGATAGGCGGGCCAGCGCATCTCCGTGTCCGGGTCGGCGCCCACGGCCTTGTAGATCCACTTCTCCACCCGGAGATGCCGGTCGGAGGTGTAGACACGGGCCATGTGGTCGCCCAGGGGGCGGTGGGCCAGGGCGAGCGCCACCATCAGCGCCAGCAGCTGGAGCACACCGGCAAGTACGGGACTCATTCCGGGCTAGAACCTCTCCGGGTACAGAAGGGCGAGGACGAGATAGCCCAGCAGGGCGACGGCCACGATCAGACCGACGATGTTCTCGGCAGTCACAGCTTTGCCACCCCCTTGGCGATGAGAGCCACCAGCGCGAAGACCGCGATCGTGGTGACGACGAAGGCCACATCGGCCATCGTGAGCTCCTGTAGGACTCGGGTTCGGACCGTCGGACACGGAGCGGGCGGACGAATCCGCCGGATGCCGGTCTGCTCGGACAATCTGACTGTCCGAGGAAACCGCGCCCCGGCCGCGGTCCGGCTCCCGTTGATACGTCCCATACGTGGCCGTCGTCGCTCTTGACGGTTCCTGTACGGCCGCCCGGGGCGGGGGGCCGCCGTGACGGGCCGCCGGGCGCGAGGGGCGCGCCCCGCACCGGGCTGCCGAGCGCGGCCCGGCGGGCGACGATGGGAGCGCGGACGCCCGGACCATCCGGCCGATGAACAGGGAGTGTGCGCCCATGACCGGCACTCAGGCCGAGACCGGGCCCCGCCGCGGGGGCGCGGAGGCGGGCCGGCGCTGCCGTGCGTGGCTGCTCGACGGCCTCAGCGAGACCACCGCCCGCCACCCCGGTCCGCACGGCACCCCGCCCCCCGAGCACCGGGGACACCGCTGGTGGCGGGTCATGTGCCTCACCGGTGTGGACTACTTCTCCACCCTCGGCTACCAGCCCGGTATCGCGGCGCTCGCCGCCGGTCTGCTCTCCCCGCTCGCGACCCTCGTCCTGCTGGCCCTCACCCTGCTGGGCGCGCTCCCGGTCTACCGCCGGGTCGCCCGCGAGTCACCGCACGGCGAGGGCTCGATCGCCATGCTGGAGCGGCTGCTGCCCTGGTGGTCGGGGAAGATCCTGGTGCTGGTCCTGCTCGGGTTCGCGGCGACCGACTTCATCATCACCATCACCCTTTCGGCCGCCGACGCCTCGGCGCATGTGGTGGAGAACCCGTACGCGCCCTCCTGGCTGCACGGCGAGAGTCTGTGGATCACCCTCGGTCTGATCGGGCTGCTCGGCGCGGTCTTCCTCAAGGGCTTCCGCGAGGCGATCGGCGTGGCCGTGGTCCTGGTCGCGGTCTATCTGTCGCTGAACGTGGTGGTGCTGGCCTCCGCCGCCCGGGAGGTGGCGAGCGCGCCGGTGGTGGTCCCCGACTGGTGGGACGCGATGACCGCCGAGCACTCCTCCCCCTGGGTGATGATCGGGGTGGCGCTGCTGGTCTTCCCCAAGCTGGCGCTCGGCATGTCCGGGTTCGAGACCGGGGTGGCGGTGATGCCGCAGATCAAGGGCGACGCCACCGATACGTACGAGCGTCCGGCGGGCCGTATCCGCGACACCCGCAGGCTGCTGACCACCGCGGCACTGATCATGAGCTGTTTTCTGCTGCTCTCCAGCCTGGCCACGACCCTGCTCATCCCCCAGAAGGACTTCGAGGCGGGCGGGCCGGCGAACGGCCGGGCGCTCGCCTATCTGGCGCACCGCAATCTGGGGGAGCAGTTCGGCACCGTCTACGACATCGCCACCATCTGCATCCTCTGGTTCGCGGGCGCGTCCGCGCTGGCCGGGCTGCTCAATCTCGTACCGAGGTTTCTGCCCCGCTACGGCATGGCACCCGAATGGACGCGGGCGGTCCGGCCGCTGGTGCTGGTGTTCGTGGCGATCGCGGCCGGCATCACCGTCTACTTCGACGCGAACGTGGACAAGCAGAGCGGGGCGTACGCCACCGGGGTGCTGGTCCTGATGCTGTCGGCGGCCTTCGCCTCGGCGGTGGCCACCCGCCGCCGGGGCCACCCCAGGGCCGCCGCCGGCTTCGCCGTGATCACCGCGGTCTTCCTCTACACCACGGTCGCCAATGTGATCGAACGGCCCGACGGCATCAAGATCGCGGCGCTCTTCATCCTCACCATCCTGCTGACCTCCTTCGCCTCCCGGGTCCACCGCGCGTTCGAACTGCGGGCCGCGGAGGTCGTCTTCGACCCGACGGCGGCGCGGTTCCTGGACGAGGCGGCGGCGTCCGGGCCGCCGCGGATCATCGCCAACGAGCCCCGGGAGCACAGCGCGGAGGCGTACCGGGACAGGGAGCACGGCCAGCGCCGCGACACCCCCATTCCCAGACGCCGGCCGGTGCTCTTCCTGGAGGTCTTCGTCCGGGACTCCTCGGACTTCTCGGCGGATCTGACCGTGCGCGGGGACGAGCGGTACGGGGTGCGCAGGCTCCGGGTGGAGGGCTCGACGGTCCCCAACACGATCGCCGCGGTCCTGCTGGGCATCCGGGACCGGACCGGGACCGTGCCGCACGCGTACTTCACCTGGACGGAGGGCCCGCCCTTCGGGCGTCTGCTGAGCTTTCTGGTCTTCGGCGAGGGCGAGACCGCTCCGGTGACCCGCGAGGTGCTCCGCCGGGCGGAGCCGGACCCGGAGCGGCGGCCGAGAGTCCACGTGGGGTGAGCGGCCGGCCCGGCGCCGCCGCTGGTCAGGGTCTGCGCACCTCGCACAGGAAGCAGCCGTGCTCCACCGCCCGTATCTGCACCAGCGCCACCCGGGGGTCGCCGAAGGCCGTGTCCAGCGCCCGGTCCAGGACCTCCCGCGCCCCGGCGGGGTGCTCCGGCAGCCGCACCAGCGCCCCGCCGGTGATCCGGCCGTCGGCGCTGTAGCGGCGGAGCACACGGGAGGCCCCGGTCTCGGCGAACGGATACCCCGGCGCGGGGTCCGGGCCCTCGCAGGGGTCGGCGTGGATGAAGACCGGCCCCACCTCGTCGTAGGCCCCCGGGTCGGCGCCGGTCCGTGCCGCCCACCGGCGCAGCGGAGCGTACGACACCAGCGAGATCCACTCCCCGGCGCGGGCGCGGCGCAGACAGCACCGCAGGGGCGCCCCGCCGCGGTCGTCGGCGCGGGGGCGGCGGGCTCCCGCGTCGTCGCACGCGCGGAGTTCGCCGAGCACACGGGGAGGGATGGCCAGGGGATGATGTGTCGCTGTCGTCATGCGCTCAGGCTGGGTGACCGGGACCGCGGGCGCCGGCGGGAATCGGACGACGACCTGGGGCACGGCCTCGCCGAGCCCCGCCCCGGGGCCGCGCGGCGGAAATTCGGTCGCGCGGGGCAGCACGCCTTGATAGGCATGGCCCATGACCACTGAGCTGCGGGTTCTGCGCGCGTCCGAATGGGACCGCTGGTACGAGGGATTGGAACTGGCCTTCGGCGGCGTGGCCCAGTCACCGGAGAAGCGCGAGCTGATCCGCGGTCTCACCGATCCCGGCCGCGCGATCGCCGCCTGGGACGGCGACCTGTGCGTCGGCAGCGCCGCGTCGTTCCGCTTCGAGGTGACCGTGCCCGGCGGAGGGCTCGCCCCCATGGCGGGAGTCTCCATGGTGCATGTGGCCGCCACCCACCGGCGGCGCGGTGTGCTGACCGCGATGATGCGCCGCCAGCTGGACGACTTCCGCGCCTGGGGCGAGCCGCTCGCCATCCTCGGCGCCTCCGAGCCCGCGATCTACGGGCGGTTCGGCTACGGCGCGGCGACCCGTCTGCTCCGGGCCGACATCGACACGGCCCGGGTGCGGCTCGCCGTACCCGAGGGCACGGACTCCGTCCGTATCCGCACGGCCCCGCCGAAGGACGCGCTCGCCCGCTGCGAGGCGGTCTACGCCGAGCTGGTCCCCACCCGCCCCGGCATGATCGCCCGGCTGCCCGGCTGGGACCGGCTCGGCGTGCTCGACGCCCCCGAGAACCGGCAGGGCACCTCGCACCTCCAGTGCGCGCTCGCCGAGCGCGACGGGCGGACCACCGGTTACGTCCTCTTCCGCATCCGCCCCTCCTGGGAGCACGCGGGCCCCAACGGCACCATCGAGGTGCAGGATCTGTACGCGCTCGACCCGGCGTCCGGCGCCGCGCTGCTGCGCTACCTCTTCGGCATCGATCTGACCTCGACCGTCACCATGGAGAACCGGCCGCTGGACGACGCCTGGCAGCATCTCGTCTCCGACATCCGCCGCTGCGGCATCCGGCTGCGCGACGAGGGCTATGTACGGCTGGTGGAGGTGGGGGCGGCGCTGGAGGCGCGGGCCTACCGGGTGCCGGTGGATGTCGTCCTGGAGGTGTCGGACTCCTTCTGCCCCTGGAACGAGGGCCGGTGGCGGCTCTCCGGCGACACCAAGGGCGCGTCCTGCGCGCGGACCTCCGACGCGGCGGACCTCGCGCTGGACGCGCGGAGCCTGGGCGCGGCCTATCTGGGCGATCTCACACTCACGGAGCTGGCGGCGGCGGGGCGGGTGCGGGAGCTGCGCGCGGGGGCGCTGGCGGAGGCGTCCGTCGCCTTCGGGAGCGACAGCGCGCCCTGGGTGCCGCACGACATCTGACCCGCGCCCGGGCGTCCGTCCGGTTTCCCGTACAACCGGACGGGCCCCGTGGAGGTCCTTTCCGTGGGCACACCCCTGATGTGTGCACGGAATAATGGACAAAGGGGAATTTATGACCGTGAATCGCAGGAACCTCATGGGGGGCCTCACCGCGGGCGCGCTGACCGTGGTGGCCTCGGGAGCCGCGGCGCCGGCCGCCTCGGCCGCGCCCGGGAACGCGGCGAACGGGGCGAACGGGGCGAACGGGGCGGGGAACGCCCCGGCCGCCACCCCGGGGACCGTGCGGGCCGAGACCTTCGTCACGGACTCCACCGTCAACTCGGCCTCCTTCAAGACGACCTCGACGACGGCGCACACCGCGACCATCCACCAGGCCGGGAAGTCCGGCGGCGGAGTGGCGCTGAACATCATCTCGGACAACCCCGACAACTCCGCCGTCTATCTGACCGGCCATGAGAGAAACGGGCGCGGGACCCTGAAGATCTCCCACATGGGCTACGCGGACGGCGGTGACGCGGACGTCGCCGCCGTCTCGATCGACCTGCGGACGGCCGGCACCGCGGCCCAGGGCATCTATGTGACCGCGACCAATGGCCCCACCAGCGGCAATCTGATCTGTCTCCGCAACAACGGGCGCGACGACTTCGTCGTGAAGGGCAGCGGACGGGTCGGCATCGGCATGGGTGTGGGCAACAACCCCTGGTCGCAGCTCCACATCATCCAGCAGGCGGGGGTGGGGTCCGCGCTGATGGTCGAGGGGGTGGTGCGCGTCGTCGACGTGGCGACCGCGCCGACCGCGGTCGACTCGCGCGGCGGTGGCGCGCTCTACGCACAGGACGGCGTCCTGTGGTGGCGGAGTTCGGACGGCAAGCCGCCCACACGCATCGCGCCGCCCGCGCCGCCCACCACGCCCGCGCCGACCGCCACACCTTCGCCGACCGGCCCGACACCGGCCGCGCCTCCCGTCTGAGCCCGCCGCATCGGACAGAGCCGGACCTGGGTCGTCTCTTTCGGATCGTGCCGGGGCTCGCGAGCCCCGGCACCGCGCCCCGCCGCGTTGCCGTCCGTCGCCGACGCTCCGCGTGGGCTCCCTCCCCCGCCCCGCGATCCACGGCACCGGACCCCGCTCACCGATCCGGCCCGACCCGATCCGGCACGACCCGGCACGACCCGACCCGACCCGATCCGGCACAACCCGAAAGAAACTCCCCAACCCGTCCGAACCGCCGTCGTACCACCGGAGAAGACCATGCAGTTGACCACGGAAGAACTGGTGACCGAGTTCCATGACGCGGTCATGGAACTCCACTTCGCCCGCAAGCGCGTCGCGGCCCTGGAGGCCGAGAACACCGCGCTGAGGGCGCGACTGGCCGAGCCGGAGCAGCCGGACGCCGGTACACCGCTCGGCCCCCGTCCCTGAGACGGCCCCGCGCGGCCTCCGCACACCGATGGCACCGTTCCCCGGCGAGGGGAGCGGTGCCATCGGCCGTGCGGGGCGCGGGCCCGGTGTCAGCGCCGGGGCGCGTCCCGGACCTTCCCGGTGAGCACGGGGCCCTCCACGAAGCCGGCGTCACCCTGGTGGGTCGACACCCGTGTCCGCAGGGACTCCTCCGGCTCGGTCAGTGTGTCGGCGGCCGTGGGCACGGACACCTCGGTGCCCGTCCCGTCCCCGGGGATCGTGGCCCAGAGGGGGAAGCCGGCCCCGGACAGCGGCAGCTCCGGGTCCGGGGTCCCGCCCCGTTCGGCGAGCCACTCCGGGTCGACGTCCTTCGTGGACAGCTCAGCGCCCCCGCTCACCGGCAGAAAGGTGATCAGCGTGTCGAAGGCGGTGTCGGCGGGGTGGGAGAGCCCCAGCTTCCAGGTGAGCCGGCCGCCCTCGGCGACCGAGTCGGCGACCGGCGTCGCGGTGACCGTGGGCACGGGGTCGTCGTTCCTGACGAGCACTCCCCCGGCGGCGGCGCCGACCGCCACGCCGCGCACGGGCTTGGCCGCGACCTCGTGGTCGAGGTCGTGGCTGTAGCGGGAGTTGCCCTCCACCGTGACCGGCACGTCCACGGAGCGGCCGGCCTCCACCCTCACCTCACGGACCGTGGACGCGTGGGTCCTCGGGTCGCGGACGGCGAGCCTGATCACCCCGGTGCCCCGGCCGGTGGTCCGGACGGGCACCCGGTAGGTGCGGGTCCCCGAGTCGCCCTCCTCGACGGTCGTCCGGCCGATGTCGACGCGCGGAAGCGCCGCGGCGCCCGCCGCCGGGGTGCCGGGGCGCCAGCCCCAGGCGTCCATCAGCCAGAACGTGCCGGGGCCGCCGCGCGGGGTCAGCTCCAGCGACCGCGTCCGCCGGAGATCCAGACCGGCGGCGACGGCGGCCTTCAGCGGGACGCGCACCTCACGCGCCCAGTGCGCGGCCGTCATCCGGGAGCCCGGAAGGCCGTCGACGGTGACCCGGCCGAGCCCCGCCCGCCTGCCGGAGGTGTCGGTGAGGGCGATGTCGAGCCGGGTGTCCCGGGTGTTCGGCGGCACGACCACCCGCAGGGCGAGCGTGTCGGAGCCCGCCAGCGAGAAGGCCCGCCCCGGGGTGAGCCGGACCGGGGTGCCCGGCGCGGTCCAGCGGGCCGTGACCGCGTTGCGGCCGGGCTCGTTGTCGGGGGCGGCGCCCCAGGCCGCGAAGTGGGGCGACCGGCCGGAGTGGAAGTCCGGCGCGCAGGCCCGGGCGGCGTCGGCCGTGATCTGCCGGCACACGCGCCCGTTCGTCACCGCGAGCGGGGCGTCGGGCAGGATCGCCGGGGTGCGGTGGCCGCCGACGGCGTGGGTGAGGACCCGGGCGGGCCCGGCCGACGGCGCGCGCCGGCCGGAGCCGTCGAGGAGCGGGCGGACCCGGTCGTCCCCCGCGAGGAAGAGCCGTGCGGCGGCGGCGATGTAGGTGGTGCCCGCCGTCCGCTGCTGCGCGGCGCTCAGCCGGGTCGCGGCACCCGGTGAGCAGACCGGGTCCGGATCGCTCGCGTCGTGCGGGAAGTCGTCGGAGGCCGGGGCCTCGGCCAGGCCGGGCGTCCACTCCGTGTTGAAGAAGTTGTGGTTGGCGCCGACCATGTACACCGCGCTGTGCAGCGCCCTGCCCCGGCCGGCGCCCCGGGTGGCGTCGAGGTGGAGCTGGCCCTGGAGGTCGCTCACATCGCCGTCGCAGCCCGGCAGGATGGTCAGGGAGGGCACGTCGGGGGCGGGGTTCTGGCCGAAGAGGGTGGGGCCGATCAGGACGGTGCCGCGGATGCGCCACCGTACCGGCCCGCGGTGGCCGTTCTCGGCGGGCGGCGGCGGGGAGACGCTGTCGAGGGCCGCCCGGTTGACGCCCTCGCCGCCCCGGGAGTGGCCGACCAGGAGCACCTTCGAGAGATCGGCGGGGGCCATCGACCGCACGGCGCGTGGAGCCTTCGCGGGGTCGGCTCCCCACTCCGCCCAGAGGGCGAGGTGCCGGCGCACCAGGGACGAACGGGCCTGGGCCCCGGCGTCCGCCACGCCGAAGTCCTGCGCGTTGACACTGTTCGCGGAGATCGAGACCGTCACATGGCCCTGGGAGGCGAGGCGCTTCTGGTCGTGCAGATGGCCTCGGTGGCTCGGGACGGACTTGTGGCCCGGCCGGCACGGCCACTCCAGCGTCGGCATGTCCCGGCCGGGTTCGTAGCAGGTGGCGGTGCGGCCGTGGAGGAAGAGCGCCAGCGGTCGCTTCCCCGGGGCGTCCGTCGGGCCGACGACCGAGGCGCGCATCTCCACGGGCTCCGCGTAGCCCGGCAGCCGCACCGCCTTCAGGGTGTACTCCCCACTGGTGGTGCGGTACTTCCCGGGGACACCGGGATCGACCGCGTTGACGGGGAGCCGCTCACCGGGCGCGGCCGGGACCGGTGCGCGCCGCTGGCCGGGGGGCCCGGCCGGCCCCCCGGCGTCCAGCCGGCGCGCGCCGGCGACCACCTGGAGTCCGCTCACCGGTCCGGTCCCCGCCCCGCCGAGGCGGAGCCGGAAGGTGCGGTGGTCGGGAGAGGGCTCCGGGACGCCGAGGGTCCGCTGCCCCGAGCGGAACTCGACCCGGGCACCGCCCGTGCCCACCGGGTCGGGCGAGCTCCAGACCAGCTCCCCGCCCGCGAGGCGCCACCCCTCCGGCAGCCGCTCCCCGGAGGCGCCCGGCGGCGCGCCGGGTATGGACGCGCCGGGCGGCTGCGCGTGCGCCGGCCCCGGCGCACCCGCCGCCAGTGCCACGACCGCCAGTGCGGCCGTCAGCGCGCGTGAGACCAGTCCCACGATGGTGTCTCCTCGTCCTTGATGGTGCGTCAGCGCCCCCGGAGCCCCGGGAGCGCCCCCCGCACCGGGGAGACCGTGACGTCCCGTCATCGGTTCACCGGGGCCGGGAATCTGACGGGAGGCGCACGGGAATCACACAGGAATCGAACAACAAGAGGGATGGGGTGGGCCCCCGCGGTCGTGTCTCCGTCCGTGGAGATCGGTGCCGGGCCGTCGGCTGGGGGCGTCGGCGCTGGTCGTCGACTCGGGTCGTCGACTCGGGTCGTCGGCTCGGGTCGTCGACTCGGGTCGTCGGCTCGGGTCGTCGGCTCGGGTCGTCGGCTCGGGTCGTCGGCCGGGGCGGTCGCCGTCCCGTCGAACCCGCTCGCCGCTGTGCCGGCCGCTCCGGAAACCCGTCCGCGCCGCACGCGCCGCCCGGCCGGGCGACACGTGCGGCGCCGCACCCGGGCTCAGGCCGCGCCCGCCTCGGCGGGCCGCTCCTCTCCCTGCGGGGAACCCTGCGCGGGGGCGGCGCGCAGGGTGAGCAGGGACGCGAGCGCGCCGGCGGCGGCGAGAGCCGCCGCGCCGAGGAAGGCGGCGGAGAACCCGTTGGTGAGCGCTTCGGGGTCGCCCGGCTCACGGGCGCCGTACGCCGCGGACACGGCCGTCATCGCGGCGAGCCCGAGAGCGGAGCCGACCTGGTAGCTGGTGTTGACGATGCCGGAGGCCAGGCCGCCCTCCTCGGGACGCGCGCTGGACAGGGCGGTGCCGAGGGAGGGGATGAACGCCAGCGACATACCGGCCGCCGCCAGCAGCGAGGCGGGCAGGACGTCGACCCAGAAGGTGCCGTCCGCCCGGGCGAAGGAGAGCCACAGCATGCCTGCCGCGAGGGCGAGCAGACCGGTGACGATCAGTGGCTTGGTCCCGAAGCGGGCGATCAGACGGGGCGCCAGGACGATCATCATGATCATGATGGCGACGGTCATGGGCAGCAGGGCGGCGCCGGAGGCGAAGGCGCCCAGTCCCAGGACCTGCTGGAGGTAGAGGTTGAGGAAGAACCACATCGGAATCCACGCGGCGGCCATCAGCAGCTGCGCGATGTTCGCTCCGGCCAGACCGGGCGCCCGCCAGATGCCCAGCCGCATCAGCGGCTCGCGCCGCTTGGACTGGATGGCGATGAAGGCGGCGATCAGGGCCGCACCGGCCAGCAGCACGAGCCAGGTCCGGGCCGAGCCCCAGCCGGTCTCGGGAGCGCGGACAATGGCGTAGACGGCGGTGGCCAGTCCCAGCGTGACGGTGGCCGCTCCCGCGAGATCGACGGAGCCGCGGCGGACGGGGGCCGAGGGCATGACAGCGGGCGTGAGTGCCAGCACCACCAGGGCGATCGGGATGTTGATGTAGAACACCCAGGGCCAGCTGGCGTACTCGGTGATGACACCGCCGAGGAAGACACCGGCGGTACCGCCCGCCGGGGCAGCGGCGCCGTACAGGGCCAGCGCCTTGGTCAGCTCCTGGGGACGGGCGCCGAAGAGCGTCATCAGCAGGGTCAGCGCGGCCGGGGCGATCAACGCGGCGCCGACACCCTGGAGGGCGCGGCCGGCCAGCTCGACCCAGACCTCGGACGCGAGGCCGGCGACCAGAGATCCCGCGGCCATCACGGTCCAGCCGGCGACGAAGATCCGCTTGGCGCCGAACAGATCGGACAGCCGTCCGCCGAGCAGCAGCAGCCCGCCGAAGGCGATGACGTAGGCGTTGAACACCCAGGACAGGCCCTCAGGAGAGAAGCCGAGGTCAACCTGCATCTTGGGCAGGGCCACACCAATGATGGAGGTGTCCATGATGACCGTGAACTGGGCCAGGGCTATGAGCACGAGCGCCGTCCAACGGCGCGGACTGGGAGGGGCGATGGGGGTTGACATGACGGTCTCCTATACCGGAGGGGGGTATATCTCCTCGGGTCAGCAATATACCCCCCTCGGGTACCCGGGGCCGCTCCGGTACCCGAATCGCCGAGACTCCCCCACCCGGGGGGCCGGGCGGGCGGGCCGCCGCACCGCGCGGAGCGAGGAGAGCCGGGTGCGGCGGACGGGGCGGCGCGGCCCCGCGGGAGCACGTACGGCACAGGCACCGCGCGGAGAAACGTGCCACCGGGGCCCCCGGGGCGGGTGCGGTGCCGGGGCACGGGCAACCGGCCGAGCCCGGACAGCAGGCCCCAGAGGCACGGCGGACCGGGCGGCGCGGCCCCGCAGAGGCACGTACGGCACAGGCACCGCGCCGAGAAACGTGCCACCGGGGCCCCCGGGGCACGCGCAACCGGCCGAGCCCGAACGGCAGGACCCAGAGGCACGGCGGGTCGATCAGCGGGTGAGGCCCCGGTTCGCGGCACCGCCGGCGGGACGCGGGTCGGTGAGCGGACGGTCCGCCGTTCGGATGTGGTGGTGCATCATGGCCGCGTCGGCGTCCAGCCCTCGGTCGGTGTAAATCGTCGCGGCCTCCTGCCAGCAGGCGATGGCCTCGCTCACCAGCCCGAGGTGGTTCAGCGACGCGGCGAGGACGGCGAGAGGCCAGGCGAGTGTCTCGTCCTGGCTGCCGAGGGACGCGCGGCCGAGCGCGATCGCGCGCCGGCAGTGAGTGATCGCCGTGTCGTGGTCGCCGATTCCCTGCCGGCCCCTGGCGATGGCCGAGAGCGCGCACGCCTCGCCGTCGGTGTCACCGAGCCGGTGGCGCAGCCACGCGCTGCGGGTGCCGTGGTCGATGGCCTGCCGATGGTTGCCGAGATCGGCGTGGAGTTGGGCGATATTGCCCTCCGCCACCGCTTCCCACCGCCCGGTGTCGAAGCCCCGGCTGAGCACGCACACCTCCTCGAAGTGGTGCAGCGCCTCGGCGAACCGGGTCTGCCGGCGGAGCAGTTGGCCGAGTTCGGTGCGGGCGGCGATCTGGATGTGGAGGTTGCCCGCGTCCCGGGCGAGCGCGCAGGCACGGGTGAGGTCCGGCTCCGCGTCGGGGCGCCGCAGATGCGCCAGTGCTTCCCCGCGGGCGAGCAGCACATTGGCCTCGTGCTCGGTCCGGCCGGACCGCCGCGCCGCCCGCAGGCCCGCGGTGGCGGTCTCGACGCGCTCCTCCCAGCCACCCATGAGCACGAGGAAGCCCAGGGCGTCGACGAGGTGCAGGGCGTACCGGTCCATGGTGCGGTCGACGGCGTGGTGCAGGGCGGCGACCAGATTGGCCCGTTCGGCGGTGAACCATGCCCAGGCGTGGTCGCGGTCGGCCACGGGATGGGGGTGGGCGGGCTCGTCGGGGTGCGCCACCAGGCGCGTGCAGGTGGGGTAGAGCAGTCGGTCGGCGGTGTGCGCGGTGTGGCTGTACCAGGTGAGTACGGCGTCGAGGGCGTGGCGTCGCTCGTCCTCGGTGTCGTGTGCGCGGGCCAGCTCGTCCGAGTAGGTCCGCAGCAGGTCGTGGAAGCGGTAGCGGTCGTGCGCGGACGGCTCGATGAGATGCGCGTCGGCCAGCGCGCCGAGCAGCCGGCGTGTCTCGCGGAGCGGCAGCCGCGCGAGGGCCGCCGCCGCGGATGCCGAGATGTCCGGACCCGGGTGCAGGCCGAGGCGCCGGAACAGATGTGCCTGTGGCGCGGTCAGCTGTTCGTAGGACCAGTCGAGTACGTTGCGGACCGCGGCGTAGGGGTCCTGGCCCCAGCTCAGCGCGTCGAGCCGGGCCGTGTCGTCGTCGAGTTCGGTGACGATGTCGGCGACGGAGACGTGTGCGTGCGCGGCAGCGCGCCCGGCGGCGATCCGCAGCGCCAGCGGCAGCCGTGCGCAGAGCCGGATGAGGTGCTCCACCGCGCCCGGCTCCGCCCGGGCCCGGGCGGGTCCGATGATGCCGACGACCAGGCTCAGGGCCTCGGCCGGGGAGAGCACGTCGAGGGTGAGCCGGTGCGCGGCCTCGGTGACCACCAGACCGGTCAGGCTGTCGCGGCTGGTCACCACGACCATGCATCCGGGGACTCCCGGCAGCAGCGGTCTGACCTGCTCGGCGCTGTTGGCGTTGTCCAGCAGGACCAGCATGCGGCGCCCCGCCGCCAGCGTACGGAACAGTCCCGAGCGGGCGCCGGTCCCGGCGGGCACCGCCGCCGGGTGCACGCCGAGCGCGACGAGGAAGTCGTCCAGCACCTCGTCGGGGCTCGCGGGCCTGCCGGGGCCGTAGCCGCGCAGGTTGGTGTGGAGCGTGCCGTCCGGGAACCGGTCCTGGACGCGGTGTGCCCAGTGCACGGCGAGCGTCGTCTTGCCCACTCCCCCCGACCCGTCGAGCGCGGAGATCACCACGGCCTGCCCGCCGGCGGCCGGCAACAGGGCGTCGAGCGCGGCCAGGTGGTCGGCGCGGCCGGTGAAGTCGCGGATCGTCTGCGGGAGCTGGCGGGGCACGGGGGACACGGCGGTCCAGGGCTGCCTCGGGGCGGGCAGCGCGCCGAGGGCCCGGGCGGGGCCGTCGGCGCGGGAGGGCTCGTCCCGGTGGGGGCGGCCGGCGCGGCGCGGGCGGGGCTCTCCGCGCAGGATCTGCTCGTGCAGCCGCCGCACATCGGCTCCGGGGCCGACTCCGAGTTCCTCGTCGAGGCGGGTTCTGAGGCGGTGGAAGACGTGCAGCGCGTCCGCGCGGCGGCCGCAGCGGTCGAGGGCCGCCATCAGCTGCGCGTGCAGCCCTTCACGCAGCGGGTGCTCGTGGGCGAGATCCGCGAGATCGTCGGCGACCTCGTGGTGCTCGCCGAGTTCCAGCCGCCATCCGCCGCACAGCTCCAGCGCGCTGAGCCGCTGTTCGTCCAGGCGCGCGGCGGATCTGGTGAGCACCGGGGTGCCCAGCCCGTCGAGCGCGGGCCCGCGCCAGAGGGCCAGGGCCGGCCGGATCGCCCGTACGGCCCGGTCCAGCCTGCCCTCGGCGGCGTGGCGGCGGCTGTCGGCGACCCCGGCGGCGAACCGCAGCGAGTCGAGCCGCTCCGCGCCGACACGGATCCGGTAGCCGGGCTCCTCGGTGAGGATCAGCCGCTGGTCGGTGTCGCCCAGCCGCTCCCGCAGCGCCGAGACGGAGTTCCGCAGTTGCTTGCCGGCCGTGGCGGGGGGCTCGTCGTCCCAGGTCATCTCGGAGAGCCGGGACAGCGGGACCACCGAGTTCGGCGCCAGCAACAGCGCGGCCAGCACCCGCTGACGGCGCGCTCCGGGCAGAGGGACCCGCTCACGGCCGCTGTGGACCTCAAGCCGGCCGAGGACGCGAAAGTCCATCCCCCCACCCCTGCCTCTCACCCAAAGTAATCGGATCAGAGCATAGCGTTGGCGGTGATGCCCGCCCAA
Source organism: Streptomyces sp. NPDC001889 (assembly GCF_053594535.1). Lineage (NCBI taxonomy): Bacteria > Bacillati > Actinomycetota > Actinomycetes > Kitasatosporales > Streptomycetaceae > Streptomyces > Streptomyces sp. NPDC001889. The sequence continues at coordinate 37,818 of NZ_JBSFER010000009.1, forward strand.
CGGCCGTGGTGACGCGGCGATGACGCCATGGGGACGGCGCGGGAGACGCTGATCGCCGTCCGGCACAGCCCCCTGGGAGCCGGTCGCCGAGGCCATCCGCGACACGGCGGCGAACAGGGGGAGCGGACGACCGGGCGGGCCCGGGATCGGCGCGCCCACCATCCGACCCGATCGAGGGGATCAACCGTGGAACTCAGGGCAATGTTCGTTCGACTCGCCGGTACCGGCGCGGCGATGGCCTTCGGCTCGGCGCTGCTGGTCGGCGCCGAGACCTCGGCGCAGGCGGCGCCGGTGAACTACCAGGTGGTCAACGGCAACAGCCGCAACGCCTGCCTTCAGCTGGTGAACGTCTCGGCGGACAGGAAGAACCTCGTCCTCGCCACCTGTGACCGCAGCGCGAAGCAGGTGTGGCGGATCGCCGGCGGGGTCTTCAGCAACCCGGCGTCGGGCTTCTGCCTGGACGGAGACGGCGCGGATGTCTACGCGCTGCGATGCAACGGCGGCGGCTACCAGAAGTGGACGACCACGTCCGGCAGTCCGAAGTCCATCAGGCACAACCAGAGCGGCAGGTACCTGCACGCGGACGGGGAAGCCGGGGACCAGGTGGTCTTCAAGCCCACCAAGGCGACGGCGTCCCGCTGGGTGCTCGACCGGCTGTGAGCCGTCCGGCTCCATGAGAGCGGCGGGCCGTCCCCACACGGCCCGCCGCCCCGGAAGACGGTTCCCGGGCCCGGCCGGGGATCACGGACGGCGTGCCACGAAGACGAACTCCCGCCCCGGCCGGTCGGGCGCGTCGCGGACGTCCTCCACCGCATAGCCCTGGTCGACCAGGTCCCGCTCGACCTCCTCGCGCTCCCGGAAACGCAGCGTCGAATCCGATGTCAGCACCGCCCCGTCCGCCGCGAACGCGTACGTCCAGCGGAAGGTCACCAGGGGCAGGCTCACCTCGGTCACCCGGACCCAGGTCTCGACCGCGCCGACGCCCGCGATCTCCGTCACCCGGCGGGTGTGCTCGCGGGTCCACTCCTCCCAGGCCCGCCGCGCCGGGTCGCGGGTCTCAAGAACCAGATGCCCACCGGGGCGCAGTGCCTCATGGGCTCCCCGCAGCGTCCTGTGCCATGTGTCCGGGTCGGTGATCTCCTGGGCGACGTTCGCCGTCATGGTGGCGAGGTCGACCCGCAGCGGGGGCAGGTCCGTCGCGTCGCCGCGGATCCAGCGGACCCGCTCCGCGCCCGGTTTCGCCCGGGCGACATCGAGGGAGGCCAGGGCGGGATCGACGCCGACGACCTCGATTCCGCGGTCGGCGAGGAGAAGCGCGAACACCCCGGTGCCGCAGCCGATGTCCAGCACCCGGCGGGCCCCGGACTCCTCCGCGAGCCGGAGATAGGCGTCGAGATCGCCGCGGTCGGGGTCGAGCGGATCGTAGAGCGCGGCGAGCCGTGGGTGCGCGAAACCGTCGTCAGCCATGCGAGCGAAGGTAGCCGTGGGCGGGCCCGAGCGGCCACGGGATTTCCCCGCCGGTCTCCCCCGCTCTCCCCCGCTCGCCCGGGCCCGGGCCCGCCCGGTGTCCGGGCCCGGGCCCGCCCGGCGCGGCACGGAAGGCGGGGGCCGTCAGACCGCCGGTCCCGGATCGACCGGGTGGGCGGCCAGGGCGTGCACCGTGACATCCATCCAGGGCCAGACCGGCAGCGCCGAGATGACGCTGTGGAGTTCGGTGGGGTCGGCGGCCCGCCACAGCCCCCAGTTCTCGGTCCGGCCGGGCACCCGCCACATGCGGACCAGATGTCCGGACGCGGCGAGTTCGGCGGCGCGGCGGCGCTCCTCTTCGGAGACCGCCGCCTTGAGCCCGGGGTCCATGCCCTCGGGCCAGGTGATCTGGATGTTGACGAGAAATTCCATGGGAGGTGTCCTGTTCCTGAGGGGCCGGGAAGGGTTCCGGAAGGGGCGGGGGCCGGCGGCGGGCGGTCAGTCGCCGAACGGGTCGGCCGGGGTGCCGTACTCGGTGACGACCGACTTGGTCTGGAGGAACTCGGCGACCGCCTCGACGCCGTTCTCCCGCCCCAGGCCGGACTGCTTGTAGCCGCCGAACGGCACGCTCCAGTGCAGCAGCCGGTAGGTGTTCACCCAGACCACGCCCGCCTCCAGCCGCCGGGCCACCCGGTGCGCGCGGGCCGCGTCGCGGGTCCAGAAGCCCGCGGCCAGGCCGTACTCGACGGAGTTGGCGAGCGCGACGGCCTCGTCCTCGGTGTCGAAGGGGTGCACGGTGACGACCGGTCCGAAGATCTCCTCCCGGCAGACCGCGAGATCGGGCGCGGCGTCGGCCAGCACGGTCGGCTCGTACCAGAAACCCGCTTCGGCGGGCGCGGCGACGGCCGCCCGCCGCCCCCCGGTGACCGCCCGCGCGCCCTTCGCCAGGGCGTCGTCCACATATCCCTCGATCCGCGCCAGGGCCGCCGCCGAGGCCACCGGTCCGACGTGCGTGCGCGGATCGCGGGGGTCGCCGACGCGCAGCCGGCCGACCGCCTCCCCGTACCGGCGGAGGAACTCCTCGTACACCTCGCGCTGGACCAGGACCCGGGAGCCCGCGACACAGGTCTGGCCGGCCGCGGCGAAGGCGCCCTGCCGGGCCGCGACCACGGCGGCGTCGAGATCGCCGTCGGCGAAGACGATGTGCGCGGACTTGCCGCCCGCCTCGCAGACATAGCGCTTCATCCGCTCGGCCGCGCGCGCTCCGAGCGCACGGGCGACCGCGGTGCTGCCGGTGAAGGTGACCATGGCGACGTCGGGGTGGTCGGTGAGGCGGCGGCCCTCGTCGGCGCCGCCGATGACCACGCTGATCACCCCGGGCGGGAAACCCGCCTCCAGGGCCAGTTCGGCGAGGCGCACCGAGGAGGCCGGGGCCTGCGGCGGCGGTTTGAGGATCACGGTGTTGCCCGCGGCGAGCGCGGGGGCGAGCTTCCAGGAGCCGAGCGAGAGAGCGCCGTTGAAGGGGGTGAGCGCGGCGACGACGCCCAGCGGCTCCCGGGTGATGAGCGCCCTCGCCGTGCCGCCGAGGGGACGGGAGACGTCCTCCATGGTCTCCGCAACGGCCGCGAAGTAGCGGTACCAGCGGGCCAGCGCGCCGACCTCGCCCCGGGTGGCCGTGAGCGGTTTGCCGTTCGCCCGGGTCTCCAGCGCCGCGAGTTCCTCGGTGTGCGCCACCAGCACATCGCCGAGGCGGTGGAGCAGATCGGCGCGGGCGTGGGCGGGGAGCGCGCCCCAGGAGGGGGCGAGGAAGGCGGCGCGGGCGGCGGCCACGGCCGGGTCCACGGCGTCCGGGTCCTGGTGGGCGCGGGCCCAGATCTCGCCGGTCGCCGGATCGGTCAGCGGCACCGCCGTACCCGCGGGTGCGCGCCTGGCCCCGCCCGTGTGGGAGGTGTAGTCCTCGATGGCCGGCGGGGTGTCGGGGGTGGTCATGGAGCGGTGGTCCTTTCCTGGGACGGGGACGGGGACGGGGACGGGTGCGGGGACGGGCTCTCGGCCGCCGGGATCTCCGGGGACGGGACCTTCGGGGACGGGACCTTCGGGGACGGACCCTTCGGGGACAGGGCGGCCCGTACGTCGGGCGCGTCGGCGTGGTGGCAGGCCAGAGTGTGCCCGGGCGCCCCGGCGGCGACCGTCGGGGGCGGCGCGCCCTCGCGGCAGACCTCGGTGGCGAACGGACAGGAGCGCTGGAAGCGGCAGCCCGGCAGCGGATGGGCCGGGTCCGGGGGTTCCGCGCGGGTACGGATCTCGCCGCGGAGGCCGGGCGCCCGGGGATCGGGCACGGGGACGGCCGCCAGCAGCGCGTGGGTGTAGGGGTGGCGCGGCGCGGCGAACACCTCATCGCAGGGGCCGCTCTCCATGATCAGGCCCCCGTACATGACGATGACATGGTCCGAGATGTGCCGTACCACGCTCATGTCGTGGGAGATGAAGAGAAAGCTGACGTCCTGGTCGCGGCGGAGGTCCTTGAGGAGGTTGACGATCTGGCCCTGGATGCTGACGTCGAGCGCGGAGACGATCTCGTCGCAGACGATGAAGCGGGGCTCGACCGCGAGGGCGCGGGCGATGGCCGCGCGCTGGCGCTGGCCGCCGGAGAGTTCATGGGGGTAGCGGTCGGCCAGCTCCGGGCGGAGGCCGACCTGCGCGAGGAGTTCCCCGACCCGCTCCCCGGTCCTCTCACGGGGTGCCGTCCGGTGCACGGTGACGACCTCGCGGATCATCGCCCTGATGGTCATGCGCGGGTTGAGACTGGCGTACGGGTCCTGGTGGACGATCTGCGCGAGCCGGGGCAGCCCGCCCTCGCGGCGGATCTCGTCCAGGGCCCGGCCGTGCATGCTGACCCGGCCCGAGGCGATGGGCGAGAGGCCGACCAGAGCGCGCCCGGTGGTGGTCTTCCCGCTGCCGCTCTCGCCGACGAGGGTGACGATGCCGCGGGCGGGGACGGTGAAGGAGACGCCGTCCACGGCGTGCGCGGTGCCGGTGACCCGGCGCAGGACTCCGGTGCGGATGGGGAAGTGGACCCGCAGATCGGAGACGGCGACAGCGACGGCGTCGGAGGCGGAGGCGGAGGCGGAGGCGGAGGCGGAGGCGGAGGCGGAGGCGGAGGCGGAGGCGGCGACTGAACCGGAGGCGGACACGGGTTGCCCGGCGCCGGCGGGGGGCGAGGTGTCGGCGGGGGGCGAGGTGTCGGCGGCGTTCATGAGCGCTCTCCTCGGTGGTCCGGCGTGCCGGCGGCGACCGGTTCGGTGTGGGGGCAGCGGACGAGATGCCCGGGAGCGGCGGAGGTGAGGGTGAGCAGTTCCGGTACGCGGTCCCCGCACTCCGCGCGGGCGGCGGCGCACCGGGGCTGGAAGGCGCAGCCGGGCGGCGGCGCCGCGGGGTCGGGCGGGAAGCCGGGGATGGCGGGCAGATACTCCACCCGCTCGCGGTCCATCCGGGGAATGGACTCCATCAGCGCCCGGGTGTAGGGGTGGCCCGGCTGGTCGAAGAGCGCGGTGGTGGGCGCCGTCTCCACGATCCGGCCCGCGTACATCACCGCGATCCGGTCGGTGACCCCGGCGACGACCCCGAGGTCGTGCGTGATGAGGATGAGGGCCATCCGGAGGTCCTTGCGGAGCCGGTCGATGAGCTGGAGCACCTGGGACTGGATGGTGACGTCGAGGGCGGTGGTGGGCTCGTCGGCGATCAGGACCCGGGGTTCGCGGCTGATGGCCATGGCGATCAGCACGCGCTGGCGCATACCGCCGGAGAGTTCGTGGGGGTGGCTGCGGAGCCGTTCACGGGCGCCGGGGAGGCCGACGAGGTCCAGGAGTTCGGCGCACCGCGCGGCGGCGGCCCGCCGGCTGAAGCCGTCGTAGTGGATGAGGGGTTCGGCCATCTGCGTGCCGATGGTCATGGCCGGATTGAGCGCGGAGAGCGCGTCCTGGGAGACGAGCCCGATGCCGGAGCCCCGGACGGTGCGCATCTGGCGGGGGGTGAGCGTGGTCAGGTCCCTGCCGTCGAAGGTCACCCGGCCGGAGATCTCGACGCCGGTGGGGGCGAGCATCCGCAGCACGGCCAGCATGGTCTGGCTCTTGCCGCAGCCGGACTCGCCGACGACGCCGAGCGATTCGCCGGCGGCGACGCTGAAGGAGACATCGCGCACGGTCTCCAGGGGGGCGCCGTCGCCCCGGTCCTGGCCGTGGTGGGCGACCCTGAGGTGTTCGACTTCCAGTACGGTCACGGTGAGGTCCTCCCTCTAAGCCAGTTTGATCTTCGGGTTGAAGTACGCCTGGACCACGTCGACCAGGAAATTGATCAGCACGAACGCGATGGCGATCACCAGAATCCCGCCCTGTACGAGGGGGATGTCCCGGGTGGAGATGGCCTGGTGGAGGGCGAGGCCGATGCCCGGCCAGGAGAACACCGTCTCGGTGAGCACCGCGCCGCTGAGCAGGAATCCCGCCTGGAGGCCGATCACCGTGACGACGGACGGCATGGCGTTGGGGAGCACATGGCGGACGATCACCCGGAACTCGCCGACGCCGCGTGAGCGGGCGGTGCGGACGTAGTCGTTGCCGATCACCTCCAGCACCGATGAGCGGGTCATCCGGGCGATGACCGCCAGCGACCAGGCGGCGAGGGTGATGACCGGCAGCACCATGTGGGCGGCGACATCGAGGGCTCCGCCGCCGCCGATGGAGGTCATTCCGGTGGCGGGGAGCATCCTCAGTTGCAGCGAGAAGACGACGATGAGCACCAGTCCGAACCAGAACGACGGTACGGAGTTGAAGAACAGCACCCCGACGGTCAGGCCGCGGTCGCGGGCCGAACCGGGTTTCTGCGCGGCCCAGGTGCCGATGGCGACGCCCACGACCGCCGCGACGACGATCGCGGTGCCCGACAGCAGCAGGGTGTTGAGCAGCCGGTCGGAGAGGACCTCGGAGACCGGCCGGCCGAAGGTGAGCGAGCGGCCCAGGTCGCCGCTGAGGAGACTGCCGAGGTAGGTGAAGTAGCGGGAGACGGCCGGTTCGTCCAGGCCGAGGTCCTCGCGGAGCGCCTGGCGGTCCTCCTCGGACGAGGTGGGGCCGAGCAGGGCGCTCGCCTGGTCGCCGGGGATGATCTGGCCGAGGCCGAAGGTGGCGATGGTCACCCCCAGGATGACCGGGAGCATGTGCAGCGCGCGGCGCAGCGTGAAGGTCAGCATGGTGAGTCTCCAGGGCTGTTCATGACCGGCTCCACCGGGTCCGCGGGGTGCGTGTGCCGCCGCGCGCGGCCCGGGACGTGCGGCTGCGCGGGTCCAGACGGTCGCGGATGCCGTCCCCGAGCAGGTTGAACCCGACGGCGAGCACGACGATCGCGAGGCCGGGGATGGTGGCGACATGCGGCGCCGTCACCAGCAGGGCGCGTCCGCCGCTGAGCATCTGGCCCCAGTCGGGGGTGGGCGGCTGGGCGCCCAGGCCGAGGAAGGCGAGGCTGGAACTGAGGATGACGTTGCGGCCGGTCTGGAGGGTGGCGAAGACGACCACGCCGCCGAGCAGGTTCGGGGTGATGTGGCGGAACGCGATGCGCGCATGGCCGTAGCCAAGGGCGCCCGCGGCCTCCACGTACTGCTCCTGCCGCAGGGCGATGACATTGCCCCGGACGATCCGCCCGAACTCGGGGACGGTGACCACGACCATGGCGATGACCATGGAGGTGATGCCGGGGCCGAGGGCGACGCCGATGCCGAGGGCGAGCAGAATCCCGGGGAAGGAGAACATCACATCGAAGATGCGCATCAGCGTGCTGTCGAGCCAGCCGCCGACATAGCCGGAGAGCAGTCCGACGCAGCCGCCGATGACGAGCGCCGCCAGCGTCGGCAGCACGGCGACCAGCAGGGCGAGCCGGGTGCCGTACATCAGCCTGCTGAGAATGTCGCGGCCGACCTCGTCGGTGCCGAGGAGGTGGCCGCCGCTGAAGGGGCCGAGTCCGATGGCCGAGGGGTTGGTGGCGAGCGGGTCGTCCGGGGCGATCAGCGGGGCGAGGAGGGCGACCAGGATCGTGGTGGCGACGATGGCACCGCCGATGAGGGCGGTGGCGTTGCCGGAGCCCGTCAGCGCGCGGAGGCGGGTGCGCCGCCGGGGGGCTCCGGCCCGCACGGCGGCGGGGCTGGGTGGTGGAGCGGTGGCCTTCATGGCTGTGATCTCCTCACCGGCGGCGGATGGTGGTGTAGTCGATGTAGACGGACGCGGCGGGCACGACCCCGTCCACCGCGCGGCTCAGCAGGCGGGGCAGCCGGTCCTGGTAGAGGAAGACCCAGGGCGCGTCGGCCGCGATGCCGGCGGCGGCTTCCCGGTAGAGCGCCGTACGGCGGTCCGCGTCGGGTTCGCCCCGGGCGCGGTCGAGGAGTGCGTCGACGTCCCGGTCGCGGTACCAGCCGCGGTTGACGCCGTTGGGGGGATGCAGTTCCCCGCTGAACATCCGCTCCAGGAAGTCGGCGGCGTCGGCTCCGGTGGTCCATCCGTTGAAGGAGCCGTGGGTGGTGCCGTTGTAGCCGTTGCCCTCCTCGGCGACGAGCGAGGCGAACTCCATGTACTGGGTGTCCAGCCGGACGCCGACCGCTCTGAGGTCCTGCTGGATGAGCGACATGATCTCGGTGGCCTGGGAGAAGCCGGGGCCGCTGTCGGGTGCGAGCATCCGCAGCCGTACGGGGGTGGGCACCCCGCTCTCGCGGATGAGCCGGCGGGCCCGTTCGGGGTCGTACGAGTCGGCGGCGGCTCCGGCGCTCTCCCGGTACGCCTCGTTGCCCCGGGGCAGCGGCCCGGTGGAGGGGGCGACCTGCCGGCCGGTGAGGGTGGCGATCGCCCGGCGGTCGACGGCGTGGTTGAGCGCCTGCCGGAAGAGGGCGTTGTCGGTCGGGGCGATCCGGGTGTTGAGCCGGAGGAAGTACTGGTTGGCGGGTTCGGGGTACTGCACGGTCATGGTGCCGCCGCCGGCGAGCTGCTGGACCTGCTGGGCCCCGGCGCTGAGGATGGCGTCCACCTCGCCGGTCTGGGCGGCGATGGCGAGGGTGGTGGGGTCGGTGACGGACTCCACGATGATGGAGGGGGTCTTGGGGACACCGCCCCAGTAGGCGGGGTTCCGCTTCAGTGTGATGCGTTTGCCGCGGTCGGCGGACTTCTGGGTGAAGGGGCCGGTGCCGACGGGGTGGAGGCCGATGTCGTCGGCCCGGTGCGCGCGGAGCGCCGTGGGGCTGATGATCGACATCCTGCGGTCGGTGAGCACCCGGGGCAGGCCGGCGTACGGCTCGGTGAGTCCGAGGGTGACGGTGTGCGGGCCGCGGACCTCGACCTTCTTGATCCAGCGGGTCAGGAACTTCATGTTGCCGGCGGCCGTCGGATCGTGGAAGGCGGACTTCTCGTCCATGATCCGGTCGAAGTTGGCCTTGACGGCCGCGGCGTCGAAGGGCGAGCCGTCGGCGAAGTCGACCCCCTCGCGGAGCTCAAGGGTGTACGTCCGCGCGTCCGGGGAGGCCCGCCAGGACTCGGCGAGCCCGGGGCGCAGCTCGGGCGCCTGGGCCGTCTCGGTGCCGAGGTCCTCGCGGATCAGCGGGTCGAAGAGGGCGTCGATGACGCGGAGCACCGGGGTGCCGGAGGCACGGTGCGGGTCCAGCGTGGGGATCTCGCCCTCGGCACCGATGATCAGGGTGTCCCGGTCGCGGCCGAAGGAGGGGTTGGCGCTGCAACCGGTGAGCAGGAGGCCCGTGACGGCCACACCGCTCACTATGCGGCTCAGTTGTCTTCCTCGTGGGCGCTGGCGCCCACTGCGGTGCGAAAGCCTCATGCTTATCGCCTTTGCTCGTGGTGGAGGTCGTGGAGAACCGCTCCGGCCGTGTTCCTGCCTGGTGTTCCGGTGATGTAGCCGCCGGGCCATGTCCCGGCGCCGCTGACGTAGAAGCCCCGGAGGGGGGTGCGGTAGGCGGCGACCTCGGGGTGCGGGCGGGCCCCGAAGAGGTTGCCGGGCAGCATGTCCCCGTGGGTGATGTTGCTCTCCGGCAGGCCCAGTTCGCTCTCGATCTCCACGGGATTCATGAACCGGTGGTCGATGACGCGCTCGGCGAGCCCCGGCATCAGCCGGGACAGCTCCTCGACGCACCGGCGCCCGAAGCGCTCCGTGCGCTCGGCGTCCCAGGGGCCGTCGTGCGGACGGTAGGGGGCGTGCCAGGCGTTGACGCTGATGAGATGGGTGTTCCCCGGGGTGAGTCCGGGCGAGGTGAGGGTCGGTATCAGCCCCCACATCAGGGGCTCCTCGCTGGCGTGGCCCCGCAGCGCCCGGGAGATCGACTCCTCGATCCGGCCGAGCGAGGAGCCCACCCGGAACTGGCAGGCCCGCACCCGGCCGGGATCGGCGTCCTCGGGGAGCCCCGCGTAGGCGGGCAGCGAGTCGACCTCCAGGACGACCTTGAACGCCGATCCGCGCATCGCCGTGCCCGCGACCTCCGCGCGGATCTCGGGTCCCATCGCCGCGTCGTCCAGCAGATCGCGGAAGAGGTGGACGGGGTTGACCGCCGACACCACCCGGTCGGCGGTGAACTCCTCACCCGACGCGGTGACCACACCCCGGACCCGGGCGTCTCTGTGCAGGACGCGCGCCACCGGGGACGCGGTGCGCAGGGTGACCCCGTGGGCGCGGCAGCACTCCTCCAGCGCGTCCGCGATCGCGCTCATCGACCCGACCGGGAGACCGGTGGAGCCGCGGAGCGCGACCCGCTCGGCGGCGTCGCCGGAGCGGGTCGCGCCCGCCGCCGCCAGGGCGAACGGACGCATCATCAGTCCGACGGCGCTGCCGGGTGTCGAGGGCGGTACGAGCTGGGCGTTCAGCGCCAGCAGGGCGAGCAGCGCCTTGGCCTGGTCCGACCGGAGACGCTCGTCGAGGAGGCCGGTGAGGCTGCCGTCGAAGACGGCGGCGAAGAGGTCGCGCTCCTGGGGGTCGGTCAGCCGCTCCCGGAGGGCGGAGAGCGCGGGCGGGGGGTCGTCCAGGGAGACCTTCAGGCTCGCGCCGAGCCGTTCGAGAGCGCTGATCAGCCCTCGGTAGCGGTCGGCCTCGCCCGGTGCGAAGGCGTCGAGCTGCCGGTCGACGCGGGCGGGGTCGCGCCAGCCGAGGAAGCACCGGCCGTCGAACTGCTGGACGACGGTCGGATCGGCCCGGATGAACCGGAGACCGTGGTCGGCGAGCCGGAGTTCGCTGACGACGGCCGGGTTGAGCGACCCGGGCGAGTTGGTGAAGGCGAGGCTGCGGCCGGGCAGGAACTCATAGCTCCCGCAGGGCCCGCCGAGTCGCCGGCGGGCCTCGACCACGGCGACGCGCAGTCCCGCCCGGCCCAGATACGCGGCTGTCACCAGCCCGTTGTGGCCGCCTCCGACGACCACGACGTCAAACCGGTTCATGACCACCCTTCCTCTCCGCGTGCACGCCGTCGTCTCCGCTGCCGTCAGTTCCGGGGGCCGGCCACGAAGCCGGCGTCGAACATCCGCAGCCAGTTGCCGCCGGAGATCCGCTCGATCTCGCTCTCGCTGAATCCGCGCTTGCGCAGCTGTTCCAGGACGGCGGCGTAGCCGCTGCCCGCGGCGAACCACTCGGGGAACTCGACGGGTCCGGAGATGGGGACCATGGGCTTGCGGCTCCAGCGGCCCTGCCGCCACCAGTGGAGTTCCTCGTCGCCCTGCCCGGCGTAGTAGTCGGAGCCGAGTCCGACGTGGTCGACGCCGATCAGGTCGGCGGTGTAGGCGACCATGTCGCAGAACTGGCCGACGGTGCAGTCGACGCCGCTGGGGGCGATCCTCGGGTACATGCTCAGCCCCACGACGCCGCCGGATTCGGCCGCCTTCTTGAGGACCGTGTCCGATTTGTTGCGGAAGGCCAGTTCGACGTTCTCGCCCACGAACCCCCGGGGGTTGGAGTGGGTGATCGCCACGGGCCGTTCGGACGCCTCCAGGGCTTCGAGGGAGGTGCGCTCATTGCAGTGGGAGACGTCGATGAGCATGCCGACCCGGTTCATCTCCCGGATCAGATTGATTCCGTAGGTGCGGGAGAGGCCGGCGTCGTCGCCCTCCCAGCAGCCCGCGCCGGCGGAGTTCTGGGTGTTGTAGGTGAGCTGGGCGATCCGCACCCCGGCCTGGTGGAAGGCGCCGACGAGGTCGAGGTCGTCCTCGAAGGGGCTGCTGTTCTGGAATCCGAGGACGACGGCGGTGCGGCCGTCGTTCCCGGCGGCGCGGATGTCGTCGCCGGAGCGGCCCTCCCGGAGGAGGTCGGCGTTCTCCGCGAGCAGCCGCTGCCAGCGGCCGACCTCGCGCATGGTCTCGGTGGAGTCCTCCCAGATGGCGACGGTGGCGTGGACGCCGGCTATCCCGGCGGCGTGCCACTCCTCGAATCGCTCGCGGGCGGGCTTGACGAACTGCAATGCGTCTACCAGCACGTGCTGTCCTCTTCTGACGGGTGGGGCCGTGTCGTCCGGGCGGGGTGCCGGCCCGGCCGTGCGGCCCGGTGGGGTGCGGTGGGTTTCTTCGGGGTGCGGTGGTGTGGCGATCGGCCGCGATGGGGCCGGCGGGTGGCGCCGGTCGCCGCGGTGGGCCCGGCCGGTGTCAGACCACGCGGCCGAGGCGGCCGAGCTGGGGGATCTCGTCGCGGAGCCCCAGGGTCCGCAGGGCGCTCCAGAGGGAGGCCTGATTGCTGGTCACCACGGGGCGCCCGGTGTCCATTTCGAGGTAGGGCAGGATCTCGAAGGTCCGGTAGGTGCCGCAGGAGATCAGCAGCGCGTCGGCGTCGGGGGCGGCCCTGTGCAGCCTGCGCCCGAGCCGGTAGGCGCTGTCCGCGTCGTGGACGCTGGCCTCGTAGGGGTCGGTCATCTGGAGCCCCTCCATCACGGGCACCTCGAAGCCGACGGCGGTGAGGTACGCGCGCAGCGCCTCATTGACCTCGTCCGTGTAGATGCTGCCGACGGCGACCGAGGTGGCGCCCACGGCGCGCAGGGCGTCGACGGTCGCCTGCATCATGGTGATCGCGGCGATCCCGGTCTCGGCCTTGATCTCGTCGGTGACCTTCTCATCGGTGCCGGGGCCCGGGATGAAGGTACCCGGCGCGCCGCACTGCACGATCAGGTCCACCTTGGCGGTGGCGAGTTGCCGGGAGGCGTCCAGCACCTGGCTCATCATGGTGCGGAGACCCTCCGCGTCGACGCGGGGAACGATGGTGCGGGCGTCGGCGAAGGCCACTCCGGTGGGGGCGACCGAGCGCCACTCCTCGGCCCCTTCGATCGCGGTCGCGGGGCGGATCTGTCCGATTCGTGCACGCCAGCCGAGCATCATAGGGCATTTCTCCTGAAATAAGCCGTATCTACGGAAAGATGGGAGTGTCGGGCAGGTCGAGGTCCACCGGGACTGATGTGGTGCACGGATTCTGCTGGGTGGAACGTCGCCCGCATAGCGGCAAAGGTCCCGCTTCCCTCTGGGATCGACCGAGGTCAGCGGCGTCGTAAGCAATCTGGGACAGTGGACCAGATCGTTTGGGACACCGTACCTACGGGTTTCGGCCAGGTCAATGGGGAGGTTTTGCGGCGGGACGGGGCGGAGGTGAGGGCCGGGGCGGGGCGCGGGGCGGTCCGGCGCCCCGGCCACGGCGGCCGGGGCGCGGCGGGCGCGGCGGTGCACTGGGTGCGGGCGGGGGTCTGCTCGGTGCGGGGCGGGGTGGTCCGACCGGTGCGGGCGGCGCGGGGCCTGCGATGCGGGCGGGGGTGCGGGCGGTGCGGCTCGCGGAGGCCCGACCCGTGCGGGCGGGGGTGCGGGCGGTGGTCCGCCCCGTGCGGGCAGGGGTCTGCCCGGTGCGGCGGGCGGTGGTCTGCCCCGTGCGGGCGGCGCCGGGCCTGCGGTGCGGGCGGTGGTCCGACACCTGCGGGCAGTGCGGGCACGGTGGTCCGACCCGTGCGGGCGGTGATCCGCCCGGTGTACGACGGGCGGTGCCGGGCCTGCGGTCGCGCTCGGTGTACGACGGGCGGCGGGCGGCAGACGCGGGCGGCGGGCGGCGGGCGTGAGCCCATCGGGGTGCGGGGCGTGCCCGCCGGGAGGGGCACGCCCCGCACCGCGAACGCGGGCGGCGGGCGAGTCGGCGAGGGCGACGAGGGGCCTCGGGGCCGGCAGTTCCCGGGAGCCGTCTCTCCGGCGGTCCCGGCGGGCCACCACGGTCGAGCGAGACTCTCGCGGAGTACGGGAGGAGCGCGGCACGCGAGTGCGGGGAAGCCGGCCGGGGCGGGCCGACGGCGCGGTGCGCGCACCGGCGCGGCGGACCCCGGTCAGCCGGGGCGGCAGGTGGGCCGGTGCGTGGGCGGGCGGGTGTCAGACGGGCTGGCGCCAGCGGATGGCGATCTGGGCCGCCGCCGCCTGGAGGGTCGGAACCAGCTCGGCCATGCGCTGGTCCGCGAGCCGCGCCTCGGGACCGTAGATGCTCAGCGCCGCGGTGACCGTGCCCTGGGTCGCGATGGGCACGGCCACCCCGCACCCGCCCATGATCCACTCGCCGCGGCTGAAGGCGTACCCCCGGTCGCGGGCGGCGGCGACCCGGTCGACGATCTCCACCGCGTCGGTCGCGCCGGTCGCGGAGACATGCTCCCGCACCAGGTGGTCCAGATGGGCTTCGGGCAGCATCGACAGCAGCACCCGGCCCGTCGCGCCGGAGAAGAGCGAGTAGGGGCGGCCGACCCCCGTGATCAGACGGAGCGGCTGGGAACTCTCCACCTCGTACACCGTCACCCGGCGGCCGTCGACCACGGCGGAGACGCACGCGGTCTCACCCGTCGCGGCGGCGATGCGGGCCGTGGCCTCCGAGGCGGCGGTCACCAGATCGCTGTTGGCGGCGTGGCGCCAGGCCAGGGTGAGCGCGGCCGGACCGATCACGTACTTGCGGGAGTTCTCGTCCATGACGGCGAGCCCGACCCGCTCCAGGGAGGCGAGAATCCGCTGGGTGGAGCTCTTGCTGATCTCCAGGTCCCGGCTCAGCTCACGCACCCCGCGCGGCCGGTCGGCCTCGGCGATCGCCTTGAGCACCAGCAGGGCGTGGTCCACGATCTGCACCGTGCTCGCGGGGGGCGTCCGCTCCCCCGCCGGGGACGCTCCGGCCCGCGAGGAGGTCTCCGCGGACTCCGGCCCCTGTTCGTTCTCCATGGGGCCGGTCCTCTCCCTCGGGAAGCACGGCCCTGTGCGAGGGCCCCCCACCGGGGCGGCCCGGACCCTGTCCGCGCGTTGCTTGAATGATCGCTCGCGATTATCACACAGTGGCCGCCACACCTCGTCATCCACGACCGCCGCCTCGCCGGCCGTCACGGCGACGCGGTGGCGGCGGTGGAGCGCGCGGCCGGCCCCAGGGCGCTGCCCCCGCGCCCCGGGCCGGGCCGGCGGTCCCGCCGCGAGCGGTGCCGCACGGACCGGTTCCCGCCGACCGCCTCCGACCGCGCCCGGCTAGCCGATCCGTGAAGCGAGTTCGCCCAGGATTCGAGCCGCCGGTGCCGGCTCGATCAGCCACTTCAGATGACTGCCCTCAAGGGTGCGCACATCGTACGGATTGTCCGGTGTGAGGGTGTCGCCCTCGCGGATCAGCCGGTCCTGTATGGCGAGCGGCAGGCTGGTGTCGTCGGCCAGGCGGACGTAGGTCTTCGGGATACGGCCCCAGGTCCCGGCCTGTGCCCGGTCGGCGGAGGTGCCGACATCCAGGTTCTCGTCCGGCTGGAAGAGGTTCAGGAAGGCCAGGAACTGCTCGTCGGTGCCGTCGGCCAGGAAGGCCGCCTTGAAGGCCGCGAGGGCGTCCGGGTCGGCGGTGCGGAAGTTGACGCGGAGCAGACCGAGTTCGGCGGGGTCCCCGGCCAGCGCCATGGCCAGGGAGGCGGCGTCGACCGTGGCCATCTCGGGCTCGGCGTAGTAGGCGCTGACGTCGAGGTCGACGGGGCACCAGGCCGAGACGTACACGATGCGGTCGATCAGATCCGGCCGCGCGTTGGCCGCGGCCGTGGCCGTCACTCCGCCGCGGCTGTGGGAGACGAGGATCACCGGCCCGTTGCGCTTGGCCCGTTCGAGGACTCCGATCAGATGCGCGGCGTTGTCGGCGAGCGTGACACCCCTGGTCGAGCCGGGTGCCGCGGCGAGTCCTCCGGGATCTTGTGGTGCCTGGTAGGCGTGTGTATAGGTCGCCGCGAAACCGTGGCCCGGCAGGTCGACGGCAACCGACCGATGTCCCAGAAGGCCCAGTTCGGCCTGGAGCGGTGCGAAGGAGAAGGAGTTGGAGAAGGCTCCGTGGACCAGGACGAGTGTCGGTTGCACGTATCTGCTCACTTTCTGGCGTCCCGTGGCATCGGCGGCCCGCGCGCGCAGCCGGTCCGGCCCGCGGTCATCCGCCGCCGCCCCCACACACGCGGCCCGGGCCACTCGATCTTCGAATGACACAACGTAATGATCATCGAGGCTCATGGCAACGACAGGAGTCCGACGGCGCAAGGGGCCGGCCGGGCGTGGGCGGATCTACAGATCCCGCAGCCAGGAGGCCAGAGCTGTTCCGATGTCGTGGGGCGCGTCCTCCTGGACCATATGGCCGCCCGTGAGCGTCAGATGTGTCTGATTCGGCCATGACCGGGCGATGGCGCGGTGCGCTTCGAACATGACACCCGGGACCGACTCGATGAAGAGTTTGGGAATCGGCGAGGTGGCGAGCCACTCCGCGTAGCCGGTGATGATGTCGTGGACGTCCTTGGGTTCGCCCGCGACGGGGACTTGCCTCGGCCAGGTCAGGGTGGGCCTGCGGGACTCACCCGGCTCGGTGTAGGGGCGCCGGTAGACGGCCATCTCCTCCTCGGAGAGCCCTCGCAGTACCTGATGCGGCAGAACATCCTCGACGAGAGTGTTCCGGCCGAGGACCATCTCCTCCCCCGCGGTGGACCGGATCGCCCGGAGGAACTCGGCTCCCTGGCCGGGCATGTCGTCCCAGGAGGGGATCGTGGCCACGAAGGCCTCCATGTAGGCGATGCCCCGGACCGCGGCAGGGTGCCGGCGGGCCCAGTCGAAGCCCAGGGCCGATCCCCAGTCCTGGACCACCAGGGTCACCCGCTCGCGCACTCCGAGGGCCTGGAGGAGTTCATCCAGGTATCTGCGGTGTTCGACGAAACGGTAGGAGTCGGGGCCGCTTCCGGGGAGCTTGTCCGAGTCACCCATCCCGATCAGATCCGGCGCGATACAGCGCCCTTGGTCCACCACATGCGGGATCACATGGCGCCAGATGTACGACGACGTCGGATTCCCGTGCAGGAGGACGATCGGGTCGCCCTCCCCTTCGTCGATGTACGCCATGTCGAGGCCGCCGACCCGGACGCGGTGCTTCTGGTAGTGGTCCTCTGACGACATCGTTCCTGCTCCTCGCTCTCGGGTTGGCCCGTCCAACCGAGCCACTGGTCGCCGGTGTCCCGGGTCCGGTGGAGCGGGCGGACCGGTCAGGGTACAAGAACGCGCCCCTGGGACGCCGCCCGGCCGCGCTCCCGTGATCACCCGGCAGAGACGGTACGGGGAATGTCGGGTGCCCGGAGCAGGTGGCGCCGCACGATGGGGCCATGGACGACACGACCCTGGATATCCCGTTTCCTTCGCGACGGCTTCGTGAAGCCGGAGGGCGCGGTCGCGCCGCGTGTGGCGGCGGACTGCGCGCGGCTGCTGTGGCGGGAGAGGGGCCGCGACCCGGACGACCCGTCGACGTGGACAGAGCCCGTCCACTGAGTGACGGCATGGCGCGGGGGCCGTTCGCCGCCGCGCCCAACTCCCCTTCGCTGCACCACGCGTACGACCTGCTGGTCGGCGCGGGGCGCCGGCAGCCGCGCTACTCGCTGGGCACCTTCCCGCTGCGCTTCCCGCACGGGGAGGATCCGGACGACCCGGGCCGGCACATCGAGGGAAGCTATCTGCCGGAGGGCGAGAGCTGGTACTTCACGAATCTCCGCTCCCGGGGCCGGGCGCTGCTGATGCTGTTCCTGTTCAGCGAGGTCGGCGAGGAGGACGCCCCGACCCGCATCCGGGCCGGCTCACACCTCGACGTGCGGAGGGTGCTGGAGAGGTGCGGGGAGGAAGGGGCGAGCGGGCTGACCCTCGCACCCGAACTGGTGGCGGCGTCCGGCCACCGGCCACTCGCCCTTGCCACCGGGTCCCCGGGCGATGTCTTCCTGTGCCATCCGTTCCTGGCGCGCGCGGCGCAACCGCATCATGGGGTGCGGCCGCGCTTCATGGCGCAGCCGCCGCTGATGCCCGCGGCACCGTACGCACTGGAGCGGGCCGACGGCGCGTACTCACCCGTGGAGACAGCGATCCGCCGGGGCCTGGGACGGGACATCCCTGGTCGGAGCGGAGATCTCGCACGGCCATCGCCGGTGGAGCGGCCATGACGGAAGAGGAAGGACGCCGGGCGTGCTGGAGCGGCTGAACCAGGCCATGGAGCACATCGAGTGTCATCTCGACCGGACCGTCGACATGGCGGAGCCGGCACGCCTCGCGGCGACCTCGGAGCACCATCCGCGCCGGATGTTCTCGGCGCTCGCGGGCATGCCGCTGTCGGAGTACATCCGGCGTCACCGGCTCACCCTCGCGGGCGCCGAGGTACTCGCGGGGCGTGCCACGCTGCTGGAGATCGCGGTGCGCTACGGCTACGGCTCCGGCGAGGCGTTCGCGCGGGCGTTCCGGGCCATGCACGGCATCGGACCGGGCGAGGCCCGGCGTACCGGCGCCGCGCTCAGCTCCCAGTCCCGGATGGCCTTCCGCCTCACCGTCGAAGGGAGGAGCGGTATGCGCTACCGCATCGTGGACAAGGCGGACTTCACGGTCGCGGGGCCCAGGACCCGGGTACCGCTGGTACATAGCGGGCCGAACCAGGCGATCATGGACTTCGTCCGTGGGATCGCCCCGCGGACCCTGGAGCGCCTGGAGAAGCTCTCGGACCAGGAGCCGCACGGCATCGTCGCGGTCTGCGACGGCCTGGACCCCAGCCGCGCCGAGGGCACCGAACTCGACTACCACCACGGCGTGGTCACCTCCGCGAGAGCTCCGGAGGGCATGACCACACTGGCCGTCCCCGCCGGCACCTGGGCGGTCTTCACCACCTCCGGGCCGGTGCCGCGGGCCATCCAGGAGCTGTGGCGGGACGTGTTCACCGAGTGGTTCCCGTCGAACCCGTACCGCACCCGCACCGGCCCCGAGATCCTGCGCACCCGTCTGCCACCGGAGGGGACCGAGGCGGACGCCGAACTGTGGCTGGCCGTGGAACCCGAGCACCACTGAACACAGCGGCGCCCCCTGACGGCCGAGCGACCCGCCTACCCTGCCGGATACCGGCACCGCAGACGCCCCGCCCCGCACCGGTGCCGGCCCGGCCGGGCGTCGGGCAGCAGCCGACAAGATCCCTCGACAAACGAAGAACTCCCAGCACGGACGAATCCGTACCGGGAGTTCTGTGATGGAGCCGTGGTGTCCGAGGGGGGACTTGAACTCTCCACTCGGGCACCAGCCCACAACCGATCCGACCTGGGGAAACGCCCGCTGACAGGCTTCATTTCGGCGGGCGCTTCTCCTGTTCTTTCCTGCTGTTTCAGGCCCTCTCGGGCCCCTGTTGGTCACGCGTTGGTCATGTGACCAACCCTCCTCCGAGGCGTCCGTCCCTGGTCAGGCTTCCCGGACGGCGCCACGGGGCTACGCCCAGTCTGCACGGTCGCGTACGTGACCGCGTACCGGGGTGGGCTGGCGCGGTCGGGGACCTGTTTATGCAAGGACACGCATAGTCGCGTGCACGCATAGACGCGTAGCGCCACCCCCTCTACTGTCGTTGGCCAGGCGGCCCAAACGTGGCCAGAGCAAGGGGGTTTGGCATGGCCGAACGTTCGGCACTCACCCGGCTCACAGGCAACGGCAACGGCGAGTGCGGAGAGAAGGACTGCCCGAACGTGTACCGCACGGCCACGGGATCGTTCGTCGTGCAGGGCGACGTGTCCGACGCCTTCACCCCGCCCGCCGGGGAAGGGCTCGTGGAAATCCCGGAAGCGGTTCTCAGGGAGGCAATCCGTGCACTTGGATGGTGACGCGTGGAATGACTGCTTCGATTTCATGGAGCGTGAGGCGTGGCGGCTGGAGACGCTGCCCGTTTACACCATGCCCCAGGAAGCGGAGAGGCTGAAGCGCTTCCTCGCCGGGGAGAAGTCCCCGGACGATTACACGTCGGCCTGGATGGACGAGGTTCGGCAATGGGCCTCGGAAGGGAAGAGCGTAGGCAGGGTGCATGTCGTAACCTGCCCGCTCTCGGACTACCTCCGGTTCGAGTTCGAGTATTACTACCGGCACCACGTGAAGGCGGGCGAGGATATCCGCATTCTCGACCTCACCGACCGAGAGAACCCGGGGCTTCCAGGTCAGGACTTCTGGATGTTCGATGAGTCCAAGGTGGTGCTGATGAACTACCGGGCGGACGGGACGCAGATAAACCGGGAACTGTACGAGGGTGATCCTGAACCGTATCGGCAGTGGAAGCGGATCGCCGTTGCCGAGTCGGTTCCATTCCTGGAGTACGTGAGCGGGTGACGTTCGACCCTGAACAGTTGGGGCAGCCGAAGCAAGAATTGTCCGCCCTGCTGAAAGAACTACGCAAGCGAGCCGGCCTCACTGGGGACCGGCTCGCTCGGCGTTGCAACATGTCCCAATCGAAGATCAGTCGGATCGAGAACGGGAAAGCGCAACCGAGCCTGCTCGACCTGGAGAGAATCCTCCGGGCTGTCGTTGCTCCGCCCGAGGCCATCGAGGAGGTCATTGCCCTCGCGAGGCTGGCCAATACCGAGTGGCAAGACCTGCGCTCGCTACGGCGACGGGGGCTGGAGAAGAAGCAGACCGAACTTGCCGCGCTCGAATCCTCCTCTACCGAGTTCCGTTTCTTCCTGCTCTCGATGATTACGGGACTGCTGTCCACCCCTGAGTACATCCGGGCCAGCCTTGCCCATTCACCGGCTGATGTCACCAAGGCGATCGCGAGGAAGCTGGAGCGCCAGGAGGTTCTTTACGACACGAAGAAGCGGTTCACCTTCATCCTCACCGAACAGGCCGTGAGGTGGCCACTCCTGCCCCCGGCCGCGATGGCGATGCAGATTGACCGGCTGGCCTCACTGACCCACCTGCCGAATGTGAAGCTCGGTGTCATCCCCATCGCGGGCCATAAGCCCATGGCTCCGATGGACACCTTCACTGTCTACGACAACACCCTGGCCACTGTGGAGAACACCACCGGAGTCGTGATCCTGAGAGATCCGCGCGACATCGAAATGCATGTGGAACTGTTCTCGACACTGGAGGGATACGCGCTGTTCGGGGCCGAAGCGCGAGCCTTGTTGACGGAGTGGGCCACCGCCTGCCGCTCATGATCTTTAGTCCATGACGGGAAAGAACTGCACAGCCGCCGCTTTCTGGGCCAATGATTTCCCCCATGACAGCGACCGAGCGAAACGAAGAGCGGGTGCGTTACGGCGCAGGTCAGACGTTGAAGTACCGGCGGACGTTCGGCCCTGATGGTGGTGCGCTCGTGACGGGGCGCATGACTCTGCGGGTGTCGTACGACGGCGGCCGGACGCACGGCCCGGTTCGTGAGGTGCAGGTGGAGCCGCGCAATGCGGTGATCCTGGGTTCGCCGGCCAAGTACCCGCCGTGCAGGTGCCCTCGGTGCACGGGTCGCAGTTCGTTGCCTGCCAGTGCTCTCCGCCCCGTGGCTGTGGAGCCGAAGGCGACGTGATGCGTCGCCTGGGCCACTGGGTGCCGCGCCACTTTGGCCGATACGCGGGGCCGCTCTACCTGGCCGCGATCCTCTGCGGCTGTGCCCTGGTTCTCGCTGGAACCCTGGCGTTCCGGTAACTGCCGCGCTCGTCGCTGTCCCCCTTTGCTTCCTGCCGGATTCCCGGCGGGAGTTCCCGAGAAGAGAGGTAGTCCGATGGTGGAAGAGAACACCGGTTCGGTGGCCCCCGAGGGGGGGTGGCCTGCTCGTCGCGAAGCGGAAGATCATGGCCGCGCGCACCCGCGCCGAGCAGGAGTCTGACGTCAGCAGTGGCCGTTCCGACGGCAACGACTGACGGGAGCGCCCACGTTGCTTGATGCAGCCTCGTGGGCGGGGCGTCTGGGCGGGGACACGTTCCTCGCCCAGAAGTACCACCGCTCATACGCGCACTTCCCCGGGGCCACCGACACGGCGGGCCTGTTCTCCTGGGACGACCTGAACCGGATCATCTCCGCGCAGCGGCTGGAGCCGCCCCGGCTGCGCCTGTCGGTCGACGGCGAGATGGTCCCGCTCCACCGCTACGCGATCCCCACCACGAACCGCCGCGCGGTCACCTGTTCCCGCATCCAGCCGTCCGACTTCCACGCCCGGCTCAGGGACGGGGCGTCGCTGGTCCTTGACGCGGTGGAGAAGATCCACCCCTCCGTGGGGGCGGCTGCGGAGGCACTGGAACGCTTCCTCGGAACTTCCGCGCAGGCCAACGTGTACGCCTCGTGGACCGAGCGGGAGGGCTTCGGCCGGCACTGGGACGACCACGATGTGGTCGTGGTCCAACTGCACGGCTCGAAGCGGTGGCGCCTGTGGGGGATGACCCGTGAAGCGCCCGCCTTCCGGGACGTGGAGTCGCCGGAGGAGCCGGAGGGCGACCCGATGGCGGACCTCGTTATGTCCCCGGGCGACGTGCTCTACCTGCCGCGCGGCTGGTGGCACTCGGTCACCGCCGATCAGGGGACGGAGTCCCTTCACCTCACGTTCGGGATGGTCCCGCACACAGGTGCTGACCTGATGCTGTGGGTCGTCGATCAGCTCAGGGCGTCCCTCGCGCTCCGCCGGGACATTCCGCGCTTCGGCTCGTCGGCGGAACAGTCGGACTTCATCGACGCTGTACGCCGTGAGGTGGCCGACATGATGGCGGACCCCCGCCTCGTGGAGCGGTGGGCGGAGTCGATCGACACGACGGATCTGGGCCACGCGATTCCGTCCCTGCCCTACGTGGGCGAACTCCCCGCACGGGGGGAGATCGCGGTCAAGCTCACCACTCCGAGGGGCCGCCTGACCGCGAACCGCGAACAGGGCACGGTCACCTTCTCTGCGGCCGGTACGGCTTGGGACTTCGCCGAGTCCGCCGCGCCCGCGCTGGACACGCTGCTGACCAACCGGCCGGCCACGCTCGGCGAACTCGCCGACTCCGCCGGGCTTGAGGTCAAGGAGGTGGCCGAACTGGTCTCCGTCCTCATCGACGGCCACGCCGTCGCAGTCGTGGGGACGGCGCTGTGACCGCCGCGCTCTGCCTGGGGACATACCGCGTGCGTGCCGTCAGTCGGGCGGCACGCACCGCCCTGGCGGCCGGTAGTCCCTGGGTGGACACGGCACCCAACTACGCCCGTGGTCGGGCGCATGAGGAACTGCGCCCGGTTCTCGGGGAGTACCCGACCGTGCGGGTAGCCACGAAGACGGGGTTCTTCACGGAGGAGCAGGGCCGTGCCGCCCTGGCTGAGGGCGTGCTCGCCCGGGAGGAGGCGGCCGGTAGGCACAGCCTTGAGCGGGGCTTCGTCCGCTGGCAGACGGAGCGGTCGTTGGCCGCGCTCGGGCGCGTGGACCTGGTGTTCGTGCACAACCCGGAGCACCACGGGCACGGCCTTGACCGTGCCGCTCTGCACGGGCGGGTGCGGCAAGCCTTCACGGCGCTGGAAGAGTTCGCCCACGCGGGCAGGATCGGCGGGTACGGCGTTGCCACCTGGTCGGGCCTGGCCTCCGGAGCGCTCAGCGTGCCCGAGTTGCTCACGCTCGCCCGGCAGGCGGCCGGTTCCGCCGAGCACCACTTCACGGGCTTGCAGATGCCCGTCAGCCTGATCATGGATGCCCCGATCACACAGGCCCTGAACGGCGGCGGACCACTGGTGCGGGCGAAGGACGCGGGGCTGATCACCTTCGGCTCCGCTCCCCTGCACGGGGGCGAGCTCCTCGACGCCATGACACCCGAACTGGTGAGCCTCATCCGCCCCGGCCTGTCGGCCGCAGCCGCTGCCCTGCTGGCCGTTGGCTCGTGTCCCGGCCTTGATGTCGTCCTCACCTCCGCGAGCACCCGCGAGCACTGGGACGATGTGGCCAAGGCTCTGGCGGCGCCGCTGACGGCCCAGGAACTCAGGAGGGTGACGGATGAACTCGCCGGTGAATGAGGAGGTGCAGGCCCTGATGGAGGCCGCCCACGACCGGGCGGCCAAGGCACTGGGCCTCACCTGCACGGGGCCGCTGGCGTGGGGCTTCCTCGGTGTCACTCTCGGACGCCGAGCGGGGGACCGGTGGCTACGGGTCAGCCGGACGGCGAAGAGGAACGCGGGCAGGAAGGCGGGGGAAGGCATCGTCGGGGCCTCGGAGCTGGTGCCTGACGGCGTGCCCCGCCCCCGCCTGTACGGGGTGCACGACTGGACTGACGGCGAGTGGGCTTTTGAGGCGGAAGTTCTGGCCCACCTCACGCAACCGGTGGTGTCCCCGGACCGGGCCGACATCGACCAGGACCCCGCGTTGCCTGACGAGTGGTGGGCGGACCTTCGCCAAGCCCTTGCCCTGCTCGCTGAAGCGGAGGGTGCGAAGACGACCGTCCGGGACGGGTGGATCGAACGGGCCTTCCCTCAGTTCCTTGGCATCCCGGCCCCCGCGAGGGTGAAGAGGGTGACCGGTCACGGTGACCTGCACTGGGGCAACCTCACCACCGCGCCCCTGTGCCTGCTGGACTGGGAGCGGTGGGGCCTCGTGCCGTTCGGCTACGACGTGGGACTTCTCCACGCCAACAGCCTGCTTGTCCCTGACGTGGCCGCCCGCATCCGCAAGGAATGCGCGCCGACACTCGACACCCCCGCCGGCCGAATCGGGGAACTCGCGGCCCTGGCCGAGATGCTGCAAGCCGTAGCCCGTGGCTGGTACCCGGACCTTGCGCCCCGCCTGGTTGCCCGAGCGGAGGCGCTCACCGGAGTGCGCCCGCCCGTTCCTGTGCACTCCGAGGTGAGCGCCTGACTGCGCCCCTGTGCGCCTGTCTCAGGCGCTCTCACCGATATGCCGGTAGAGGGTGGCTCGGGAGATCCCCAGCGCCTTGGCGATGGCGGTGACGCTCTCTCCCTTGGCGTGCCGGGCACGGGCTGCGGCTAACTGTCGTCGTCCACGACGGTGGGGCGTCCCCTGTGGTTGCCCTTGCGGGCCGCAGCGTCCAAGCCTTCCAAGGTCTTCTCCCGGATGCCCTCCCGCTCGACCTCCGCACTGACGGCGAGTACGGCGAAGACGATGGCGCCCGCCCCGTTCGGGTCGTACACGCCCGTGGGGGGGGCCGGAGAGGAGTTCACGTTGGATGCCATCTGCTTGGAGGGTGGCGGACAGGGACATCAACTCCGCCACGTTGCGGGCAAGGCGCTTCATCTCGACCACGGTGAGGATGACGGCTTGCCCGGGTGCGGCCTGCCTGACTCTCCCGCGCGAGGGCGAGAGCCTTCTCCAGCTCCGGCCGCTCCTTCACGCGGGTACTGATCTCCTCGGAGAACACACGGGTGCACTGGGCCCCGGCAAGGGCGTCCAACGGGGACTGGAGTTCCTGCCCCACCGTGGAGCACCGGGCGCAGCCGAGCCGGATCGCTGCGCCCGGCTTCCCTTCGGGCGCCTGTGCCACGGGTGCGCCCTGTGTGCACGCCTTGCCAGGCTGCCTGTCGGCCGGGGTCTTCACGGTGAGTTCCGCCTTCGAGGCGGGCACGAGGGCGAAGCGCCCCGTGTGGTAGCCGGCTGCCACCTTGCCCGCACCGGTACGGCAGGGGCTTCCTGCGGGTGCCTGGCACTTGGGGCAGTCGTGGCGCTCGACCTGTTCGGCCGGGGTGATCTTCTTCGGCATGGCCAGACCGTCTCAAAACGCGTCTCGAAATCCAGGTCCGAGCGGGATCTTTTGAGACGAGTTTCGAGACGGTGAGACGTGAGCGAAACGGACACAGTCCGACGGTTGCCGTGTCGTCTCACTAACGATGGTTCATGAGACGCCCTGTCCCGTCGTCCTGGTGGACGCTGCCGCGCCCCACTGAAAGCCTGACGTGCCTGCCACAGCAGGGCGCTGTGCGCCTGTCTCGCTGCCTGCTGTCGGACGCTGGACTGGCCTGGCTCCCGCTCTGCCAGGTGCTCAGCGTGGCGCACAGCCGCTCGCCCGGCAGGACGGGCGGGCGCGTCGGCGGAGAGAGGTGCGACGGCGAAGGGGTGGAGGTATGACCCCCGAAGCGGGCAGGCTCGAACCGCCACGTCTTAGCAGCTCGCAATCTGCCACGGCTCCCAGGGCCGCCAGGGCGACGGCGAAGAAAAGCGCAACCGGAGCGGGCCGACTCGGCCTGCCATCCCTGGTCCGACCAGGAGATTCGCCCGGCTGTTGGTCACGTGGCTGGTCACGCCGCAGCCCGAGAAACAGAAAAACCCCAGATCAACTGGGGTTCCTGCTGGTGTCCGAGGGGGGACTTGAACCCCCACGCCCGATAAAGGGCACTAGCACCTCAAGCTAGCGCGTCTGCCATTCCGCCACCCGGACAAGGTGACCGCCTCGGGTTCTCCCCTCGGCGACATGGACAACAATACCAGGGGTCCGAGGTGCCTCTCACCCACATATCCCGTGGTCAGGGCAGTGATCAGGCATCCACTCGCCACTCCGGCCCGGGCCGTGACCATACGTGACCGGCTGGATACCCGGCGCGGCCCGCCCGGTGGGGGTGCGGGCCGGGCGGGCTCGCGGGTGGGGAGGGGTGGGCGGTCAGCAGTCGTTCTCGCGCAGTGCGTGGAGATGGGCGCTGGACTTGCGGGCGAACGCGAGCGAGTCGGCCGGGTTGTCGTGTTCGGCCTGCCAGTGGTGGTCGCGGCGGCCGCCGTGGGTTCTGCCGACCGCGGACATGAAGCGGCGGTAGTCGATGTCGCCGTCGCCGACGTCGCTCATCCGGTAGCCGTCGCGGACGGACTCGTCGCGTTCGCCGTCCTTCACATGGAAGAGCGGATAGCGATCGGGCCGGCGCAGGACGTAGCCGAGCGGGTCGAAGGGGGCGGGGCGTCCGTCGGGGCGCTTGCTGAAACGGTGCTGTCCCACATACGCCCAGTAGATGTCCATCTCCAGGAAGACCAGCTCGGGGTCGGTCTCGGCGAGAAGGACGTCGTAGAGGCGGACATCGGGGCGGTCCGTGGCGAAGGAGAACTCCTCCGCGTGATTGTGCTGGTAGAACTTCATGCCCCGGCGCCGGGCCGCGGCGCCGTAGACATTGAAGTCCTCCGCCGCCCGCTTCCAGGCGTCGACGGTGGTGCCGTAGCGGAACGGGGGCGCGGGGGTGCCTATGTGCTTCAGCCCGAGCGCCTGGGCGTCGTCGAGAACCTTGTCCAGGTTCTGGGCGAAGGTGTAGGCGTTCGGGTCGCTGGAGTAGTAGCCGACATGGCTGCCGATCGGCGTCAGACCGTGATCGCGGGCCAGTCGCTTGAGCCGCGCGAGGGTGATGGGGCCCGCCGAGCCCTGGGTGTACCCGGCGAGCTCGATCTCGTCGTAGCCGTATCTCTCCAGCTCCGCGAAGACCGCGGCGAAACCCAGTGTGGAGACCTTGTCACGCAGCGAGTACAGCTGAATCCCGAGACGGCCGGGCGGCAGAACCGGCCTTCCCCGGCCCCTCCCCCGGTTCCCCCGGGGCTCCCCACCGGCCCCGGAGGCTGCCGGGGCCCCGCTCGCGGGAGTGGTCAGCATCGCGGCGGCGGTCGCGCCGGCCGCGACACCGAGCATCCCGCGTCTGCTGAGACGGCGGGAGAGTTCGGCGTCATCGCCCTTGCTGAAGCGGCTCATTGTGGATAACTCCTCGTTGTCGGTGAGGTGTGGTTCAGTGGAGACCAGCCAGCCGGAGCAGCAGGGCCTTCACATCGGTGGCCGCGACACGGCCGTCCACAGCGCGGGGGGTGGAGCACAGAATGAGCGGACCTTCGTCATCGCTCGGCGGAAGGCGGCCATGGCTGCCGCGAATAGGCTCCGGGTCGAGAGGCACCACCGCGAGCCGGTAGCGCATCCCGAGCTTCTTGCGGGCCACCGCCGTGGCCGCCCGGAGCCGTACATAGGGATCGTGCGGATTCATGAACAGCTCGACGGGGTCGTAGCCGGGCTTCCGGTGGATCTCGACGAGCTGGGCGAAGTCCGGGGCCCGGGCGTCATCGAGCCAGTAGTAGTACGTGAACCACGCATCGGGCTCGGCGACGGCGACCAGCTCACCGGAGCGGGGGTGGTCGAGACCCTGAGCCTTCTTGCCCTCGTCGTCGAGGAGTGTCTCCACACCGGGAAGCCCCTCCAGGGCCGCACGGGTGGCGTCCAGGTCCTCGGGCCGGCGCACATAGACATGGGCGATCTGGTGATCGGCGACGGCGAAGGCCCGTGAGGCCATCGGGTCGAGATACTCCATGCCGTCCTGGGTGTGCACCTCGATCAGACCGGCGCGGCGCAGTGCCCGGTTGATGTCGACGGGACGGCTGACACGGGTGATGCCGTACTCGGAGAGCGCGACGACGGTACGGCCCTGCTGCCGGGCGTCGTCGAGCAGCGGAGCCATCACCGCGTCCAGCTCGGCCGCCGCGCGGTGGGAGCGCGGGTCGTCGGGGCCGTACCGCTGCAGGTCGTAGTCGAGATGAGGGAGGTAGCAGAGTGTGAGATCCGGGTCGCTGGTGGCCATGATGTGGCGGGTCGCGTCCGTGATCCAGCGGGAGGAGACGATGTCCGCGCCCGGGCCCCAGAAGTGGAACAGGGGGAAGGTGCCGAATCTGTCCGTCAGCTCGTCGTGGAGAGACGGAGGGCGGGTGTAGCAGTCGGGCTCCTTGCGGCCGTCCGCGTAGTACACCGGACGCGGGGTGACGGTGATGTCCGTATCGGCGCCCATCGCGTACCACCAGCAGATGTTCGCGACCGTGTACCCGGGGTGGGCGCGCCGGGCGGCATCCCAGATCCGGTCGCCGGAGACCAGACCGCTGTGCTGCCGCCACAGCAGTACTTCGCCCAGCTCACGGAAGTACCAGCCGTTGCCGACGATGCCGTGCTCGGCCGGGGGCACACCGGTGAGGAAGGTGGACTGGGCGGCACAGGTCACCGCGGGCAGCACCGTGGTGAGCGGGGCGTGCGAGCCGGACACGGCGAGCGCCCTCAGCCGGGGCATGTGATCGAGGAGACGGGGGGTGAGGCCGACGACGTCGATGACGAGGAGAGGGGTGGGGCGGGGGGCGGGGGTGGGTGGGGAGGGGGGAGGGGAGGGGGCCCCGGTGGGGGTCATGGCAGCTCCTTGAGCCCGAGGTCGACCAGCAGATCCCGCACCAGCGTCAGTTCCGCCGCGATCCCCTCCACCAGTTGGCCCCGGTTGCGGGGGCGGAGCCCGGCCGGGAGGGCCTGCCAGGTGTAGGTCTCGATCTCCAGGTGGCGGGTGAGGGGCACGGCCGGGCCGACGAGTCCGGTCAGGGCGGACCGGAGGACGGGGAGGGTGGAGGTGAGGGGCGGTGCGGGCGGGGCGTGCAGGGGGACGTGGAAGTGGGCCCGCCAGGGGGAGGCGTCGGGGAGCACGTGGCCGGTGAGGGCTTCGCCGAGGTCGTCGGTGCCGCGCAGTCCGGCGGCGGTGCGGGTGCGGGTCTGGTGGAGGAAGCGGGGTTCGGCGAAGGCGGCGAGTGCCGCGCGGACCTCGGGGAGGTGGGGTTCCTCGGCGTGGAGGGCGGCGGAGAGCTGTGCTTTGGGGATGGTGACACCGGCGGCGGTGAGCCGGGCGAGGGCCGTTCCGGGGTCCTCGAAGGAGGTCGCGAGGTGGCAGGTGTCGATGCAGATGCCGATGCGGTCGGAGCCGATCCCGGTGAGCGGTCCGATGGCGTCGGCGGTGGTTTCGATGGTGCAGCCGGGTTCGGGTTCGAGGGCGACGCGGATGGATTTGCCGGTGAGGTCGGCGAGGGCGTCGAGGCGGTGGGCGAGGGTGGTGAGCGCGGTGCGGGCGGTCTCGGCGGCGGTGGCGTCGAAGCCGGTGCGCCAGGCGAGGGGGAGGGTGGAGATGGTGCCTTCGGTGACGTCGTCGGGCAGGAGGCCGGCGAGCAGCCGGGCGAGGTCGGTGGTGTGGGCGAGGCGCAGGGGGTGGGTCCAGTCGGGGCGGTAGACCCGGTATTTGACGGTTTCGGAGCCGAAGCCCTGGTAGGGGAAGCCGTTGAGGGTGACGACTTCGAGTCCTCGGCGGTCGAGTTCGGCGCGGAGCCGGCGCAGGGCGGCGGGGTCGGTGGTGAGGGTGTGGGCGGCGTCCTTGGCGAGCCAGAGGCCGATGCCGAGCCGGTCGCGGCCGAGTCGTCTGCGGACGGGTTCGCAGTGGTCGCGGAGTTGGGCGAGGACGCCGTCGAGGGTTTCCGCGGGGTGGACGTTGGTGCAGTAGGCGAGGTGGAGGGTGGTGCCGTCGGGGTGGCGGAAGCGCATGGCCGCTGCCTCCTCATTCCCCGCCGCGGAGGATGGAGTTGCCCTGGTGGAGGGGTGGGGGCGGGGTGATGTCGAGCTGGAGCCGTCCGCTGAGTCCGTAGAAGGCGACGGGGTTGCGCCAGAGGATCTGTTCGGTGTCGTCCTCGGTGAATCCGGCGGCGAGCATGGCGTCGCCGACTCGGCGGGTGCTGAGGGGGTCGCTCTTTCCCCAGTCGGCGGCCGAGTTGACGAGGATCTTCTCGGTTCCGTGGCTCTTGAGGACGGCGATCATCCGCTCGGGGTCCATTTTGGTGTCGGGGTAGATGGAGAAGCCGAGCCAGCACCCGCTGTCAGTGGCGTGTTCTACGGTTGTTTCATTGAGGTGGTCGAGGAGGACGCGCTCCGGTGGGAGGGCGGATTCGCGGATGACATCGAGGGTGCGGCGGAGCCCGGCCGACTTGTCGCGGTGCGGGGTGTGGACGAGCGCCGGCAGGCCGTGGTCGGCGGCGAGCTGGAGTTGCGCGGCGAGCGCGGTGTCCTCGGCGGGGGTCATGGAGTCGTAGCCGATTTCACCGACGGCGACGACGGTGTCCTTGACGAGGTAGCGGGGCAGTTCGTCGAGCACGGGGGTGCAGCGGGGGTCGTTGGCCTCTTTGGGGTTGAGGGCGATGGTGCAGTGGTGGGCGATGCCGTATTGGGCCGCGCGGAAGGGTTCCCAGCCGAGGAGGGCGTCGAAGTAGTCGTGGAAGCTGGCGGGTGAGGTGCGGGGCTGGCCGAGCCAGAAGGAGGGTTCGACCAGGGCGCGGACTCCGGCGTCGTACATGGCCTGGTAGTCGTCGGTGGTGCGGGAGGTCATGTGGATGTGGGGGTCGAAGATGCGCATCGGGGCTCCTCGGGCGGCTGGCCGGTCAGGGTCAGCAGGCGGTTGAGGTCGGGGGGTGTGTCGCGGCCCGCGGCGGTGCGTTCGGCGGCGTAGTCGTGGAGCATCCGGGCGAGTTCCCGGTCGCCGTGGGCGCGTTGTGCGAGCCCGGCGATGGCATCGGTGGGTACGCCGGTGAAGAGGCATTTGAGGATGGCGTGCCGCCAGGTGTGGGGGGCGAGGTGCTGGGCGGCGTAGGGGGTGAGGGCGGCGGCGATGAGCCGGGTGTCGTTGGTGCGCAGGGCGTCCTCCACGAGGGGGAGGGCGGCGGTGGGCGGGGTGAGGTGGTCGAGGTGGGGGAGGGCGAGGAGGAGGGCGCGGCGTTCGGCGGCGGTGCCGTGGTGGTAGAGGCGGGTGAGGGTGGGCGGGTCGGGTCGGGCGGTGGTGAGGAGCAGGGTGCGTACGGCGTCGGCGTGGTGGGGTCCGCAGTGCCGGCCGGCGGTGGCGAAGTGTGTTTCCCAGGCGGGGGTGGCGGGGTCGGCTGTCGTGGCGAGGGCGTGGTCGAGCCAGGTGCGGGCGGTGTTGTCGAGGTGGGGGTCGAGTTCGGCGCGGGTGGTCAGCATGGGGTGGCTTCCGCTGTCCGCAGGAATTCGATGGAGGTGCGGGCGAGGTCGGGTCCGGCGTGGGAGTGGCGTGGGAGTTCGACGACGGTGAGGCCCTGGTAGCCGGTGGCGGCGAGGGCGTGGAGGACGGGCGGGAAGTCGATCTCTCCGTGGCCGAGGGGGAGGTGTTCGTGGATGCCTCGGCGCATGTCCTCGATCTGGATGTGGCGGGTCCAGGGGGCGGCGGCGCGGACGCAGTCGGCGGGGCTCTGTTCTTCGAGGCACTGGCAGTGGCCGATGTCGAGGGTGAGGCCGAGGGGTTCGGGGTTGCCGAGGAGTTCGCGGAGGTGGTGGAAGTCGTCGAGGGTGGCGAGGAGGTGGCCGGGTTCGGGTTCGATGGCGAGGGGGATGCCGGCGGTGTGGGCGGCGTCGAGTACGGGGGTGAGGGATTGGGCGAGGCGTTTCCAGGCGGTGGTGGGGTCGGTGTGGTGGGGGGTGGTGCCGCTGAAGCAGTGGACGGCTCGGGCGCCGAGGTCGGTGGCGATTCTGAGGGCGGTGAGGAGGAGGCCGGTGCGGGTGGCCCGGGCGGTGGGGTCGGGGTCGAGCAGGGAGGGGCCGTGTTTGTGGCGGGGGTCGAGGATGTATCGGGCGCCGGTTTCGATGGTGACGTCGAGTCCGAGTCGGGCGAGGCGGGTGGCGGTGTCGCGGGTGCGGGTGGGGAGGTCGGGGGCGAGGGGGTCGAGGTGCATGTGGTCGAGGGTGAGGCCGGTGCCGTCGTAGCCGAGGTCGGCGAGGAGGGCGAGGGCGTCGTTGAGGCGCAGGTCGGTGAGTCCGTTGGTGCCGTAGCCGTAGCGGAGGGGGGTGGTGGGTGGGGTGGGGTTCATGTGGGGCTCACCTTCCGGGAGAGTGCGCGGGCGAGTGGGGCGAGTCCCATGAGGGTGAGGGCGGTGAGGGTGCCGGTGGTGGTGTGGTTGCGGGCGGCGAGGGTGGCCTGGAGGGGAATCATGGCGCGGATGCCGGCGCCGACGGCGCGTTGGGTGAGGGGTGGGGAGGGGTTGAGGGCGGCGTGGAGGCTGGGGGTGGCGGTGGTGCGGGTGTAGGTGGTGGCGAGGGCGGTGCGGAGGAGTCGGTGGGCGGGTTGCGGGGGGCCGGTGGGGTGGGGGCGGAGGGTGGTGTGGGTGGCGAGGGTGAGGGTGGTGGCGAGGGCGGTGAGGGGGGCGCTGGTGGAGCCGCCGTGGGTTTCGTGTCGTGAGAGGGCGGTGGTGGCGTAGGTGTGGGTGCCGAGGGTGAGGGCCGCGGGGAGTGCGGTGGTGGCTGCGGTGAGGGCCGGGTGGCGGGCCGGGGCCGGGAGGGGGGTGGCTGTGGTGGTCGGCGGGGTGGTGGGTGCGGGGGCTGTCCGGTGGGCGGTGGTGGCGGTGGCCGTGGCGGTGGCTCCGAGGAGGAGGTCCAGGGTGCGCGCGGTGGCCATCGCGGCGGGGCCGGCCCGGGTGTGTTTGAGGTGGAGGTCGTAGGCCCAGACGGTGGCGGCGAGGGCGGTGGCGAGGGTGAGGGCGGGGCGGCCGGCGCGGGAGGCGAGGGTGAGGCCGGCGGCGGTGAGGGCGGTGGCGGCGGTGAGGGCCGCGGTGGGGGTGATGCGGCCGGAGGGGATGGGGCGGTGGGGACGTTCGGCGGTGTCCTCGGCGCGGTCGGCCCAGTCGTTGAGGGCCATGCCGGCTTCGTAGAGGCAGAGTGAGGCGCCGAGGGCGAGGGCGGTGCCCCGGTTGGGGCGGAGGCCGAGGGTGGCGGCGCCGGTGAGGGTGTCGCCGGGGACGGTGAGGGTGGCGGAGACGCGGAGGAGTTCGGCCCAGGCCCGCAGGCGGGAGCGGGAGCGGGGGCGGTCGCGGCGGGGGGCGGCGGAGGGTGGGGCGAGGGGGCGGGGGCGGGGGGTGCCGAGGCGGCCGAGGAGGGTGGTCATGGGGTCTCCCGGAGCAGTTCGGCGAAGGCGAGGAGTTCGGTGAACTGGTCGGCGAGGGAGGCGGGGCCGCCGTCGGGGTCCTTGAAGTAGAAGCCGAGCGGGGTGAGGGGTCCGGAGAGTCCGGCTTGGTGGGCGCGGGCGGTGAGGCGGGCGAGGTCGAGGACGAGGGGGGCGGCGAGGGCGGAGTCGCAGCCCTGCCAGATGGTCTGGAGGATCATGCGGTTGCCGAGGAAGCCGTCGAAGGCGATGTGGTCCCAGGCGGTCTTCCATTCGCCGAGGGCGGGGACGTCGTCGATGTGGACGGTGCCTTCGGGGGTGTGGCCGAGGGTGTCGGTGAGGGCGCGTTCCTTGCCGGTGTTCTTGGCGGCGGCTGCCGCGGGGTCGGCGAGGGCCGCTCCGTCTCCGCCGCCGAGGAGGTTGGTGCCGGACCATGCCCGTACGGACAGGGCGCGTTGGACGAACATCGGGGCGAGTACGGAGCGGAGCAGTGTCTGGCCGGTTTTGCCGTCGCGGCCGGCGTGGGGAAGTCCGCCGGCCGCGGCGGCGGCCTGGAGGGCCGGGGTGTGCAGCCCGGTGGAGGGGGTGAAGTTGATGTAGGGGCAGCCGGCGCGGAGGGCGGCCGCGGCGTAGAGGGAGCTGGGGGCGAGGCGTTCGGCGTCCGGTGGGGGTGCGGGTTCGGTGGTGGAGAGGTTGATGACGATGACGCGGGCGAGGGTGTGGCGGTCGCGGAAGGCGGTGATGTCGGTGGCGAAGGCGTGGATGAGTTCGTTGTCGGTGCGGGTGTCGCCGTGGTGGGGTCCGCCGGGGCGTATGTCCTGGTCGGTGGTGGTGAGTTCGGTGTGGAGGGCGTTGGTGAGTCCGGGTGGGAGGACGCCGGCGGTGGTGAGTTCCTCGGCTCGTTTGGGGAGGGGGGTGTGGTGGGTGTCGTGGCCGCCGAAGACGAGGGAGTCGAGTGGGGGGAGCCGGGAGGCGGCGAAGGCGGGGGTTTCGGTGACCATGCCGGTGGGTGGGTGCAGTCCGGCGTTGAGTGCGGCGCAGCCGGTGATGGTGGTGGTGGCGACGGAGCCGCGGGCTCCGATGAGCCAGATGCCGGTGGGTGTCGCGGGGTGGGGTGTCGACACGGGCTACTGCCTCCCTGCCTGGTTGTTCTCGGGGGTGGGGGGGACGGCGGGCGGGGGGTACGGCGCCTCCCCGCCCGCCGCCGTCGTGGCGGGTGCGGCCTACTGGGGCTGCTCCCTGAGGGTGATGTCGCGGAAGGACACCTGGTCGTCGGTGCCGTGGTTCTGGAGGCCGATGTATCCGTCGGTGAGGCTGCGGGCGGGGTCGGTGTTGGTGAAGTCGTTGATCTTGGAGCCGTTCAGGAAGAGCTGGAGGCGTTCGCCCTTGACCTTGATTTCGTAGGTGTTCCACTGGCCCGGGGGCCGCAGTACGCGGTCGCGGGCTTTGCGGTCGGCTGATTTGAAGCCGTAGACGGAGCCTGTGGTGCGGTCGGGGGCGTCGGTGGCGTCGATCTGGATCTCATGGCCGTTGGTGACGGCGGACCAGGGGTCGTCGGAGGCGGGGAAGCCGATGAAGATGCCGGAGTTGTCGTCTCCGTCGACCTTCCAGTCGAGTTCCAGGGTGTAGGAGGTGAGCTCCTTGGCGTGATACCAGAGCATGCCCATGCCGCCTTCGGTGCGGAGCGCTCCGTCGGTGACGGTGAAGCGTCCGGGGCCGGCCTGCTTCCAGCCGTTGAGGGTTTTGCCGTTGAAGAGGGACCGTTCACCGGTGCGGGGGGTGCAGTCGGCTTTGACCTGGCCGGATGCGTAGCGCAGTCCGCCGAGGAGGTGCTGGCGGAAGGCGGGTTCGGTGTAGGAGTCCTGGGTGTGGCCGCCGCCGGTGTAGAAGGACCGGCCGCCTTCGAAGGTCTGGCACCAGGCGATGGGGTGGTCGCCCTTCATGGTGCCGCCCTCGTAGGTGGTTTCGTCGAGGCCGGCGAGGACGCGGGTGTTGCCTCGGGGGTTGGTGGCGAAGTTGTACCACTCGTCGGTGCGGGTCCACTCCTCGCCGAGGTGCTGGGTGGCGGGGTGGGCGCGGTCCTCGACGCGTACGGTCGCGGACTGGATGCGGGGGTGGGAGCTGAAGTAGGCGCCGACGAGTCTGCCGTAGTAGGGCCAGTCGTATTCGGTGTCGGCGGCGGCGTGGATGCCCAGGTAGCCGCCGCCGGTGGCGATGTAGTTCTCGAACGCGAGCTGCTGGGCGGCGTTGAGGACGTTGCCGGTGGTGGAGAGGAAGACGACGGCGTCGTAGCGGGCGAGGTTGCTGGTGGTGAACTGGGCCGCGGTTTCGGTGGAGTCGACGGTGATGTTGCTGGTTCTGCCGAGTTCCTTGAGTGCGGTGATGCCGGCGGGGATGGAGGCGTGGCGGTAGCCGGCGGTCTTGGAGAAGACGAGGATGCGTTTGGCGGTGCGGTCCGGGGGGCTGTTGGAGAGGGTGAAGTCGTCCAGGTCGTAGAGGGCTCCGGTGCCGCCCTTGAAGACGAGGAAGAGTTCGGTGGTCTTCTTGGGCACGGACCGCAGGGGAAGGTCGATGTCCTGGAAGGTCTCCCAGCCGCCGGTGACGGGTATGGGGGTGGAGCCGAGGATCTTCCCGGTGGGTGACGCGGTGCGGACTTCGAGGAAGCCGCCGGCGCCGTTGGAGGAGATCCGGGCGGTGAGTTTGGTGGCTCCGGTCAGGTTGTAGGGCTTGAAGGAGATCCAGTCGTCGTTGTTGATGTCTCCGACGGTTCTGCCGCCGTTGGCGGTGGCCTTGTTGTAGGTGCGGATGCCCTGGGAGGCGTTGTAGTGCTCGGCCTGCCGGTGGCGGGGCTGGAGCTGGACCTGGTCGTGGGTGGTGAGGGGGGCCTGGCCGCCGCCTCCGCCGTCCGTGTACTCGGCGTCGAGGACGCCGAAGATGTTGGCGTTGGGGTCGTGTCCGCCGTCGGAGGAGGTTTTGATGGTGCCGGTGCAGCCGTTGGCGGAGGTGATGGGGTGGCCGTGGCTGTCGTGGCCGAGGATGTAGCTGACCTTGACCTTGGCGCAGTCGACGGGTCCGTCCTCGGCGTCGGTGGCTCTGACGCGGAAGGGGATGTCGTCGCCGAAGCTGAAGAGGGTTCCGTCGGCGGGGAGTTCGAGGGTGACCTTGGGGGCGGTGTTGCCGACGACGATGCGGACGCTCGCGGCGCCGGTGCGGCCGGTGGGGTCCTTGGCGGTGTGGGTGGCGGTGTAGGTGCCGTTGGCGCGGTAGCGGTGGCTGGGGTTGGCTTCGGTGGAGGTGGTGCCGTCGCCGAAGTCCCAGTGGTGGGTGAGGGTGTCGCCGTCGGCGTCGGTGGTGCCTTCGGAGGAGAAGGAGACGCGGAGGGGGGCTTTGCCGGAGGTCTTGTCGGCGCCGGCTTCGGCGACGGGTGAGCGCCCGCCGGTGGCGTTCTCTATGCGGTAGAGGGCGGAGTTGTGGTCGCCGCCGAACCAGGCGGTGCCGTAGTCGAGGACGTAGAGGGCGCCGTCCGGTCCGAAGGCCATGTCCATGACCTGGGTGCCGGTCCAGGGGAAGGGGTTGATGGTGCCGAGGGAGCCGTCCGTGCCCTGTTCGATGCGTTTGATCCAGCGGCGGCCGAATTCCCCGGCGAAGAAGTCGCCGTCGTAGGCTTCGGGGAATTTGACCGGGGAGGGGTTCTCCGGGTCGTAGCGGTAGACGGGTCCGCCCATGGGTGATTCGGAGCCGGTGCCGAAGGCGGGCACGGAGCCCCCGTTGTAGGGAATCCATGCCTTCTGCGCGGCGGGCAGCTCGGTGAGCCCGGTGTTGTGGGGGGATTCGTTGCGGGGGGCGGCGCAGTCGAAGGTGGCGCCGGGGGTCTTGGTGGCGAAGTCGTAGTCGGTGTAGGGCTCGCCGGCGGTGCTGCAGAAGGGCCAGCCGAAGTTGGCGGGCTGGGTGACGCGGAGGAAGCCGACCTTGCCCGCGGGGCCGCGTGCGGGGTCGGCGGCGGCGGCGTCGGGGCCGTACTCGCCGACGTAGAGGTGGCCGGTCTTGCGGTCGACGCTGAAGCGGAAGGGGTTGCGGAGGCCCATGGCGTAGATCTCGGGCCGGGTCCTGTCCGTGCCGGGCGCGAAGAGGTTCCCTTCGGGGACGGTGTAGGAGCCGTCGTCGGCGACCTTGATGCGGAGGATCTTGCCGCGGAGGTCGTTGGTGTTGCCGGAGGTGCGGCGCGCGTCGTACGCGGGGTTGCGGCCGGGGCGGTCGTCGACGGGGGTGTATCCGTCGGAGGCGAAGGGGTTGGAGTCGTCGCCGGTCGACAGATAGAGATTGCCCTGGGCGTCGAAGTCGATATCGCCGCCGACGTGGCAGCAGATGCCGCGGGTCGCCGGAACGTCGAGGATCTTCTTCTCGCTGGCGTTGTCGAGTGTGCCGTCGGCCTTGAGCACGAAGCGCGAGAGCCGGTTGACGCCGTCGAAGGGGGCGAAGTCGGCCGCGGTTCCGTCGGCGGGGGCGTCACCGGCGGGGGTGTCGAGCTTCGGCGCGTAGTAGAGGTAGACGAAGCGGTTCTCGCTGAAGCGGGGGTCGAGGCCGATGCCCTGGAGGCCCTCCTCGTCGTGGGTGTAGACGGGGAGGGAGCCGGCGAGCCGGGTGTTGCCCGCGCTGTCGGTGATCCGCAGTTCGCCGTTGCGGGAGGTGTGCAGGACGCTGCGGTCCGGGAGGACGGCCAGCGAGATGGGTTCGCCGGTTTCGGCGGCGCCCTTGGCGAGGGTGACCTGCTGGAATTCCTCGGCTGCGGGGTCCGGTGCGGATTCCGCCGAGGCGCGGACGCCCGTGTGCGCGGCAGTCCGGACGCCCGTGTGCGCGGCGGCGCGGGTGTCCGCTTGGTCGGCGGCCCGGGTGTCCGTTTGCGCGGCGGCGCGGGCGGGAGGCTCGGCGGCGGCCTGCGCGGGGGCGAGGACGACGGTGGTGGCCGCGAGGAGCGTGCCGGTGAGGAGGGCGAGCGCGGTGCGGGCTCGGGATCTTGTCCTGCGGGCGGGGCGGTTCGGGGGCAGAGTGGAGTGCACGTTTTCCTCCGGAATGGACCGGTTGAACGGGCGGGGGGTGCCGTGGAACCGGAGTGCGCCGTCACACCGGGGACCACCTCAGTGCTGTACACATCTGGGACGGTAGACGGGTACGTCCGGATCGGAAACCCCTTGTGCGGGAGACGGGTTCGGCTTCCGCTCTCGGCGGGACAAAGGGGTTCCGGGCAGGGCGGACCGACCCGGCGGCGGATCGGGCCACCGGGCCGTGACCTGCGGTGGTGCGGCTGTGGCCGGTTACCGGCCGCTGCCGAAGGCGGCGTCGAAAGCGGCGGCCGGGGGGTCGAAGTCGAACTGCTTCAGATGGGCGAGGGCCTCGGGCGCGCCGGTGAGCCGGTCCATCCCGGCGTCCTCCCACTCCACCGAGACGGGCCCGTCGTAGCCGATGGAGCGCAGCATCCGGAAGACGTCCTCCCAGGGGACGTCGCCGTGTCCGGCGGAGACGAAGTCCCAGCCCCGGCGGGGGTCGCCCCAGGGCAGATGGGAGCCGAGGCGCCCGTTGCGGCCGTCGAGCCGTTTGCGGGATTCCTTGCAGTCGACGTGGTAGATCCGGTCGCGGAAGTCGTAGAGGAAGCCGACGGGGTCGAGGTCCTGCCAGACGAAGTGGCTGGGGTCGAAGTTCAGCCCGAAGGCGGGGCGGTCGGCGAGGGCGGTGAGGGCCTGGCGGGTGGTCCAGTAGTCGTAGGCGATCTCGCCGGGGTGGACCTCGTGGGCGAAGCGGACTCCTTCGGTGTCGAAGACGTCGAGGATGGGGTTCCACCGGTCGGCGAAGTCCTCGTACCCACGGTCGATCATGGTCTGGGGCACGGGCGGGAACATGGCGACCAGATGCCAGATGGAGGAGCCGGTGAATCCGACGACGGTGCGCACTCCGAAGGCGGCGGCGGCCCGCGCGGTGTCCCGGAGTTCGTCGGCGGCCCGCCCGCGTACGCCTTCGGGTTCGCCGTCGCCCCAGATCCTGGCGGGCAGGATGCCCTGGTGGCGTTCGTCGATGGGGTGGTCGCAGACGGCCTGTCCGACGAGGTGGTTGGAGATGGCCCAGCAGCGCAGGCCGTACTTCTCCAGCAGTGCGTGGCGCCCGGCGAGGTAGCCGGGTTCGGCGAGGGCCCGGGGGACGTCGAAGTGGTCGCCCCAGCAGGCGAGTTCCAGGCCGTCGTAGCCGAAGTCCCGGGCGAGCCGGCACACCTCCTCCAACGGGAGGTCGGCCCACTGGCCGGTGAAGAGTGTGAACGGACGGGGCATGGTGCCCTCGCCTCCCTCGGTCCGTGCGGGTGGTGGCCCGCGCTGGTCAGAGCTGTGGCGGTACGGGGGTGTGGACGGAGTTCTTCTCGGCGCTCTCCTCCACGGCGGCCAGGACCCGCTGGACCTGGAGGCCGTCCGCGAAGGTGGGCGCGGGGTCGGTGCGTCCGGCGATGGCTTCGATCAGGTCGCGGGCCTGGTGGGTGAAGGTGTGTTCGTAGCCGAGCGCGTGCCCGGGGGGCCACCAGGCCCGGAGGTAGGGGTGGTCGGGTTCGGTGACGAGAATGCGCCGGAAGCCGGAGGAGGCGGCGGGTTCGGTGTGGTCGTGGAAGGAGAGTTCGTTGAGGCGTTCGAGGTCGAAGGCGAGGGAGCCGCGTTCGCCGTTGATCTCGAAGCGGAGGGCGTTCTTGCGGCCGGACGCCATGCGGGTGGCCTCGAAGGAGGCGAGCGCTCCGGAGGCGAGGCGCCCGTGGAAGAGGGCCGCGTCGTCGACGGTGACGGTGCCGGTGCCGGGGGCGCCCGGGGTGCCCGCGGGCAGCGGGCGTTCCCGTACGAAGGTCTCGGTGAGCGCGCTGACGCCGGTCAGATGCTCCCCGGCGAGGTGCTGGGCGAGGTCGACGATATGGGCGCCGAGGTCGCCGAGCGCGCCGGAGCCGGCGTGTTCGCGGACCAGCCGCCAGGTGAGGGGGGCGCCGGGGTCGACCAGCCAGTCCTGGAGGTAGGTGAAGCGCAGATGGCGCAGGGTGCCGAGACGGCCGTCGGCGATGAGCCGGCGGGCGTGGGCGATGGCGGGTACGCGCCGGTAGTTGAAGCCGGTCATGGCGATCTGGCCGCGGGGGCGGGCCCGGTCGGCGGCGGCGGCCATGGCCTCGGCCTCGGCGACGGTGTTGGCGAGGGGTTTCTCGCACAGAACGTGTTTGCCCGCCTCCAGGGCCGCGATGGCGATCTCCGCGTGGAGGTCGCCCGGGGTGCAGATGTCGACGAGCTGCACATCGTCCCGGGCGATGAGGTCGCGCCAGTCGGTCTCGGCGGCGGCCCAGCCGTGGCGTCCGGCGGCGGCGCGCACGGCGGTGCGGTCGCGGCCGGCGATGGCGGCGAGCACCGGCCGCAGCGGCAGGTCGAAGACGCGGGACACGGTGCGCCAGCCCTGTGAGTGGGCGGCTCCCATGAACGCGTATCCGACCAGGCCGACACCGAGCGGTGGCGGTGGGGGTACGGCCTCGCTGTCGGTCTGTTCCATACGGATTCCTCCTCGTCGTTCTGCTCGGCGCGGGGCGGGCGTGCCGCTCAGATGAAGCCGGTGGGCAGGTACTGGTCGACGTTGTCCTTGGTGACGACGGCCGAGTACAGGGTGATGGTGGCGGGGATCTCCAGTTCGGACATGCCGCCGATGCCCTTGCCCTGGGCGACGGCGCGGGCGATGTCGATGGCGGACGCGGACATCGTCGGCGGGTAGAGCACGGTGGCCTTGAGGACGCTGTTGTCGGCCTTGATGGCGTCCATGGCGGATTTGGCTCCGGCGCCGCCGACCATGACGAAGTCCTCGCGGCCGGCCTGGGCGATGGCGCGGAGCGCTCCGACGCCCTGGTCGTCGTCGTGGTTCCACAGGGCGTCGAAGCCGCTCTGGGCCTGGAGCAGCTGCGCCATCTTCGCCTGACCGGACTCGACGGTGAAGTCGGCGGCCTGGCGGGCGACCTTCTTGATGTTGGGGTAGTTCTTGAGGGCGTCGTCGAAGCCCTGGGTGCGCTGTTTGGTGAGTTCGAGGCTGTCGACGCCGGCGAGTTCGATGACCTTGGCGCCGGCCTTGCCCTTGAGCCGTTCTCCGATGTAGCGGCCGGCGTTGAGGCCCATGCCGTAGTTGTCGCCGCCGATCCAGCAGCGGTAGGACTGCGGGGAGGCGAAGACGCGGTCCAGGTTGATGACGGGGATGCCCGCCTTCATGGCCTGGAGGCCGACCTGGGTGAGGGCCTTGCCGTCGGCGGGGAGGATGACGAGGACGTCGACCTTCTTGTTGATCAGGGTCTGGATCTGTCCGATCTGGGCGGCGGTGTCGTTGGAGCCCTCGGTGATCTCCAGGGTGACATCGGAGTACTTCTTCGCCCGTGAGCGGGCGTTGTCGTTGATGGCGTTGAGCCAGCCGTGGTCGGCCTGGGGGCCGGCGAAGCCGATGGTGACGGCCTTGCCGGGCTTGTCGTCGGCGACGGGGGCGCTGTCGGCGGCGGGCTTCCTGTCGGCGGGTTCGTTGCTGGTGCAGGCGGTGAGCACGGCGCCCGCGGAGACGGCGGCGCCTCCGAGGAGGAGTCCTCTGCGGCTGGGTACGGGGCTTTGTGGCATGGCGGAACCGGCCCTTCGGTGGGAAGTGGGTGTACGGGTGGGGCGAGCGGGGCGGGGGCGGCGGGGTCAGGCGTCTCCGCTGCCGCGCAGGGTGCGGTGCTGGACCAGGACCGCGACGACGATGATGGCGCCCTTGGCGATCTGCTGGACCGCGCTCTCCAGGTTGTTGAGGGCGAAGATATTGGTGATCGTGGTGAAGATCAGTACGCCGAGCACGGAGCCGGCGATGGTGCCCCGGCCGCCGCTGAGGAGGGTGCCGCCGATGATGGCGGCGGCGATGGCGTCGAGTTCGTAGAGGTTGCCGTTGGTGTTCTGGCCCGACCCGGAGAGGATGATCAGCATGAAGGCGGCGATGCCGCAGCAGAGCCCGGAGAGCAGATAGAGGGAGAGCCGCTGGCGGCGGATGTCGATGCCGGCGAGCCGGGCGGCCTCGGCGTTGCCGCCGACGGCGAAGGTGCGGCGGCCGAAGGTCGTGCGGTTGAGCAGCAGCCAGCCGACGAGGACGACGGCCGCGAAGACCAGGACCAGCGGGGGGACGCCGAGGATGTGGGCGTCCTTGACACCGAGGTCGAGTACGGACTCGACGGTGACGATCTGGGTCTTGCCGTCGGTGATCTGGAGGGCGAGCCCGCGGGCCGAGGCGAGCATCGCGATGGTGGCGATGAACGGCACCATCCCTCCGTAGGCGATCAGCAGCCCGTTGACGAGTCCGCAGCCGAGGCCGACGGCGACGGCGGTGAAGAGGATTCCGGCGAAGCCGTACTCCTGGGTGGCGACGGTGGTGGCCCAGACGGACGCGAGGGCGACGATCGCGCCGACGGACAGGTCGATGCCGCCGCTGGTGATGACGAAGGTCATGCCGACGGTGACGACGCCGATGATGGACGCCTGGGTGAGGACGAGTTGCAGATTGCTGGTGGCGAGGAACTCGTCCGGCCGGGTGAGGCCGCCGACGGCGACGAGGGCGGCGAGGACACCGAGGAGCGACAGGGTGCGGACATCGGCGCGCACTCCGAGCGCGGGGCGCCGGGGGCCGGGGGCCGGGGGTGTCTTCGTGAGGTCCGCGGCCGCGTCCTGGCGTGCCGCGGGGGCTGGCTGCGTCATGCCGTCGGGCTCCCTTCCATCACAAGGTCGAGTACGCGGTGCTCGTCGAGGTCGCGGGCGTCGGCGGTGTGCACCACGGTGCCTTCGCGCAGCACCAGCACCCGGTCGGCGAGGCCCAGGACCTCGGGCACCTCGCTGGAGACGAGAAGGACGGCCAGGCCCTCGTCCGCGAGCCGGCGGATCACCGCGTACAGCTCGGCGCGCGCTCCGACGTCGACGCCCCGGGTGGGTTCGTCGAGGAGCAGGACGCGGCAGCCGCGCAGCAGCCAGCGGGCGAGTACCGCTTTCTGCTGGTTGCCGCCGGAGAGGGTACGGATGCGGGCGTCCGGGTTGTCGGGGCGCAGGGAGAGTTCCCTGGTGGCCTGCTGCGCGGCGGCGCGTTCGGCGGCGCGGTCGAGCCAGCCGGCCCGGGAGAAGCGGGCGAGGGAGGAGAGGGTGACATTGCGGGTGACGGATTCGATGAGGAGGAGGCCCTGGGCCTTGCGTTCCTCGGGGGCGAGTCCGATTCCGGCGGCGACGGCGGCGCGCACGCTGCCGGGGCGCAGGGGTCTGCCGTCGACGAGGACGCGTCCCGCGGTGGGTTTGCGGGCTCCGTAGACGGTCTCCAGGATCTCGGAGCGGCCGGAGCCGACGAGTCCGGCGAGGCCGACGATCTCGCCGGGCCGCAGTTCGAGGTCGAGGGGGGTGAACTCGCCCTTCCTGGTGAGCCCTTGGACGGTGAGGACGGGGGGCACGACGGGAGCGGCGGGCTCCGGCGGGGCGGGGCGGCCCGGCTGTACGGCGTGGTCCGGCTGTACGGCGTGGCCCTGCGGGACGGGGCTGCCCTGCGGGGCGGGGTGGTCCGGCGGGGCGGGGCGCCGGGGGCGCTCCGGGAAGACGTACTCGACATTGCGGCCGGTCATCAGGGCGACGATGTCGCGGGTGGGGGTGGTTCTGGCGGGGAGTCCGCCGGCGACGGCGCGGCCGTCCTTGAGGACGGTGACCTGGTCGCCGATGCGCCGGATCTCCTCCAGGCGGTGGGAGATGTGGATGACGGCGACGCCGTCGGCGGTGAGGTCGGCGACGGTGCGGAAGAGGTTGTCGACCTCGTCGGGGTCGAGGGCTGCGGAGGGCTCGTCCATGACGATGAGGCGGACGTCGTGGGAGAGGGCGCGGGCCATGGAGACGATCTGCCGCTGGGCGGCGGGGAGGTCGCCGACGAGCCGGCCGGGTTCGATCCCGGGGTGGCCGAGGCGGGCGAGGAGCCGGGCGGTGGCGGCGCGGGCGTCCTTGCTCCGGATGAGGAATCCGGCGGTGGTGGGTTCGTGGCCGAGATACACGTTCTCGGCGACGGAGAGCCCTTCGACGAGGTCGAGTTCCTGGTAGATGGTGGCGATGCCGAGCCGCATGGCGGCGAGGGGCGAGGGGAGGGAGACCTCGGTGCCGCACCAGGTGATGGTGCCGCTGTC
Organism: Streptomyces sp. NPDC001889; assembly: GCF_053594535.1. Lineage (NCBI taxonomy): Bacteria > Bacillati > Actinomycetota > Actinomycetes > Kitasatosporales > Streptomycetaceae > Streptomyces > Streptomyces sp. NPDC001889. Next base: position 82,443 of record NZ_JBSFER010000009.1, read on the forward strand.
GGGTTGGTGGGCGCCGGCGAGGACCTTGATGAGGGTGGATTTGCCGGCGCCGTTCTGGCCGAGGAGGCAGTGGACGGTGCCGGCGTGGACTTCCAGGTCGACGCCGTCGAGCGCGCGGACGCCGGGGAAGGACTTGGTGATGGCGGACATGGTGAGAAGAGGTGGGGGCATGTGGGTCCCCTCTGGCCGGGGTGGGGTGGGCTCGGGGTGCGGGTGCGGGTGCGGTTGTCCTCGGGGAGCCCGGGGCTCGGGTCGTCCTCGATCGCCGGACGGGCTCAGGACGCTGGACGGGGAGAGGGTGCCGGGCGGGGTCGGGGTGGAGGGTCAGGCCGGGGAGAAGAGGTGGTCGCTGATGAGGCGGGCGGCGCCGGTGACGCCGGCGATCTGGCCCAGTTCGCCGAGGACGATGGGGAGGTTGCCGGTCGCCAGGGGCAGCGACTGGCGGTAGACCTGGGTGCGCACGCTGGCGAGGAGGGTGTGGCCGAGGCCGGTGACCCCGCCGCCGATCACCACGAGCCCGGGGTTGAAGAAGCTGACGAGCCCGGCGATGACCTGGCCGACGCGGTTGCCGCCCTCGCGGATGAGGTCGAGCGCGGTGGTGTCACCGGCCGCCGCGGCGGCGGCCACGTCGACGGCGGTGAGCGCGCCCGCCGCCGCGAGCCGTTCGGCGAGTTCCGGGGAGCGGCCGGAGCGGGCGGCCTCCTCGGCGTCGCGGGCGAGCGCGGCGCCGCTGAAGTGCGCTTCCAGACAGCCCCTGTTGCCGCAGGCGCAGGGGCGGCCCCCGGGGTCGACCTGGATATGGCCGATGTCGCCGGCGCTGCCCGTCGTCCCCCGGTAGACCTGGCCGCCGACGACGATGCCGCAGCCGATGCCGGTGCCGATCTTGACGCAGAGGAAGTCGGCGACGGAGCGGGCGACACCGGCGTGCTGCTCCCCCATCGCCATGAGGTTCACATCGTTGTCGACCATGACCGGGCAGCCGAGATCCTGGCTGAGGGCCTCGCGTACCGGGAATCCGTCCCAGCCGGGCATGATCGGGGGTGCGACGGGGACGCCCTCGGGGAAGCGGACGGGCCCGGGGACGCCGATACCGGCGCCGTCGAAGCCCTCGGCGATTCCGGTGGCCTTGAGTTTGGCCGCCATCGACAGGGCCTGTTCGAAGACGGCGACGGGTCCCTCGCGGACGTCCATGGGGTGGTTGAGGTGGCCGAGTACCTCCAGTTCCGCGTTGGTGACCGCGACGTCGATGGAGGTGGCGCCGATGTCGACGCCGAGGAAGCGCAGTCCGGGCGCGAGCCGGATGTTGTGGGAGCGCCGGCCGCCGCGTGAGGCGGCGAGTCCGTCGGCGACGATGAGCCCGGTCTCCAGCAGCCGGTCGACCTCGACGGCGAGTTTGGAGCGGGAGAGGTCGACGAGATCGCCGAGCTGTGCCCGGGAGTTGGGCCCTCCGTCGCGCAGCAGCTTCAGCAGCCGGGCCTGGTGAGCGTTGGCGGGTCGAGCGGTCATGCGTCTCAACTGCCCCTCCCTTCCCCGGGCCTTCGTCAGGGGAGACCCCGTGCGGCTCGCGGGTGATCCGGCTCTGGAGGGGAACGTAGCAGCGCTTTGACGGAGTGGGAAGAACTTGAGCAGAGTTCCGGTGCAACTTCTTCCACACTCGGGACAAAGCCGGAGGCGTGGTGGCGGGTCAGGGTGTTCCCGGAGGTTCTCTCACTCCCGGCCGGCCGCCGCGGGCAGCTCCGCCAGCCGGTCGAGGAAGATCCGCTGGCCCTTGACCAGCCGGGTGCGGGCCTCGTCGAGGCCGAACCATCCGACCCGGTCGATCTCGGGGAACTCCTGGAGGCGGCCCGAGCGCGGGGGCCACTCCATGGTGAAGGTGCCCGGCACCACGAGGGAGATGTCGAGGTCGGCGGCGAGGGCCCAGAGGGTGACGACCTTGCCACCGGGCTGGCGGGCCTCGCCGAGGGGGAGCCACTCGCCCTCGGGCGGTGCGAGTCCCAGTTCCTCCTCGAACTCCCGGCGGGCCGCCGCGGCCGGTTCCTCCTCGGGGGTGTACTGCCCCTTGGGGACCGACCAGGACTGTTCGTCGCGGGCCGCCCAGTAGGGGCCGCCCATGTGTCCGATGAGGACCTCGATGCCGTCGCCCCGCCCCCGGAACAGCAGGAGCCCCGCGCTTCTCACAGCGGTCATGGTCCCCAGTCTCCCCCGGGGCCGGTCACGGGGCAGTCCGGGCCGGGCGCACGGGCCCAGCGAGGGCGCCGGCGCGGGCCGTGTCGCGGGCCGCCGTCTCACGGGCCGCCGTCTCACGGGCGGGCGTCTCGCGGGCGGGCGTCCCGGGTTCCGCCGTCTCGCGGGCGGCCTCACCGGACCGGCTCACCGGGCCGGCTCACGGGGCCGGCTCACGGGCAGCGGATGATCTGACCCGCGTAGGAGAGATTGCCGCCGAAGCCGAAGAGCAGCACCGGGTCGCCGGAGGTGATCTCCCCGCGTTCGACCAGCTTGGCGAGGGCGAGCGGGATGGAGGCGGCGGAGGTGTTGCCCGACTCGACCACGTCCCGGGCGATGACGGCGTTGACCGCCCCGATCTTCTGCGCGACGGGCTCGATGATCCGCAGGTTCGCCTGGTGGAGGACGACGGCGGCCAGCTCGTCGGGGCGCACCCCGGCGCGCTCGCAGACCTTGCGGGCGATGGGCGGCAGCTGGGTGGTGGCCCAGCGGTAGACGGTCTGGCCCTCCTGGGCGAAGCGCGGCGGGGTGCCCTCGATGCGCACGGCGTGGCCCATGGCGGGGACCGAGCCCCACAGCACGGGGCCGATACCGGGCTCCTCGCCGTCCGGGACGGCCTCGACGACGGCGGCGCCCGCGCCGTCCCCGACCAGGACGCAGGTGGTGCGGTCGGTCCAGTCGGTCACGGCGGTCATCTTGTCGGCGCCGATCACCAGGACCCGCTCGGCGGCACCGGCCCGCACGGTGTGGTCGGCGGTGGCGAGGGCGTGGGTGAACCCGGCGCAGACCACGTTCACGTCCATCACGGCCGGCGACTCCATGCCGAGGCGGGCGGCGACGCGGGCGGCGGTGTTCGGGGAGCGGTCGATCGCGGTGGAGGTCGCGACCAGGACCATGCCGATGTCCTGCGGCGTGAGGCCGGCGGAGGCGAGCGCCTTGGCCGCGGCGTGCGCGGCCAGCTCGTCGACGGGTTCGTCGTCGGCGGCCCGGTGCCGGGTCGTGATGCCGACGCGGGTGCGAATCCATTCGTCGCTGGTGTCGACCAGGGCCGCCAGGTCCCCGTTGGTGAGGACTCCGGCGGGCTGATAGTGCCCGAGGGCGGTGATTCGTGAGCCGGTCATGTGCGGACCCCCTCCGTGCGGGCAGTGGAATGCCCAAGTGTTCGCTGCTACCAACCGGTACGACGGCAGGTGATCCGACAGGATTCAGCCCCTGGAATTTGGAGCTTCCGTAAGTGTGGCACGGCCCGTGCGACGCCCCCGGCCGCCGGGGGCGTGCCGCGGGGGGAGAATGGTACGGCCCGCAGCGCTTCGCCGACGGATCGGATACGGAACATCATGGGACGCGTCACCGAGCGCCGCCGCACCCTCCGCATCCGGGACGGTGTGGTCTCCGCCCGCCCCGACACGCTGGTGGCGGAGGAGCCACTGGAGATCCGGCTGAACGGCAGACCGCTCGCGATCACCATGCGCACCCCGGGGGACGACTTCGCGCTGGCGGCGGGTTTCCTGGTCAGTGAGGGGGTGATCGGCGAGGCCGGGGAGGTGCGGTCGATCACGTACTGCGCGGGGGCGACGGCGGACGGGGTGAACACCTACAACGTGGTGGATGTGCGGCTGGCGGCGGGGGTGCCGGTTCCGGACATCACGCTGGAGCGGAATGTGTACACCACCTCGTCGTGCGGGCTGTGCGGCAAGGCCAGTCTCGACGCCGTGCGGACGGCGACCCGCCATCCGGTCGCGGATGTGCCGCCGGTGCGGGTGCGGCCCGCTCTGCTCAGCGCGCTGCCGGACCGGCTGCGGGAGGCACAGCGGGTCTTCGACCGCACCGGGGGGCTGCACGCGGCGGCGCTCTTCTCGGTGGAGGGCGAGCTGCTGGACGCGCGGGAGGACGTCGGCCGGCACAACGCCGTGGACAAGCTGATTGGCCGGGCGCTGCGGAACGGCGGGCTGCCGCTGTCCCGGGTGGTGCTGCTGGTGTCGGGGCGGGCGTCGTTCGAGCTGGCGCAGAAGGCGGTGATGGCGGGGGTGCCGGTGCTGGCGTCGGTGTCGGCTCCGTCGTCGCTGGCGGTGGATCTCGCGGTGGAGAGCGGGCTGACCCTGGTGGGGTTTCTGCGCGGTGCCTCGATGAATGTGTACGCGGGGCAGGAGCGCGTCGTGCTGGACGGCGGGGGCGTCTGAGGGACCCGGCGGAGCCGGCCCGGGGCGTACGGTCCCGGGCCGGCGGCCCCGGCGGCGGCTGCCGGAGGCCGCCCGGCCCGGCGGTGGAGGCCCCGCCGCCGGAGGCCCGGCGGTGGGAGGCCGCGCGGTGGGAAGCCCGGCCGCCGGCGGCGGGATGTCCGGGGGCTCAGCGGCGCGCGGCCTTGGGCAGCGGGGCCGGGATGGTCTGGAGGGCGAGTGTCGCGGGCGGCTCGGCGAGGCCGGGGCCGCCCGCCCTCGCCCACTCCAGCAGGTCGTCCACGGCGTCGTCGTCGAGCGCCCAGCCGATCCAGGTGGCGCGCGCTCCCCGGCGCCGGCCCTCGGCCGAGGGCTGAACCACGATCACATTGGCCTGGGCGCAGGGCCCGAGACAGTCGGTGGTGCGTACCTCGATCCGGCCGCCGGAGGCCGCGGCGGCCTCCCGCAGCCGGGCCAGCTGGCCGTCGTGGTCGGTGCCGGGGTGTTTGCGGGCGCTGCCGCAGCAGCAGCCCCGGCAGACGACGAGGGTGCAGGGGCGGCTGCGGAAGGGGCGTATCGCGGGCGAGGTCACCGGATGATCGTCTCAGTCCGGCGCCCCTGCGGACAGCACGCCCGGCGCTCCCCCGGCGGCGAGGACTTCCGAAAAAGGTATGGACCAAATCCTCCAGAAATGGTAAAGCGACAGTGTGCGCACCGTAGGGATTCCGTGGAGATTCCGTCCCCGCCCACGTACCGACCAGTCAGAACCCTGTCCGCACCTTCCCCATGTGACCGGATTTCTTCCCTGAACCGGCGGTACCGCCCCGGGTACCCGGCGCCCGGACGCCCCATGGGCCCGGCAACCGGGTGGGATACCGTCGCGGCGCTGTGCTGAGCACCACAAGGAGCAGGCCCTTGCGCGAGTTCACCGTCCCTCCTCTGCACGCGGCACCGCTGGTCGGCGGAGTGGCCGACGCGGTCTTCGACCACGCCGAGCGCGACCCGGACCGTATCGCCCTGGCGCGCGAGGACGGCTCCGGCCGGTGGCGGGATCTCAGCTCCGCCGCCTTCCGCGACGAGGTGCTGGCGCTGGCCAAGGGGCTGCTGGCGGGCGGGGTGCGGTTCGGGGACCGGGTGGCGCTGATGTGCCGTACGCGCTACGAGTGGACCCTCTTCGACTTCGCGATCTGGACCGTCGGCGCGCAGTCGGTGCCGGTCTATCCGACCGCGTCGGCCGAGCAGGTGCTGTGGACGCTGTACGACGCCGGGGTGTCGGCCTGTGTGGTGGAGCACGAGGACCACGCGATGACGGTCGGTTCGGTGGTGGACCGGCTGCCGCTGCTGAAGCGGCTGTGGCAGTTGGACACCGGCGCGGTCGCCGGGCTCATGGCGTCCGGGGCGCACATCGACGACGAGGTGGTGCACCGGCACCGGCGGGCGGTGACCCCGGACTCCACCGCCACCGTGATCTACACCTCGGGGACCACCGGCCGGCCCAAGGGCTGTGTGATCACCCACGCCAATCTGATGTTCGAGAGCGACACCCTCACCGGGCGCTGGGAGTCGCTCTTCCGCGCCCGGCCCGGGGACGAGCCGTCGACGCTGCTCCTCCTGCCGCTGGCGCATGTGCTCGGCCGCGTGGTGGAGGTCGCGGCGGTGCGCGGCCGGGTCAGATTCGGCCACCGGCCACTGGTGGGCACGGGCACGGGCACGGGTGCGCCGGCGGCGGACCTGGCGGCGTTCCGGCCGACGTTCTTCATGGCCGTCCCCGATGTCTTCGAGCAGATCTTCCACTCCGCCCGGCGCCGGGCCGAGAGCGAGGGGCGGGCGGGCCCCTTCGAACGGGCCGTGGAGGTGGCGGTGCGCCACGCGGAGGCCCGCGAGCACCGGGCGTTCGGCCTCGGCCCCGGCCCGTCGGCGGGACTGCGGGTGCAGCACCAGCTCTTCGACCGGTCGGTGTACGGGAAGCTGCGGGAGGCGCTGGGGGGCCGGCTGCGGTACGCGATGTCCGGGGGCTCGGGGATGGACCGGCGGCTGGGGCTGTTCTTCGAGGGGGCGGGGATCACCGTCTTCGAGGGGTACGGGCTCACCGAGTCGACGGCCGCGGCGACGGCGAACCCGCCCGAGCGCCCCCGGTTCGGCACGGCGGGGCGGCCGATCCCGGGGACGACGGTGCACATCGCGGACGACGGCGAGGTGTGGCTGCACGGCGCGCATGTCTTCTCCGGGTATCTGGGCGATCCGAAGGCGACCTCGGCGGCGCTGCACGACGGCTGGCTGGCCACGGGGGATCTCGGTTCGCTGGACGCCGACGGCTATCTGACGATCACCGGCCGGAAGAAGGAGGTGCTGGTGACATCGGGCGGGCGGAGTGTGTCGCCGGTGCGGCTGGAGGAGCGGGTGCGCTCCCATCCGCTGGTGGCGCAGTGCCTCGTGGTCGGCGACGGCAGGCCGTTCGTGGCGGCGCTGGTGACGCTCGACCAGGAGGCGGTGGCGCACTGGCTGGCGATGCGCCGGCAGCCTCCGCTGCCGCCCGCGCGCCTGGTGCGGGACCCGGCGCTGGAGAAGGAGATCCGGCGGGCGGTGGTCGCGGCGAACACCCTGGTGTCGCAGCCGGAGGCGATCCGCACGTTCCGGATTCTGGCGCGTCCGTTCGGCGAGGAGCACGGGCTGCTCACCCCGTCGCTGAAGCTGCGGCGGCGGGCGATCGAGGAGGTGTACGCCGCCGAGGTGGACGCCCTGTACCGCTGAGGGGCAGCGGTGCCCGAGGGTGTCCGGCGAAGGGGTCCTGCGGGGTGCGCCGCGTCGCTAGGCTGTCGGCCATCGGTGCCGTCCGTGCGTCCGTTCCTCATCTGGATCTGGGAGAAGCCTCACGATGACCGTGGTCAGGGTCGAGACCGTAGCGCGGGGGACGGAACCCGTTCTCCCGGAGGGCAGCGCCGGCATGGCGGAGGCCATTCACCACGCGTCCGAGGCCGCCCGCCGTTCACTGGCCGGTACGCCGGACAGCGACGGCTGGCAGATCTCCGGCCTGGAGGTCACCTTCGGGCTGACTCCGGCGCCCGGTGACGGGGTGGTGGGTTCCGGGGCGGGTGCCGATGCGTCGTTCGAGGTGCGGCTGACGGTGGAGCGGGGTCCCGGCAGGCCGTGAGGAACGGCCTGCCGGGGCCCGTGCCGGGAGCGGGTCCGCTCAGCCGATGGTGACGCGGAGAATGCGGTCGGCGCCGGCCGCTTCGCCGCCGTTGCCGTCCGTGTTGGTGGTCGACAGCCAGAGCTGGTTGGCGCCGGGCACCTTGGTCACACCGCGCAGCCGGCCGTAGGTGCCCGCGTAGTACGCCTTCGCGGTGCCGGTGTTCTCGTTGTCGGGGCTGATCGGGATCTCCCAGAGCCGCTTGCCGCGCAGGGAGGCCATGTAGACGGCGTTGTCGACGATGGCGATGCCGCTCGGCGAGGCCTCGGCGACGCCCCAGGTCTTCTTGGGGTTGGTCATGCCGGCGGTGCCGCAGCTGCCCTCACAGGCCGGCCAGCCGTAGTTGTGGCCGGACTTGATGAGGTTCAGCTCGTCCGCGGTGCTCTGGCCCAGCTCCGCCGACCAGAGCCGGCCCCTGGAGTCGAAGGCCAGGCCCTGGGGGTTGCGGTGGCCGAGGCTGAAGACGCGGCTGTTGAAGGGGTTTCCGGGGGCCGCTGCGCCGTCCCGGGTGATCCGGAGGATCTTGCCGTTGAGGGAGTTGCGGTCCTGGGCGAGTGAGGTGGTCTGGGCGTCGCCCGTGGCGGCGTAGAGATAGCCGTCGGGCCCGAAGGCCAGGGCGCCGCCGTTGTGGTACTTGGCCTTCTTGATGCCGGAGACGAGGGCGGTGTAGCCGCTGAGGGTGGAGCCGTTGTAGGTCATCCTGGCGACGCGGTTGCCGTCGGTGGAGGTGTGCAGGAAGTACACGTAGCGGTTGGACGCCCAGTTGGGGTCGACGGCGACGCCCATCAGCCCGCCCTCGCCGCCGGTGGTCTGGGAGTGGGGCACGGAGCCCGCCGAGGACTTCCCGCCGGACGGGGTCACCTTGAGGACCTTGAACGAGTCGCGTTCGGTGACCAGGGCGGCCGAGCGGTCGGGGAGCCAGGAGGCGCCCCAGGGGATGGTCCAGCCGGTGGAGATCTGGGTGACCCCGGTCGGGTTGCCCCGGGTGGCGGGCGGCTCGGTCCCGGTGGCGCCGGCGGGCGGCACCAGGGCGGTGAGGAGCGCCGCCGCGACGGCCGCGGTGGTGGTGGCGAGCCGGGTCCTCGTGGTGGTGCTGCGGTGCATGGATACCTCCGTGGGGGGGGTTGCGGGGTGGGGGGCTATCCGCGGTCGAGGAAGTCCAGGTTGGGGGCGCCGCCCGCGGTGGTGGCGGTGACGCGGACGGTGTTGGTGCCCGCCTCCAGCGGCACGGTGAGCGTGGCATCGGCCCAGGTGGTCCAGGCTCCGGTGCCGTTGAAGGGACGGTTGGCCACGACGACGGAGCCGTTGACGGAGAGGTCCATCGGGCGCCCGTCGGCCGTCCCGTTGGCGTACCGCAGCGTGACGGAGGCGTCCCGGGCCGTCGCCGACTCCACCGACCACTCCACATACGCGCCGGTGGCGTTCGGGGTGTTGACGAAGCCGGTGCCGCTGAAGCCTCCGTGGTTGGAGTCCACGGTGGAGCCGGCGGTCCAGGTGCCGTTCTCCGCCTCGTGGCGGACGGTGCCGCCGGAGCGCGGGGCCGCCCGGATCAGCCGGGTCTCCCCCGGCCGGAGGGTGGCGCTGTAGGAGTCGCTGACGGTGCCGCCGCTCCGGCCCGACCACAGGTCGGTGATGGCGGCCGGTCCGCTGAGACCGGCCTGCGCCCAGGTGACGGAGACTGTCTGGTTGCCGGAGGTGCCGGTGTTGAAGAGGGCGATGATGTGGTCGCCGTTGGCCTCGCGTTTGCTCCAGACCTGCTGGGCGCCCGCGTTGACGATCCGCCGGGCGGCGACTCCGTCCTGGTTGACGGCGATCAGCCGCTCATTGGTGAGCATCGCCTTGTCGGTGGCGTTGAGGGCGGTGAGGTCGGTGCCCAGCAGCAGCGGGGAGGCTGCCATCGCCCAGAGCGTCAGATGGGAGCGGCGCTGGTCGGAGGTGAGTCCCACCTGGTCGCCGTTGCCGATCTGGAGGGAGTCGAGGTCGTTCCAGCCGCCGGGTCCGGCGTAGGGCTGCCAGTTGGCGGCGCTGGTGAAGCGGGAGGTGATGTGGCCCCAGTCGGTGAGCGGATAGCCGCTGCCGTTGGGGCCGGGGCCGCAGTAGCACTCGACATCGCCCTGGGTGCGCCAGCTGTTGGCGAGCTGCCGCCAGGTGGGGGCGTCGGCGATGGCGAGGTTGTTGGAGAGGGCGTAGGTGATGGGCCGGCCGGTGGCGCGCAGGGCCCGGTCCCAGGCGCGGACATCGGGGATGTCATGGCTGCCGACGCCGTCGATCTTGAGGTAGTCGACTCCCCAGTCGGCGAACTGGCGGGCCCAGGAGTTCACGAACTCCTGGGAGCCGGGTTTGCCGTAGTCGATGTAGTACATGTTCTTGCAGTTGTAGTTCTTCTCCTGCCTGGTGGTGTCGGCGATGTCCCTGGCCCGGTACGGGGTGCCCTCGATGGGGGTGTTGCGGGTGACGGCGTTCTTGGCGATGCCGGGGGTGACATAGAAGCCGAACTTCAGCCCCTTGGAGTGGATGTAGTCGGCGAGCGCCTTGATCCCGGAGGGGAACGCGGTCTCGTCGACGGTCCAGCGGCCGTGGGAGTCGACGACGAAGCCGTTGGCGTCGCACTTCTGGTAGAAGTCGTCGAGGTTGACATGGATGTAGCCCTTGTCCTTCAGGCCGCTGCTGACCAGGGCGTCCGCCTGGGCCTTGATCTTGGCCTCGGTGGGCCAGCGGCGGACGAAGCTCCAGCTGGACCAGCCCATCGCGGGCCGGATGGAGAGTCCGTTGTCGGAGGCGGCGGCGGACGGTGGCGCGGTGAGCCGGCCGGCGCCGAGCGGCAGGGCGAGGGCGAGGACCAGGGCGACGCGGCCCAGGGTTCCGATGCGTCTCATCGGGGTGACTCCACATCGAGGTGGTCGAGGTTGGGGGCGCCGTTCGCGGTGGTGGCGGTGACCCTGACGGTGTTGGCGCCGGACAGGAGGGCGGCGGGCACGGTGACGGTGCGCCAGGTGGTCCACGCCCCGGTGCCGGGGAAGGATCTTCCGGCGGCGATGGTGGTGCCGTTGACGGAGATGTCCATCGGGCGGTCCGCGGTGGTGCCGTTCGCGTAGCCGATGACGAGACCGGCGGTGCCCGCCGCGGCGGCGGTGACGGTCCACTCCACGTGCGCGCCGGTGGTGTTCGGGGTGTTGACGAAGCCGCTGCCGCTGAACCCGGTGTGGTTGGAGTCCACGGTGGAGCCGGGGGTCCAGGAGGCGTTCTCGGCCTCGTACCGGGTGGGCGCGGGACCGGTGGGTGCGCAGTCCTGGGTGGAGCCGGTCTGGCTGACGCGCAGTGCCCCGCCGCCGGTGTTGGCGCTGTTCGCGGCGCAGTAGCCGGTCACCGTCTGGAAGAGGAGATCGGCGGGGCTGGTGCTGCCGCGCTGGGCGGTGAAGCGGTCGAAGCGGATGCCGGAGCTGTTGTTGGCGATCACGGCGGGCCGGCCGTCGTTGGCGTTGAACCGGACCTCGCTGTCGGTGAAGCGGACGTTCTCGGCGTTGCGGATGTACCAGCCGTAGGCGGGGCGGGTGCCGATCGAGTTGGGGTTGTAGCCGGTGGGCTGGTTGCTGGGCGGGGTGGTGGCCATGGTGCCGTTGCCGCCGGGGACGGTGAGGTCGGTGTTGTCGAAGGTGATGTTCCTGATCCGGCCGCTGCCGGACTCGCCCCAGAGGGTGGGCGAGAAGGACGCGCTCTGTCCGCTCGCCCTGACGTTGGTGTAGGTGATGTCGCTGATGGAGCCGACCCCGGGGTTGTTGCCGCAGCGCTTGCGGGTGCCGACCTTCTGCGTGATCGGGGAGCGGACCTCGGTCATGGTGATGTCCTTGTAGTGGACATCGGAGATCTTGGCGCCGTCCATGGAGACCATGCCGAGGCCGGATTTGTCCGAGCCCTTGATGGTGATCCGCTCGAAGCGGTAGTTGGTGAAGTCGCCGCAGGTCTCGGAGCCGAACATCAGCGCGTTGCAGCAGCCGGCGGAGAGATGGGAGTCGGTGACGGTGACATTGCCGTTGGAGAGCTTGGCGCCCAGCGCGTAGTCGCTCTTGAAGGCGAGGGCGTCGTCGTTGGCCTCCAGACGGGCGTTGGTGATCCGCACGTCGGTGGTGGAGATGATGTTCCAGCCGTCGCGGTCCATCGCGGTGTCCATCACCAGACGGTCGGACACAACGTTGTCACAGTCGTTGATGAGGGCCGCGAAGTGGCCGCCCTCGCGCAGGGTGATGCCGCTGAGGGTGAGATTGGTGCAGCGGGTCAACGAGATGATCTTGTCGGCCTCGCCGGACTTGGGGTTGCCGGTGATCAGCGCGCCGTCGCCGTCGATGGTGCCGGAGCCGGTGAAGCCGATGTTGGTGAGCCTGTCGCCGTGGATCATGGCGTTGTGGAAGTGGCTGTGGCCGTAGTCCTGGTAGTCGTCCCAGGGGTTGGTCTCGGGCGGGTCGTAGGTGTCCGCGCCGTTGCCGCTGATGGTGGCGCCCGCGTCCAGCTGAAGAGTGACATGGCTCTTCATGTGGATCGTGTTCTTGGACTCGTAGGTGCCGGAGGTGAAGCGGACGGTGCCGCCGCCCGCGCTGTTGGCGGCGGTGATGGCCCGGTTGATGGCGCCGGTGTCGTTGGTGGAGCCATTGCCCACCGCGCCGTAGTCCCGGACGTCGAACTCGGCCGCGACGGGCGGCGGCACGGTCACCAGGTCACCGCCGCGCGGGGAGGCGGCCGGGGGCCGGGACCCGTCCACGGGGGCCGAGGCGCCCGCCGGTGCCGGGGCGCCGGTCGCCGGGGGCTGGAGGACGCCCAGCGCGAGCGCGAGGCCGAGCAGGACCGTGGCGGTCGATCCGCGAACGCTCTTCATGCCGTCCTCCTCAGACGAGCTGGTAGCCGCGCAGGTTGGTGAGGAGCAGATGACAGTTCTCCAGGGAGCCGGAGCTGTCCTCCAGGGAGCGGTAGATGCCCCACTTGGGGCGGACCCGGTCGGCGAGGAAGGTGTCGATGCCCGACTTGGAGGCGTCGATCACAGTCGATCCACCGCTCTTGAGAATCCAGCGGACCGAGCCCGAGGTGCCGTTGCCGATCTTGATCTGGAAGTCGACATCGGTCCACTTGTTGTGCAGGGGCGTCAGGCTGGCGCGGCCGACGAGGATGTTCGGGGTGAAGATCTTCAGCTCGATGGTCTGGGCCCCGTTCACCCGGCGCAGCGACTGGACCACGATCGGGGCGGAACCGGCACCCGGCTGCTTCATCTGCATGATGTGGGTGAAGGTGGTGGTGGCCTTGAGCGAGCTGGGGATGTACATCGAGTACGTGACCCGCCAGGTCTCGCCCTGCTTCCACTGGAGGTACGAGTCGCCGTTGCGGCAGCCGGTGACCTCGTGCCGCTGGCGGTCGGTGCTGGTGTCCCGGTCGACGGTGTGCATGGTGAAGCGGAAGTTGTCTCCCTCGGTGGTGATGTGGTCCCCCGCCGCCGGGTGGGAGTTGGCGCGGTCGTCCTCCAGCGTCTCGAAGGCGCGGAGCCGGTCGCCGCTCGCCGACGGCGACCAGCGCAGTTGCCAGGAGGCCGCCGACGCGGGGGTGGCGAGCGCCGGGATTCCGGCGGCGACCGCGCCGGTGAGCGCCGCGCCGAGGACGGTCCTGCGGGATGTGGCCATGTCCCTCACCTCGTTGTGAGTTGTCCGTGCGGGTACGGGTGTCGCGGTGGTCGTACGGGTGGTGCCGGTGTCCGTCGCGGGGAGGGCCTCATGGCCCCTCCCCGCGGTAGGTGTACGCGGGCGGGGCCGCCGGGGCGGTCGCGGCGCGGTCGACGAGATCGCGGACGAGCCCGTGGTCCGGGGAGCGGGAGCAGACCGGGTCGGTGCGGGTGGCGTCGCCGGTCAGTGCGTACGCCTGGCAGCGGCAGCCGCCGAAGTCCCGGGTGCGAAGCTCGCAGCCGCGGCACGGGTCCCGCATCCACTCCTCGCCCCGGTAGAGGTTGAACGACGGGGAGTCGTGCCAGATCCACTCCAGGGAGTGGTCCCGGACGCTGGGGGCGTCGAGCCCGGGGAGGGCGGCGGCGGCCGGGCACGGGTGGACGCGGCCGTCGGGCGCCACGGTGAGCGAGACCGCTCCCCAGCCGCCCATACAGGGTTTGGCCCGGCCGTCGGCGTAGTCCGGCACCACCCAGAGCAGCTCCATCCGCCCGGCGAGAGCGGGCCGCCGCCGCTCGACACGGTCCCGGGCCCGGGCGAGCTGGGGGCGGCCGGGGAGCAGCGCGTCGCGGTTGCGCAGGGCCCAGCCGTAGAACTGGGCGTTGGCGAGTTCGAGACGCTGGGCGCCCCAGGCGAGTCCGAGATCGATGAGCGCGTCGACGGCGTCGAGATTGGCCCGGTGGAGGACCGCGTTGAGCCCGAGCGGCAGCCCTGATTCCCGGACCAGCCGGGCGGCGCGCTCCTTCGCGGCGAACGAGCGGGCCCCGGCGATGCGTTCGGACGCGCCGGGGTCCGCGTGCTGCACGGAGAGCTGTACGCTGCGCAGCCCCGCGCCGGCGAGGGCGGCCAGCCGCCGTTCGCTCAGGCCGACGCCGCTGGTGACGAGCTGGGTGTGGATGCCCGCGCCGTCGGCGGCGGCGACGATCTCGGTGAGATCGCGGCGCAGCAGGGGTTCCCCGCCGGAGAGATGGCTCTGGACGACGCCGAGGGCGGCGGCCTGGGTGAAGGTGCCGGCCCATTCGGCCGTGGTCAGTTCGTCTGACCGACCGACCAGTTCGGTGGGGTTGGAGCAGTAGGCGCAGCGCAGCGGACAGCCGTGGCTCAGCTCGGCGAGCAGGGCCCACGGCGGGGCGATCTCGGTCATGTCAGCCAGCCCTCCGCTCGGACGCGGCCGAGGAAGCGGGGCGCCTCGGTGGTGACGGGGGCGCCGGGGTGGAGTGCGGCGAGTTCGGCGACGATGGTGCGCACATCGCGTACACCGTCACAGCGTTTCAGCACCTCGGCGGCGCTGCCGCGCAGGACGACGACCCGCTCGGGCAGCAGCAGCAGATCGACCCCGCGGACGCGGTCGTGCCGCAGCACGACGCCCCGAGAGAGCGCGGGCCGCCAGCCGGGGGGCGCTTCCGGCGGGGGGTGGGTGGGGGGTGCGTCCGGCGCGGGGCCGGTACCGGACGCGGCGGGCCGCGGGCGGGCGGCGGTCATCGCGGGGTGTCCGGCGCGGGGTGGGCGGTCGCGGTCTCCAGGGCGTCCAGGAGGGACCAGAGGACCTCGCACTTGAAGCGCAGGGCGGCGACGGCGGCCTCCTGGTCGCGGCGGCCGGCCGCCCCGTCCAGGACCAGGGCCAGGGCCTCCGTGCTGTCGCGGTCGCCCTGCCCGACGCGGGCGCGGAAGTAGGCCAGGCCCTCGGCCCCGATCCACGGGTAGTGCCGTTCGAAGGCGGCGATCCGGGTGCGCATGAGGGTGGGCGCGGCGAGTTCGGTGAGCGAGGCGGCGACGGCCTCCAGCGCGGGCCGCAGCCGGCAGAAGTTGACGTATCCGTCGACCGCGAGCCGTACTCCGGGCAGGACCCCGTCGCCCGAGAGCAGCCGGGCCCGGTCGATCCCCGCGGCCTCGCCGAGGCGGAGCCAGCGCTCGATGCCGCCCTCGCCCTCGGTGGTCCCGTCGTGGTCCTGGATGCGGCGCAGCCAGGAGCGGCGCAGCGCCGGATCGTCGAACTTGGCGAGGATCAGGGCGTCCTTGACGGGGATGAAGCGCTGGTAGTGGAACCGGTTGACGATCCATCGGCGCAGTTCGGCGGGGGTGAGGGTGCCTTGGTGCATCCGTACGTTGAAGGGGTGGCGGTCGTGGTAGCGCTCGGCGGGCACGGCGCGCAGCCGCGCGGTGAACTCCTCCGGGCTCCACAGCTGACCGGCGCCCGCGGGGGACGGCGCGAGGGTGCTCACAGCTCGATCACCATTCGGTCGGCGGCGACTTCGAGGCCCCAGGAGCGGAGCGATGTGTGCTCCTCGGCGTCCGGGTCCCCGAGGGGATTGGTGTTGTTGAGGTGGGTGTAGAGGCAGCGGGCTCGGGCGCGGGTGAGGTGCCGGGCGGTGCCCCGGGGGCCGCTGATGGGGAGATGGCCCATGCCGGTGGCGGTCTTGCGGGAGATCCCCGTGCGGACGGGTTCGTCGTCGTCCCAGAAGGTGCCGTCGACGATGACGCAGTCGGCTTCGTCGACGGCCCGCTGGAACGCGTCGGACCAGTGGGCGAGCGCGGGGGCGTACAGCAGGGACCGTCCGGTGGTGGTATCGCGCAGCCGCAGGGCCACCACCCAGTCGGCGGAGCCCGCGCCGTCCGGGTCGGGCGGGCCCCCGGCGGCGTATCTGGGCCGTTTGGCCGAGACGGGCACGGTGGACAGTTCGACCGTGCCCTCCCCGCCGAGCGGCTGGGGTCCGGGGCCGAGCGGCAGCCAGTCGACACGGGTGTAGGGGGCGAGGATCTCGCCGAGCCGGAGCCGTTCCCGCAGCGCGGTGCGGACGGGGGCGGTGGCGTGGACGGTGAAGCCGCCGGCCTCCCGGAGCCGGGCGATACCGAGGGTGTGGTCGAGTTCGGCGTCGGTGAGGAGGACGCCGGCCAGCGGGGTCCGCCGGTGGCCGGGTCCGGGCCGCAGGGCGTCGCTGTCCTCGATCTGGTCGCCGATGTCGGGGGTGGCGTTGACGAGGTACCAGTGGTCCTCGTCCGCGCGCAGGGCGAGGGAGGCGTGCCGGCGGCGGCGGTGCGGGTGGGCGCGTGCCCCGGTGCAGCCGGGGCACGCGCAGTTCCACTGGGGCAGTCCGCCGCCCGCCGCGGTGCCGAGCACCTGGAGCAGCATGGCGGCTGGGCTCAGTCGGTGAGGGCGTAGGCGGTGACTTCGAGCGCGGTTTCGACGATCTCGTACCCGGGGGTGTGCCAGGGGGTGGTGTGCTGGGGTGCGGTGTCCTGGGGGGCCGGGGTGGTGGTGTTCACGAGGGTGCCTGCCTTTCCGGACGGACGTTCACATGAGCGACCTGCGTTCAGCCATGTGTCATAGAGTTGCGTCTTGACGAGAACCGGTCAATGCTCCGAACCGATGTGGTCGCAGTGGTATCGCGCCAAGTTCCATGGCTGGGAATGCTCTTTCCCCAGCGATCGTTGACCATGGGAGAACCAGCGGAGCATCCGACGACGTAAGGACCCACCCCTCGTGAGCAAGGTTCCCTCCATCACCCTCAACAACGGTGTCACGATGCCGCAGCTGGGCTACGGCGTGTGGCAGGTTCCCGACGACGAGGCGGCGAAGTCGGTCGCCACGGCGCTGGAGGCCGGGTACCGCAGCATCGACACCGCGGCGGTGTACGAGAACGAGACGGGCACCGGCCGCGCCATCGCCTCCTCCGGGGTCCCCCGGGACGAGCTGTTCGTGACCACCAAGCTGTGGAACAGCGACCAGGGGTACGACACGACCCTCCGCGCCTTCGACGCCTCGCTCGACCGGCTGGGCCTCGACCGGGTGGATCTCTATCTGATCCACTGGCCGATGCCGTCCCGGGACACCTATGTGGACACCTACCGCGCGTTCGAGAAGATCCTCTCGGACGGACGGGCCCGTGCCATCGGCGTGTCGAACTTTCTGCCGGCCCATCTGGAGCGGCTGATCGAGAAGACCTCCGTGGTCCCGGCGGTGAACCAGATCGAGCTGCACCCGCAGCTCCAGCAGGAGGAGTCCCGCGCGTTCCACGCCCGGCACTCCATCGCCACCGAGGCCTGGTCGCCCCTGGGCCAGGGCAAGGGGCTGCTGGAGGTCCCGACCGTCATCGCGATCGCCCGCAAGCACGGGCGGACCCCGGCGCAGGTGGTGCTGCGCTGGCACCTCCAGCTCGGCCATGTGGTGATCCCCAAGTCGGTGACCCCGTCGCGCATCCGGGAGAACATCGACGTCTTCGGCTTCGAGCTGGACGCGGACGACCTCGCCGCGCTGGCGGCGCTGGACGAGGGGAAGCGGCTGGGCCCGGACCCGGCGGCCTTCGAAATCGTCTGACCGGCCGGCCCCGGAGGCCGGCCGACCGGTCTCAGGGGCCGACCGGTCTCAGGGGCCGACCGGTCTCCGGGGGCGGCGCGGGGGCGGTGGCGCTCGGCCGGGCGTGGGATTCCGGGGCCTCTCTGCGCGCCCTTTCATCATATTTTCGTGTCGTATGTCTAGCGTGACGCTCCTTGACCCCCGCACCGGAGGCATCCCGTGGAGCGTCGCACCAGGACCACCGCCACCGCCCTCACCACCGGCGCCCTGCTCACCGCGACCATGGGCATGGCCATGGCGGTGGTCGACCCGGCCCCCGCCCCCGGGCCGCGGAAGGGCTCGGCCGTCGCCCCGGGCCCGGGCCGGGAGGGCGGACAGGCCCTCACCGCCCGGCCCACCAGCACCGGCGTCCGCGCCTGGCAGCAGTTCCGGGTGTACGGCGACGCCCAGGAGATGAGGCCCGGCACCCGGGTGGCACTCCAGCAGCGGCAGGGCAGGCACTGGGTGACCCTGCCCGCCTCCATGAACATCACCCGGGCGTCGGCCTACCGGCTCCGGGTCCACCTCGGCCTCCAGGGCCGCAACACCCTCCGGATCGTCGGCGGCGGCACGGCCTCGGCCCCCTTCACCGTGCACGTGCGCTGACCTGGCGCACGGGAGCCCTCAGCCGGCCGCACGTCCGGTCGAGGGCTCCCGTGCGTCCGCCGCGCGGCGCTCTCGTACGATCATGCGGCGGCACGGCGCCACGGTCCGAGGCGCCGGACGAACGAGGAGTACGGGATGGGGAACGGGGCGATCCGGCCTGGCCGGTATCGGGTGCGCAACGTCGGCAGCGGGCTGCTCCTGGAGGTGTACGGCGGGGCGAAGGGCAGCGGGGCCGTCGTCCAGCAGGGCGCGGAGAGCGGCGCCGCCGGCCAGCAGTGGCGGATCGAGCCCGTGCCGAACGGCAGCGGGCTCCACCACTTCGTCAGCGTCGCCAGCGGCAAGCGCCTCGATGTCGCGAACGCCTCCACCGAGAACGGCGCCCGCGTGCAGCAGTGGCGGCCGAACAACTTCGGCGCACAGGAGTGGATCATCGAGAACCATGTCGACGCGCCCGGCACCGTCGCCATCGTGAGCTTCGTCAGCGGTCTGCTGCTGGAGGTCGCCGACGGCAGCCGGGAGGAGGGGGCGCGGGTGCGCCAGTGGGAGGACACCGACGCGCCCGGCCAGCAGTGGCGGCTCGAACCCTGCCCCTGAGCCGCGCCCCCTCCCCCGGACCGGCCGGGCCGGTGCGGTGCGGTGCGGTCTCAGCCGCGCGCGGTGTGCACCGTGCGGGCGAGCAGCAGACAGACGTCCGGGCGCAGCAGCAGCCCGCCGGGGTCCTCCGGGTCCAGCAGCCGGTCCAGCGCGGCGAGATCGTCCGCCCCGAACGTCTCCTCCGCCGCCTCGCGCAGCCGCTGGAAGGAGGTGACGTGGTAGTCGCGCACCTCCCGGGGGGCCGGGGCGGGCACGTCCAGGAGGAAGGAGCGGGTGCCCCCGGGGGTGAGTCCGGCGGTGGCGAGGAGCGCCGGCCAGTCCTCGGTCTCGTCCTTCACCCCGGGCAGGCCGGCGCGCATCCGGCTGAACCAGTCGGCGTGGGCGGCGTCCAGCCGTGCCTCCAGGCCCGGCCGGCCGAAGCCGATGTCCCGGGGCAGCCGGCGCGCGGGCAGCCCGCCCTCGACCACGGCGAGCAGCCCGCCGGGGTTCAGCAGGGTGGAGAGGTCGCGGAGGGCGGCGCTCTGCTCGCCGACGTGGTGGACCATGTTGCCCGCCCAGACCACGTCCGCCCGGCCGAGGCCGGAGAGGTCACCGGGGAGTTCGGCGCGGAGCGCCGAGAAGCGGCCGGCGATCCCGGCCCGCTCGGCGCGCGTCCGGGCCCGCTCCAGCAGTTGCGGGGTGGGGTCGACGGCGACCACCTCGGCGTGCGGGAACGCCTCGGCGAGCACGGTGGTCAGCACGCCGGGGCCGCTGCCGATGTCCAGCACCCGGCGGACCCGCGCCGGGTCGGCCAGCGTGCCGAGCCACTGGGCCGCGTCACGGTAGAGCGGGCTCTCGATCTCGGCGCCGCGCTCCAGGAGCGGGCCCATCGCGTCCCAGTCCATCTCGGCGGCGTGGTGGTGATGGTGGTGCCCGGTGTCTCCCCCGGTGTCTCCCCCGGGGTGGCCGTCGGCGCGGCTGCCGGCCGGTTCTGCGGGGTGGCCTCCGGTGCCGTGGTCGTGCGGGCTCGTGCGGGCGCTGTGGTGGTGTCGGCTCATGGGCGACAGGATCGGATGCGGGTGCCCTTTATGACAATGTCAGTTGCGGTTTCGGCAACGCGGTGGGGCTGCCGGCGGAGGGCCGGCCACCGGCGCGGTGCTCCTGCGGGCTGATCCCGCGCACCCGCTTGAAGGCCGCGCTCAGCGCGAAGGAGCCGCTGTAGCCGACCTTCCGGGCGATGGCGTCGACGGTGGCGCCGGAGGAGAGCAGCAGATCGGCGGCGAGGTCGAGCCGCAGCCGGGTGAGGTACGTCATCGGGGGCTCACCCACCAGTTCGTGGAAGCGCCGGGCGAACTGGGCCCGGGAGACCCCGCTGCGGCCGGCCAGCGAGGCCACGGTCCAGGGGTGCGCGGGATCGTCCTGCATCAGCCGGAGCGCACGGCCCGCCACGGGGTCGCCCATCGCCCGGTACCAGCGCGGCGCCCGGGCCTCGGGGCGGGCGAACCAGGCCCGCAGCGCGGTGATCAGGACCAGGTCCAGCATCCGGTCGAGCATCACGCTCTGACCGGGCTCCTCACTGGCCAGTTCCTCGCCGAGGAAGGGCATCAGCGGGCAGTTCCAGGCGTCGGCGGGCAGATGGATGAGGGCGGGCAGCGCGTCCAGCAGCCGTCCGCTGATCTCGCCCTCCATCTGGTACGTGCCGACCTGCATGTCGGCCGAGCCGTGCGGGTCGTTGCCCCATCGGCGCACCCCCATCAGCATGGACTCCATCAGCGGCTCGCCGCGCAGGCTGTGGCAGGTGCCGCCGGGGCCGGCCAGCGCCTGCGGCTCGGTGCCGGGGCTGTCGGCGACGGTGTACGGGGCGGGGCCGCGCGCGATGGCCACATCGCCGGGGAGCAGCCGCACCGGGTCCCCGCTGTCCGGGACGATCCACGCCTCGCCCGCGGTCTGGCACATCAGGGAGAGCGGGGCGCCGTCCTCGACCCGGACGGACCAGGGCGGCTCCATGACCATCCGCAGCAGGAAGGCTCCCCGGGCGCGGGGTCCGTCGAGCAGTCCGGCGAGAGCGTCCATGGCGCCAGCGTAGACGAACGCGTATGCGGATGAGCCTCCGGAGCATGGAGAGTCCAGAGTGACCGGGGGAATCTGGAGTCATGACAGAGAACATGAAGCAGAACACGGTGCTGGTGACCTCGGCGACGGGCAAGACCGGCCGGCGGGTGGCCCAGCGTCTCACCGAGTCGGGCGTGGCGGTCCGGGCGGGCTCCCGCAAGGCGGGCACCGGCCCCGGCGAGGCCGTCCTCGACTGGGAGTCCCCGGCGACCTGGGGCCCGGCGCTGGAGGGGGTCGACGCGGCCTGTGTGGCGTACTACCCGGATCTGGCCTACCCCGGTGCGGTGGACGCGATGCGGGGCTTCGGGCGGGCGGCGGCCGAGGCCGGGGTGGGGCGGCTGGTGCTGCTCTCCGGGCGCGGGGAGCCGGAGGCGGTGGCGGCGGAGAGCGCGCTGCGCGAGTCGGGGGTGGATCTCACGGTCGTGCGCGCGGCCTTCTTCGCCCAGAACTTCTCCGAGGGCGCGCTCGCCGACGGGGTGGCGCACGGCGTCATCCCCTTCCCGGCCGGGGGGACGGCCGAGCCGTTCATCGACGCGGACGATCTGGCGGAGGTGATGGTGGTGGCGCTCACCGGCGAGGGGCACGCCGGGCGGACCTACGAGGTGACCGGGCCCCGGCTGGTCACCTTCGACGAGGCGGCGGCCGAGATCACCCGGGCCACCGGGCGCGAGGTGCGCTATGCCCCGGTCTCGGAGGAGGAGTTCCGGGGGATGCTGCCGGCGCTGGGCTTCTCGGAGCCGGAGGCGGCCTGGCTGGCCGGGCTCTTCGCGATGCTGATGGACGGGCACAACCAGTCGGTGACGGAGGATGTGCGCCGGGTGCTGGGCCGTGAGCCGAAGGACTTCCGGGAGTTCGCCCTGGACACGGCGTCGGCGGGCGCCTGGGCGCGCTGAGCCCGGACCCGGGTGGGGCCGGCCCGCACCGGGCCGCCTCATCGGCGGGCTCCGGCCCGAGCCGCGCGCCGTCTGCCGCGCGCCGTCTCCCGCGCGGCGCCGTCACGGCGGAGCCGGGCCCCTGACCGCGAGGACCTGCTCGACGGTGTCCGCCTCCCCGGCCGGTTTGTCGGGGCGGTGGCGCAGCACCCGGGCGAAGCGCAGGGTGACCCCGGCGGGGTAGCGCGGTGAGCGCTGCACCCCGTCGTAGGCGATCTCCACCACCAGCTCGGGCCGGACCCGTACGGTGAATCCGTCGTCCTCGACCGCGAGCGCGCCGAGGCGTTCCGTCTGCCAGCGCAGCATCTCGTCGGTGAGCCCCTTGAACGTCTTGCCGAGCATGACGAGGGAGCCGTCGGCGGCCCGGGCGCCCAGATGGAGGTTGGAGAGCAGGCCGGTGCGCCGGCCGTGGCCCCACTCGGCGGCGAGGACGACGAGATCGAGGGTGTGCACGGGCTTGACCTTGAGCCAGGAGCGTCCCCGGCGGCCCGCCCCGTAGGGCGCGCCGAGCGCCTTGACGAGGACGCCCTCGTGGCCCCGGCGCAGGGTCTCGGCGAGGAACTCCTCGGCGGCGGCGACCTGCCGGGGGTCCCCGGGGTCGTCGACGACGGCGCGCCGGACCCGCATCGGCTCCGGGACGACCCGGGCGAGGACGGCGTACCGCTGCTCGCCGGTGCGGTCGAGCGTCTCCTCGCCGTCGGCGGCGAGGATGTCGAAGAAGACCGGGGACACGGGCAGGGCGGCGCGGGCCGACGCCACATCGGTGCGGGAGCCGACGCGGGAGGCGATCTCCTGGAAGGGGACGGGCCGGCCGCCGGCGTCGAGGGCGATCACCTCGCCGTCGAGGATCAGCCGGTCGCCCGCCAGCAGCCGGGCCGCCTCGGCGACTTCGGGGAGCCGGTCGGTGATGTCGTCGAGGGAGCGGGTGTGGACGCGGACCTCGTCGCCGTCGCGGTGCACCTGGACGCGGATGCCGTCGAGCTTCTCCTCCACGGCGCAGGGCGCGCCGAGGGTGCGCACGGCCTCGGTGACGGACGCGGCGGTGTGGGCGAGCATCGGGAGCACCGGGGTGCCGACGGTGAGCCGGAACCGTTCCAGCGCGGCGGGGCCCTCGGCGAGCAGGGGGCCGGCGACCCGGGGCAGGGAGCCCGCCAGCATGACCGCTCGGCGGACCGCGTCGGGGGGCGCGTGGGCGGCCCGGGCGACACCCTCCAGGGCGATGGCGTCGAGCGCTCCCTGCCGTACCTCGCCGAGCAGCAGCCGGGTGAGGAAGTGCTGCTCCTCGGCGGTGGCGGCGGCCAGCAGCTCCCGCAGGAGGTCCCTGCGGCCCGCCTGGGAGCCCGGTCCGGTGAGCCGGGCGAGCGCGGTGAGGGCGGCGTCGGTGGCGGCGAGGGTGAGGGTGGGGGCGGAGGCGGGTGGCGGGGGGTCGCGCAGGGCGCTCCAGCCGATGCCGATGCGGCCCTGCGGGAGGCGTCCGGCGAGGTAGGAGATGACGAGGGCGGCCTGGTCGGGTGGGGTTTCGGCGAAGAGGGCGGCGAGGAGGGAGATCTTTTGGGAGCGGGCGGGGGTGGTGGTGACCTCGCGGGAGACCTCGGTGAGCCGGGTCAGCGGGGTGTCCGGGGCCGGGGCGTCGGCGACCATGCGCCCATGGTGCCTCGCGCTCCGCGCCTCCGCACCCCCACCTCCCGGGTGCGCCCGCCCCCGGACCCCCGCGCCTCGATCCCCGGCGCCCCGGGATTCCGCGCCACCTGTGCCACCTGTGCCACGTGCGACCCGGGCACTCCCGGGGGCGTCTCCCGGAGGCAGCCCTGGGGGAGCTGGGGACCGGCCCCCCCCTGTCACCGCCGACCCGAGCCATCCAGCCCGTCCGGGGGCACCTCCCAGAGGCAACTCCGGAGGAACTTGAGCCCGGCCCCCGCACCACAGGAGACCCGCACCAACCCAGCCCGTCCGGCGATTGAGGACGGCCCCCGCACCACAGGAGACCCGCACAGACCGACAAACCCAGCCCGTCCGGCGATTGAGCCCGGCCCCCGCACCACAGGAGACCCGCACAAACCAAGCCCGTCCGGCGATTGAGGACGGACCCTGTGCGACAGGACCCCGCACCCTGCGGGCCACGGTCGGGGGCCGGCCCCCGAACCCCCGCGCCTCAAACGCCGGCGGGGCTGGGTTTGCTCAGGTCGCCAGCGGGGCTGAAAGGGTGCGACCCAAAAACACGGGGCAGGCTGAAGGGGTGCGCCTGAAACGCCGACGAGACTGAAAGGGTGCGGCTCAGTCGCCGGCGGAGCCGAGGGGGGCGCGGCACGAACGCCGAAGGGGCTGGAGTGGTGCGCCCGAAGCGCCGGCGGGGTGGGATTGCGTGCCTCGGCTCGCCCGGAGGGATTGAGAGGGCGCGGCTCAAGCCGGGAGAGGCTGAAGTGGCGCGGCACGAACGCCGGCGCGGCCGGGGCGGTGCGCCCCAGCCCCCGGCAAGGCCCTGGCCAAGGTCCGCCTCAAGCACCGGCGAGGCCGCGTGGACGCGGCACCCCGCCCCCAGCGAACCCAAGCGAACCCCTGAAAGGGCACCCCTGGGGGGCGATTCGGCAGACATTCCCCCGTACATCACACATCACCCCATACGCACCCCCTCAGGCTGTCA
Source organism: Streptomyces sp. NPDC001889 (assembly GCF_053594535.1). NCBI lineage: Bacteria > Bacillati > Actinomycetota > Actinomycetes > Kitasatosporales > Streptomycetaceae > Streptomyces > Streptomyces sp. NPDC001889. The sequence goes on from NZ_JBSFER010000009.1 coordinate 106,905, forward strand.
CCGCGCCAGAGCCTGAGGGCCCCCGGAGGCTGGCCCGGTGGTGGCGACTTGGGAGACCGTCGTGCGCGGGGTACACGTGTACGAAGTACGGTTGCGCGGGGGAAGTCGCCCGAAGTGCACCGGCACCAGGGGTGATTGCAGGACGCGGGGCCTCGGGCCCGCGTCGGGGACGGGGTCGGACGGGGTGGGGTGCTGTGTGCGGCAGGAAGAGGGAGATGCGCCGGCTGTGCGCGCGGCTGGCGGGAAGTCTGCGGCTGTCCGTTCCCGCCGAGCCCGCCTCGGTCTTCGGGGCCCTCGCCGCGAATCTGAGCGCGCAGCGGCGGCGCGAGGTCCGCATCGTGTTCCGGCACTTCCCGCCGGGAACCGTCAGCGGGCTCTGGTCGGACCGGGGCGACCACGATCTGATCGTGGTCGAGGAGAGCGCCCCGCCCCAGCACCAACTGGTCATCACCGGCCATGAGATCTGGCACATGCACGCCGGCCACCGGGGCGGCCACGCGGACGGCGCCGCGCGGGCCCTGGTGTCGGGAGCCGCGCTCCCGGATCTCGCGGGCCTGCGCGAGATGATCGCCGACACCGCCGCCCGCTCCGGCTTCGGCGGCGCCGAGGAGAGCGCTGCGGAGCTGTTCGGGCTGATGCTCGGCACCGAGCTGCGCCCGCTGCTGGAGTGCCGGGCGGGCTCCGGCGCCCCGCCCCAGGGCGGGGTGGCCGCCCGGATACACGCCTCGCTCGGGCACCGCGCGCCGCGCGGCGTGACCCGCCCCGCCGAGGCCCGCTGAGAGCCGGTGGCCGATGGGGAACGCCGGCATGATCATCCCGGCCGTGCTGCTCTTCGGCGCGTTTCTGCTGAAGCTGCCCGCGCTCTGCCGCAACCGGCAGGACATCCTGCTGGGGGCCGTCTGCGGGCTGCTCCTGATGGGCGGGCTGGTCTTCCTGCTCGCCGCGGTGCCGACGATCGCGGCGATCAACCGGATCAGCGGTGTCCCCAACCTCGCCGCGCCCGTGGTCTACAGCGCGATCACCGCCTTCAGCGGCGCCTGTCTCATTCTCATCGTCATCTGGCGCGGCGGCACCACGGACACCACCCGCCGGACCTCCCGGATGTGTGTGATCGCCTACAGCGCGGTGATCCTCGCGCTGAACACCATGTTCCTGCTCGGCGAGGCGCCAGAGGAGCGGCTGCGGGACTTCGACACCCACTACGCCACCACCCCGTTCATCCGCGAGATGATCGTCCTCTATCTGCTGGCGCACGCGGTCGCGGCGGTGGTGACGGCGGTGCTGTGCTGGCGCTGGTCGCGGCGGGTCACCGGGGTGCTGCGGGCGGGTCTGGTGCTGATCGTCGTCGGCTATGTCCTCAATCTCGGTTTCGACGGCGTCAAACTCGCCGCGGTGGCGGCCCGCTGGGCCGGCCGCGACTGGGACGGGCTCAGCACCTCGGTGGCCCCGCCCCTGGTCTCCGTCGCCGCCCCGCTGGTCGGCGGCGGTTTCGTGCTGCCGCTGGTGGCCCAGCGTCTCGGCATCGGCTGGCGCACCGCCGTGCGCTACCGCAGGCTCGGCCCGCTGGCGGGCCGGCTGACCGGCTCGGCGTGCCAGGGCGGCCCCTCGGTGACGATCGGCCCCTGGGCCTCGCTGGAGCTGCGGCTGATCCGGCGGGAGGCCGCGATCCACGACGGGATCATCTTCCTGCGGCCGTACTTCGACACCGGGGTGTACGAGGAGGTGCACGCGCGCGCCCTGGCGCTCGGGCACTGCCCCGCGCGGGCGGGGATTCTCGCGGACGCGGCGATGATCGCCGCGGCGGGCGACGCCTGTGCGGCGGACCCGGGCCGGACCGAACTCTCCCCCGGTGCCCGGCCCGCGCAGCCGTCCACCCGGGCGGACGATCTCGTGGAGATGTCGCTCGCGCTGCGCTCCTCACCGCTGGTCCACGAGGTGCTGCGGCGCGCCGCCCCGTCGCGGGGCTGATCCGCCGGGGCGCGGTCCCGGGTCCGGTTCGACGGCGCCGGAGGCCCCCGGGTTCCCCGGGGATGGAGCGGCCAGCAGAATCCCGCCAAAGGTTCGGAGGAGCCGGGCGCGGCGCGAGGTCGCGCCCGTTCCGCGCCGGCGGGTGGGACCGGCATACCCATTACGGCCCCAACCGGCGCACTCTCCGGCTCGTCGCGGACCGTCCGGAGCCCCGCCGCGTGGCTGACACGCCCTGATCGTGTCCGGAAAACTCGCAACCTCGCCGGGCACCCGAGACCCCGCACCGAACCCTCTGTACGGTGTGGTGCCAGGCTGAGCCGCCGATCGAGCCGGGGGAGAGTGCAGTGGGCACCAGGAGCGCCATGCGCCAGCTCCGTGAGGATCTCGCGGGCGCTCTCGAACAGGCCGGGCCCACCGGACCGGAGGAAGTCTTCGCCGCGCTGTGCGCCCGGCTCGCCGAGCGCCGGGGCAGGCCGGTGGTGCTGCGTTTCGTGGACTTCCCGCCGCAGACGGCGAGCGGGCTCTATCTCGACATGGCGGACCGCGATGTCATCTGCGTCCAGGCCGGCACCCACCCCGTCCACCAGCTGATCATCTTCGGGCACGAGGTCTGGCACATGGTCGCGGGCCACAGCGGGCACCACGGCACGGCCGGGGCGGCGCGCGCCGGAGAGTGCGCCGGTTGGGGCCGTAATGGGTATGCCGGTCCCGCCCCCCCCCCCCCCCCCCCCCCCCCCCCGCGGGGCCCCCCCCCCCCCCCCGGCGGGTCCGGCGGCGGCGGCGCGCCTGGTGACCGGCGCCGAGGCGCCCGGCGGGGGCGCGGACGGCGGGCTGGACGCGGCCGTCCAGAGCCTGGCGGCCCGCACCGACTTCCGGCAGGCCCAGGAGACCGAGGCGGAGACCTTCGGTCTGGAGCTGGGCGCCCAGCTGCGCCGCTGGCTGGAGCGCCCGCCCGGCCGGGCCCCGCGCAGCGGCGTCGCCCAGCGCATCCAGGACTCCCTCGGGCACCGCCAGGGCTGATTCCTCCCATGCGCAACAGCGACTACTACGTCCCCGCCATCGCCCTCGGGATCGCCTTCGCCGCCAAACTGCCCGCGCTGCGGCGCGGACGGCACGACCCGATGGTGCGCTCGGTGCTGTTCCTGCTCTTCACGGCGGCGATCTGTTTCTTCTTCGCCGCCCCGCCGACCATCGCGGCGGTGAACCGGATCACCGGGGTCACCAATCTCTCGGCCCCGCTGGTCTACTGCATCATGTGCTCCTTCAGCTGTGCCTGTCTGGTGCTGATCGTCAACTGGCGCGGCGGCCCGGAGGAGCGGGTCCGCCGCAGCTCCCGGCGGTGGATCGCGGCGTACGGAGCGGCCATGGCGGCGCTGCCGCTGCTCTTCCTGGCGGGCGACGCCGGGGTGGAGCGGCTGCGGGACTTCGACACGTACTACGCGGGAACCCCGTTCATCCGGGAGATGATCGTCACCTATCTGGTGGCGCACATCGCCGCCGCCGCGGTGACGGTCGTGATGTGTCTGCGCTGGGCCCGGGCGGTGGCGCACTGGCTGCGGCTGGGCCTGGTGGTGCTGGTGGTCGGGCTGGCCTTCAATCTGGCCTTCGGGATCGCCAAGCTGACGGCGGTGGTGGCGCGGTGGACCGGCCGCGACTGGTCCACCCTGAGCACCACCGTGGCCCCGCCGCTGGCCGCGACCGGCGGTCTGGTGCTGACCGTGGGCTTTCTGCTGCCGCTGCTGGGCCCGAGGCTCACCGGGGTGCGCCGGGCCTGGCTGACGTACGCGCGACTGGGCCCGCTGGCCCGGTATCTGCGCTCCGCGCCGGGCGTCCGCCCTCCGCTGCCGGACATCCCCTGGTGGGCCCCGGCCGGGCTGCGGCTCACCGTGCGGGAGACGGCGATCCACGACGAACTGCTCAGGCTCCAGCCGTTCCTGGACGACCGGGTGCGGCAGCGGGCGTACGAGTCGGTGCTCGCGGGCGGCGCGCCGGGCCCGCAGGCGGTGATCGTGGGGGTCGCGGCGATGGTGATGGCGGCGGTGGGCTCGCGCGGTGACGCCGTGCCCCCGGCGGAGGACGAGGAGCATGTCCAGGCCGGCGCGGACGCGCTCACCGCGGCTCTCGCCCCGGGGCGCGACCGGCTGGTGCAGCTCTCCCGGGGGATGCGCTCCCCGCTGCTGACCGAGGCCGTCCGCGGCGCCGCCGCACCCTCCCCGCCGGCGGCCGGTCAGCCGCCGGGCCCCTCCCCCTCACAGAACGCGGAGACCAGGACCCGATGACGAGCCCCGCCCGTGTCCGTGCCGGCGAGAGGCCCCGCAGCCGCGCCGTCGTCCTCGGCGGCGGGCTGGCGGGCATGCTCACCGCCGCGGCCATGGACGGCCTGGTGGACGAGATCACCGTCGTCGAGCGCGATGTGCTCCCCGACGGCCCGGTGCCGCGCCGCTCGCTGCCGCAGGCCCGCCACACCCATCTGCTCTGGTCCGGCGGGGCCCGTGCCTTCGAGGAGCTGATACCCGGGATCACCGAGCGCTGGATCGCGGCGGGGGCGCGGCGGATTCCGCTGCCGACGGGGCTGGTCACGCTCTCCTCGCAGGGCTGGTTCCGACGGTGGCCGCAGACGCAGTTCACCATCGCGTGCACCCGGGATCTGCTGGACTCGGTCCTCCGCGAGCAGGTGCTGGGACGGCCGGCGGTGACCCTGCTCCAGGGGTTCGCGGTGGAGTCGCTGGCGGGCTCCGCCGACCGGGTGACGGGGGTGCGGGTGAGCGGCCCGGGGGGCCGGGAGCTGACGCTGGCCGCCGATCTGGTCGTCGACGCCTGCGGCCAGGGCTCGCGGGCCGTGGGCTGGCTCGGTGAGCTGGGCGTCGGCGGCATCGAGGAGGGCCGGGTCGACTCGGGTCTGGTGTACGCGACCCGGCTCTACCGGGCCCCGGCGAACAGCGGGGACTTCCCCGTCGTCAATGTCCAGGCGAACCCCGGCGATCCGGTCCCGGGCCGGACGGCGACGCTGGTCCCGGTGGAGGGCGGCCTCTGGATGGTGACGCTCTCGGGCACCCGGGGCGGCCGGCCGTCGGCGGACCCGGAGGAGTTCGAGCCGTACGCCCGCTCGGCGGTGCGCCATCCCGTCGTGGGCGAGCTGATCTCGCGGGCGGTGCCGCTCTCGGACGAGGTCGCGGTGACGCGCTCCACGGTCAACCGGCGCCGCTGGTTCGAGCGGGCCCCGCGCTGGCCGGAGGGGTTCATCGCGGTCGGTGACTCGGTGGCCACCTACAACCCGGTGTACGGGCAGGGCATGAGCGTCGCGGCGCAGGGGCTGGTGGGGCTGCGCGGCGCGCTGCTGCGCCACCGCCCCGACGAGCCGGGGTTCGCCCGCCGGGTGCAGCGGGCCGTCTCCCGGCCGGTCTCCGTCGCCTGGGATCTGGCGACGTCCACGGACATCCAGTACCCGGGTGCGGTCGGGCAGGGGCCGGTCGCGGGATCGGCTCTGGTGAACCGTTACGCCACCCGGCTGACGTACGGGGCGACGGGGCGCGCCCGGCTCACCCGGGCCTTCCTCGATGTGATCACCCTCTCCCGGCCGCTGTCGTCCTGGCTGCACCCGGACATCGTGGTGGCCGCCCTGCGCGGTCCCGGCCGGTCGCCGCTGACGGGCCCGCCGCTGACGGAGGAGGAGCTGAAGATCGTCTCGGGGGGAGGGAGCCCACCGCTGACCGGGTTCCCCCTCGAACCCCATGACATGTGATACACGTCACATCACTTGGTGGCGCCGGAGTGCTGCCGGGTGCGGCCCGAACCCCGTCTTACGGGCGAGGAGTTGTACCCGCAGCAGAGGAGCGCCCGGTGATTCCCACGGTCGAACAGCCCATCCCGGCCCAGCTCATCAGCGACGCCCCTCGGCCCGTCCCGCTGACGGTGTGGCTGACCTACGGCGCGCACGACCCGCTCGCGGTCCATATGACCTTCTCCGCGGACATGTCGCTCAATGGCACCGGGGTGACCTGGACTTTCGCCCGAGCGCTGCTGGAGGCGGGGCTGCGGGCCCCCTCGGGCGTGGGCGATGTGCGCGTCCGGCCCTGCGGCCGGGGCCGGACGGCGGTGGAGCTGCGGTCGTCGCAGGGAGTGGCGCTGCTGCGGTTCTCCACCGGGCGGCTGCGCCACTTCCTCCTCCGCACCTACGCGGCGGTCCCGGCCGATCTGGAGGCCGGCGCCCTGGACATCGACGGGACCGTGGCGGCGCTGCTGAGCGATGCGCGGGACTGGCAGGACTGACCCCCCTCGGGCCACCCGGGCCGCGCGCCGTACTACGGTCTGGACATGACGACTGCGGTGACCCGTACGGGTGTCGGCCCTCTGCTGCGCGGCTGGCGGGAGCGCCGGCGGGTGAGCCAGCTGGAACTGGCGCTGCGCGCGGACTCGTCGGCGCGCCACATCAGCTTCGTGGAGACGGGCCGTTCGCGCCCCAGCGAGGAGATGGTGCTGCGGCTGGCGGAGCATCTGGACGTCCCCGTCCGGGAGCGCAACTCCCTCCTGCTCGCCGCCGGTTACGCCCCCCGGTACGCGGAGACCCCGCTCGACGACCCCTCGATGGGGACGCTGCGGGAGGCCCTGGACCGGCTGCTCCGGGGCTATGAGCCCTATCCGGCGCTGGTCGTGGACGGCCTGTACCGGGTGGTGGCGGCCAACCGGGGGATCACGATGCTGCTGGACGGTGTGGCGGAGCATCTGCTGACCCCGCCGCTCAACGCGATGCGGATCACGCTCCACCCCGAGGGGCTCGCCCCGCGCATCCGCAATCTGCGGGAGTGGCGCGGCCACTTGCTGCACCAGATGGAGCGCCAGATCGCCCTGGTCCGCTCCGACGCCCTGCGGGAGCTGTACGAGGAGGTCGCCGCCTACCCGGTGCCGGAGGGCGGCGACGGCCGGAGCGGGGACGAGACGTTTCCGTACCCGTACTTCGCCCTGCCGATGGTGGTCGAGCACGAGGGGCGGGTGCTGTCGTTCGTGTCGTCGATCTCGACGTTCAACACACCGATGGATGTGACGGTCGCCGAGCTGGCCATCGAGACCATGCTGCCGGCGGACCCGGCGACCGTCGCGTATCTGCGCTCCCTCACTCCGTAGCGCGGGCGCGCAGCGCGGAGAACTGGAGCACGGCGAGAGCGGCCACGGTCAGCGCCTGGACCGGAATCCAGACGGCGCCCGCCGTGGTCGGGTCGAGCCAGAGGGCGAGCGCGGCGACGCTGACGGCGGCGTACAGCAGATTGGCCTCGACGACGGCCCGGACGGCGAGGCCGGCGGGCCGGGGGCGGGCGGCGACGGCGGCGACACCGGCCGCGTAGAGGAGCAGCGCGGCGCCGAGCACCAGGAGAAGACTCCGGTCGAGGCCGAGGAGCCGGGCGAGGGGGCCCGGGGCGACGAGACAGACGAGCCCGTTGACCCCGGTCACCACGGCGTCGAGGGCCAGGAAGCGGCGGAGCGCGGTCCCCGGCTCGGTGGTGCGGGCGATACCGGTGAGAAGCGTGGCGGTCATGGCGGATCGGCCTCCGTCGGGGGTTGTGGCGCCTGGTCGGGGAGGGAACCCGGGCGGAGTGCGCCGCCCGGGTTCCGTCCGCACCACAGTGCTCGACGGAGTGGGGGCCGGTCGATGACGCGCGGGGTAATGGCGGGCGGCGTCCCCGGTGCGTACGCGGGCGGGACCCGGGGCCGGCGCCCGGCGCGGCCCGGTCCCGGCGCGGATCAGGGCGCGGGTCAGTCCTGGTGCTGCGGGCGGATCACCGTGATGCCCGGCACCGGGGACGCACCCAGCGCCGCCAGGGCGTCCGGCGCGCCGTGCAGCCCCAGCTCACCGGTGATCAGCAGCTCGGGCCGGAGCGCACCGGTCGCGACCAGGGACATCATCGCCGGGTAGGCGTGGGCGGCCATGCCGTGGCTGCCGAGGATCTCCAGCTCCAGCGCGACCACCCGGTCCAGCGGGAGATGGACCCCGGCGGGCAGCAGGCCCACCTGCACGTGGCGGCCCTGGGGCCGCAGGCTCTCCAGGGAGTTGAGGCAGGTCACCGGGGAGCCCAGGGCGTCCAGGGAGAGATGGGCGCCGCCGCCGGTGGCCGAGCGGACCGCCGCCGGCACGCTCTCGCCGGAGGCCGCGTCCACACAGACCTCGGCGCCACAGGCCCGGGCCAGCTCCAGCGCGCCCGGGGAGATGTCGACCGCGACCACCCGGGCCCCGCAGGCGGCGGCGATCATCACCGCCGAGAGGCCGGCCCCGCCGCAGCCGTGCACCGCGACCCACTCCCCCGCCCGCACCCGGCCCGGTCCGGTCACCGCGCGGAAGGCGGTGGCGAAGCGGCAGCCCAGGGCCGCCGCCGTGGCGAAGGAGAGCGCTTCGGGCAGGGCGACCAGATTAGTGTCGGCCCGGTGCAGGGAGACGTACTGGGCGAACGACCCCCAGTCGGTGAACCCGGGCTGCCGCTGCCGCTCGCACACCTGCTGCGCGCCCCGGGCACAGGGCTCGCACCGGCCGCACGCGCAGATGAACGGCACGGTGACCCGGTCGCCCGGCCGCCACCGCAGCACCCCGGCGCCCACCGCCGCGACCACTCCGGACAGCTCGTGGCCGGGCACATGCGGCAGGGCTATCCCGGTGTCGTGGCCCATCCAGCCGTGCCAGTCGCTGCGGCACAGCCCGGTGGCCTCGACACGGACCACCGCGCCACCGGGTGCCGGCCGCGGGTCGGGCACCTCCGTCACCGAGAGCGGACCACCGAACTCCTCGAACACAACGGCGCGCACGGGAAACCTCCTCGGCTGGGCTGCGGGGGCCTGCGGCGGTGCTTCAGCTCGCGCCCACGCTATCCGAGCCGCCCGGGCCGACCGGGCTGTCCGGGCCGTTCGGGCCGTTCGGGCCGTTCGGGCCGTTCGGGCCGTTCGGGCCGGAGCCCTCAGCGCTGTCCGGGCCGTCGGAGGGAGGCACCGGCACCTGGGGTCCCGCGCACTCCCGCAGCCAGTGCCGCAGCACCCGGTGCACACTCTCCGCGCCGACGAGTTCGGCGCCGTCGTCGACGGGCGGGGAGAGATCCGCCGGATAGAGCAGAAACGGCTGGGACTGCTCGCCGCCGAGGCCGCCGTGCGAGCCGATCTGCTCCTCGAAGGCGTGCACCCGGCCGGTCTCCGGCTCGTACATCGAGTTGACCATGATGTCGGCGACATGGGGGAAGGTGTCGGTGCGGCGCACGGCGTCGGCCGCGCCCTTGCCGAAACCGGCGAGCGGCCCGTCGTCGGTCAGCTCCGCGATCGGCACCTCGACCCCGCCGGCGCCCAGCACCACCGAGCCGTGCCGTTCGCTGCGCACCAGCAGGAAGCCGATGCCGGGGTGGTCGGCCAGGGTGCTCAGCAGGGCGGGGTGACGGGCCTCGATCTGTTCGCGGCTGAGGCGTCCGGGCACATCCGGGAAGGAGATCAGGGCGAGGTTGCCCGAGGCGAGGACGACCGGCTCGGCGTCCGGGCCCGCCTCGGGCAGCGGGTCGCCCTCGGCCAGCCGCCGGTGGAGGGCTCCGCGCAGAGCGTCCCCGGCCGCGTCCCGGGCCTCGGCGCCGCACCGGGAGCGCTCGGCGCGCCGCGACACCGGCAGCCCGCACCCGGCCCGTACAAGATCCTTCAGCGTGAGTCCGTAGGCGCTCTCGAAGGTCTCCCCGGGGCTCTGTCCGTGGTCGGAGAGGAGCACGATCCGGTAGCCGCGCGGCGCGTGCTCGGCGACCTGGGAGATCAGGGTGAGGGAGCGGTCCAGGGACTGGAGCACCCGGCCCGCGTCCCGGCTGTGCGGCCCGGAGTGGTGGGCGACCTCGTCGTAGGCGACGAGGTCGGCGTAGACGGAGGTGCGGCCGGCCAGCATGTCCCCGATCACCGCGGCGACCACCACATCGCGCGAGACGACGGTGGCGAACGCCCGGATGAAGGGGTAGAGACCGCCGCGCGGGACCCTCGGTGTGTCGCCGCGCAGCCGGGCACGGGTGGACTGGCGCAGCTCACGGACCACTTCGGCGACGAAGGAGATCGCGGTGCGGACCGCGTTCGCGGGGTCGGAGAAGTAGACGAAGTAGCCGGCCCGGGAGCGGTTGGCCCGGCCGCGCCGGGTGGAGACGGAGAGCACCAGGGCGACCTGGTCAGCCCCGCCGCTGAAGAGGTTCCCCCGGCTCGCGCCGTCGAAGGTGAGCAGCCCTCCGTCGCCGGTCCGCTCGATGGCGCGGCGCTGGAGCTCGACGGCGCTGGCGGGCCGGTTGCTGACCATGATCCGGCCGCGGTCCTTCTCGTACCAGCGGAAGGCGGGGACGTCGTGGTTGGAGCCGTGGAGGATGCCCAGCTGGCTGGCGCCGGTCTGGCTGGACCAGTCGGTGCGCCAGGGGGTGAGCCGGTGGGTGCCGTCGAGCCAGTGGGCGACGGTGGGCATCAGCCCGTCCTTGGCGGCGCGCAGCAGCACCTCGTGGCCGACGCCGTCGAGCTGGAGGAAGAGCATTCCCGGGCAGGCCGGGTCGCCGCCGGCCTGCCCGGCGCGGCGTCTGCGGCGGGTGGCGAGCCGGGAGAGCCTGCGCCGGTAGGCGGTGTCGTCGCGCACGGCGAGCGCGGTGGAGGTGGCGGAGGCGACGGCCGACATCACCGCGGCGACGACGACGGCCGTCTCGGGGGCCGCGTCGCCGCGCCCGTCGGGGATCAGCCGCAGGGCGATCAGCAGCAGCGAGCCGTTGAGGAAGAAGACCAGCAGACCGAGGACGAGGGCGGGCACCAGCAGCAGGGCGCGCACCACCAGCGGCCAGACCAGCGCGGTGAGCAGGCCGAAGGCCCCGGCGCCCCAGGCGGCGGTCAGCGCGGTGCGGGTGACGCTGTCGCCGTCGGGGCCCTGGAGCCGGAAGTCCGGCAGGGCACCGGCGAGCGCCAGCATCGTCAGCGTGGAGACCGCCCACACCACGACCACCCGCAGCAGGGCACTCCCCGCCCTGCGCCATCGCCCTGCGGTCACACCGTCACCTCGTCCCGAATCGTCCTCCAGCGTGGCACAGCGCGCGGACCGCTCGGGACGGGGAGGGGTGGCGCGAGGGGGCGGGGCGGTCAGCAGCCGTCGTAGCCGGCGGTCGGCATGGAGAGCCGGCGGTGGACATCCGCCTTCATGGCGGCGTCGTACACCGGCTCGTCCTCGCCCGCCGTCTCCAGCGGTACGCCCCGGCGCGCGCACTCGGCGGCGAAGTCGGCCACCGAGGTCAGGGCGCGGGCCAGCACCTTCCCGGTGGGGACGAGGAAGAGATCGACCTGGCCGTCGTCCACATCGGCCCACAGTCCCCGGTGGTCGGGGCGGAGCCCGTAGAAGAGGAGGTGTCTGGTGACGGTGTGGCCGCGCTCGGCCGCCCAGCGGGCGCACATGGCCTGCTGGCCCCGGGTGTCGACCAGGAAGGGTTCCCGGTCCAGCTCTTCGAGGGGGGTCAGGCTGGCGATGGTCGCCACGCGTAAGCCGTTCATGGTCGTTCACCCTGCTCTCGTCGTTCGCGCCGAGCCTATCCCCCGGCCGGGCGGGCCGGTCAGGCCATAGGCTCGTAGGGAAAGCGTCGGGAGCTGGGAGGGTCGCGTGCCGGTGGAGGTCACTTGGTGGGGTCATGCCACCTGCACGGTCGAGGACTCCGGGACCCGGGTGCTGACCGATCCGCTGTTCGTCCGGCGGCTCGCGCATCTGCGGCGGCGGTGCGGGGCGGTGCCGCCGCCCGAGGCGGCGGAGGCGGACGCCGTGCTGGTCTCGCATCTGCACTCCGACCATCTGCATCTGCCGTCGCTGGGCCGGCTGGCGCCCGGGACGCGGCTGATCGTGCCGCGCGGGGCCGCGCGGGCGGTGCCGGGGGTGACCCGGCTGGGGCTGCGGGTGAGCGAGGTGGGGCCCGGGGACGAGGTGCGGGTGGGGCGGCTGACGGTACGGGCGGTGCCGGCGCGGCACGACGGGCGCAGGCTGCCGGTCGGCCCGCAGCGCTCGCCCGCGCTCGGGTTCGTGATCAGCGGGGAGACACGGACGTACTTCGCCGGGGACACCGGGCTCTTCGACTCGATGGCCGAGGAGGTCGGCGAGGTGGACACGGCGCTGCTGCCGGTCGGCGGGTGGGGGCCCTATCTGGGCCATGGCCACCTGGACGCGGGCCGCGCGGCGCTGGCGCTCGCGGCACTGAGACCGAGATGGGCGGTTCCGGTGCATTACGGGACGTACTGGCCGATCGGGATGGACGGGGTCCGGCCGCATGAGTTCTACGCCCCGGGCGACGAGTTCGTGCGGAAGGCCGCCGTGCTCGCGCCCGGGGTGTCGGTGTGCCGGCTGGGGCACGGGGAACGGTTCAGGCCGGAGGCCGCACGGTGAGTTCGCTGTCGGACGCGGTGGGGCGGGTCTCGGAGTTCCTGGCGGCGCTGCCGCCGGAGTCCACCCAGCAGGCGGTGGGGTACCCGTCGATCTTTCTGCTGGTGGCCCTGGGGGCGCTGGTGCCGGTGGTGCCGACGGGGGCGGTGGTCAGCTCGGCGGCGGTGGTGGCCTTCCATCAGTCGTCGCCGCTGACGCTGCTGTTCATCTTCCTGGTGGCGGCGGGCGCGGCGCTCCTCGGGGATGTGACGCTGTACTGGCTCGGGCAGCGCGGGGTGCGCTCCAGGAACGGCTCCCGCTGGCTGGAGCAGCTGCGGAGCCATGCGCCGGAGGAGCGGCTGGAGCAGGCGCGGCGGAAGCTGGAGGATCACGGGGTGGCGGTGCTGGTGCTCTCCCGGCTGATTCCGGCGGGGCGGATTCCGGTGATGATGGCGTGTCTGCTGGCGCGGATGCCGCTGCGGAGTTTTGTGCGGGGGGATGTGCCGGCGTGTCTGGCGTGGGCGGTGACGTATCAGCTGATCGGGATTCTGGGTGGGGTGCTGTTCGACCAGGCGTGGAAGGGGGTGGTGGTGGCGGTGGCGCTGACGGTGGCGATCAGCGGCGCCCCGATCCTCTGGCGCCGCCTCCGCCGCCCCACCCCCGGCAGCCAGGGCCGCCCCGCCTGACCCCGCGGGGTTCGTCCTCAAGCGACCTCCGGGAGGCGCCCCGGGCCGGGCTGGTTTTGCCCGGCCCCGCCGGAGAGCCGGGGCACGAAATCCAGCCCCTCCGGCGATTGAGGAGCGGGGGTTCGGGGGCCGGCCCCCGACCGGGACCCGCACCGTGCGGGCACCTGTGGACCAGGGTCCGTCCTCAAACGCCGGACACGCTGAGAATGCTCGGGCCACCCGGGGTGCAGGGCACGTCCTCAAACTCCCCCAGAGCCGCCTCCGGGAGGTGCCCCCAGACCGGCTGGGTTTGCTCAGCCCCGCCGCCGAGCTGAGCAATCCACCCGGCCCCGCCGGAGGCACCTCGCAGAGGGAGCTGAGGCGCGAATCAAGAGTTCGAGGCGTGGGGCGTCAGGGTTGTGGTGAGGTGAGGCAGGAGGGCGGCGGACAGGAAAGGCGCCGTCGGCAGGCGGGCCCGCAGGGCGCCGAGTTCATCGCCGAAGCGGTGCCCCCCGGGCACAGGCACCCCCAGCCGCGCCGACAGATACTCCTCCAGCTCCATGGAGTCCCCCACCCCGCACCACCCCAACCCCTCCCGCAGCGGCCCGAAATCCGCGTACAGATGCCGCCCCGCCACCGGCGGCCTGGCCAGCCCGCCGCAGGCGAGCACCGCCCGGTGCACCTCGGCCCCCACCCGGGCGTACCCCTCGACCCCCCGCTCCCGCAGCCCGACCAGCCCCCCGGGCTCGTCGAGCGCGTGCGCCGCCGCCGCCGCGACGGGCCCCGCCACCGCCGCCCCGAGCGCGGCGAGGAAGTCCAGCACCCGGTCCCGGTGCGCCGCCCCCGCCGCGGTCGGCGGAAAGCGGGCGACGGCGGCGGGCCAGGACGGCGGCAGCAGCGCGCCCGCCAGGTCGCTGAGGACGGTCACGTCGCCGGGGCACATCTCCGCGGGGCTCACCAGCACCGTCTCGCGCGGCCGGTGCACCGTGTCCCGCCAGCTCTCGTCGCTGATGATGTGCAGCCCCTCCCCCACCGCCGCCTCGCACGTCTCGCGCACGGTCTCCGGCGGTGCCACCGTCCCGGTCGGATCGTCCGCGACGGAGAGCAGCAGCACCCTGGGCGCACCCCCCTCCGCCCGCACCCGCCGCACGGTCTCCAGCAGCGCGAACGGATCGGGCACCCCGCCGCACTCGGCGGGGGTCGGGACCCGGTACGCGCCCCTCCCCAGCAGCCGGGCCTGCGGGGCCCACCACGCGGGGCAGGGGCGCGACATCAGGACGTCGCCGCCCCGCGCGTCGTCCCCGGTGTACGCGCCGAGGAGCGCGAGGAGCAGCGGCTGCGGCCCGGCGGCGGCCACCAGGTCCTCGGCGGCACTGTGCAGCCCGCGCCGCCACCAGTACCCGCGCGCGGCCTCCCGCAGCACCGCCCCGCCGCCGGGCGGCTCCCCCGGCGCACCGGCCGCCGCGGCCAGCACACCGGCCAGCTCACCGGGGACGGGCAGACCGGTTCCGGGCACGCCCGGGCCGTAGCGGACGGGCCCGTGCCCCTCGGGGGGCGTGTCCGCCATGGCGTCACCTCCGTGACTCCTTTATACAAACGGAGGGCGGCGGCGGCGCGTCAGACGACGGTGACGGGGTGACGCACCACCGCGTCGAAGAGGTACCCCTGGGTGTTGTGGACGGTCCGCTCGGGCTGGGTGTTCCCGGCGGTGTCGGTGGTACGGGCGAGCAGCCGCGCGGGCCCGGTGACCCCCGGGCACCACTGGGCCGACCAGCGGACCCAGCCGCCGGGCCGCGGGGTGTCGTGGAGCGCGGCCCGCCGCCACCCCACCCCGCCGTCGGTACTGATCTCCACGTGCCGGACGGGCGCGGCGGCCGACCAGGCGCGGCCGGTGAGGCGGTGGTTCCGGCCCGCCTCCAGCGCCGCCCCGCTCGGCAGCTCCCAGGCGCTCTTGACGGTCTGCCGGGTCAGCGGCGCGCTGCCGCCGGGCGGGTGGGCGGCGCCGAAGAGCCGGTAGAGCTGGGTGTTCCAGGGCGAGGCGAGCGGTGTGTCGCTGACCTCGATGTCACCGACCCACTTCACCGACGCGATCCCTATCCAGGCGGGAACGATCACCCGGACGGGAAAGCCGTGGTCGTACGGGAGGGGCTCGCCGTTCATCTCGTACGCGAGGATCACATCGTCGAGGGCCTTGGCGACGGGCAGCGGCCGGCGCACCCGCCCGAGGTTCACTCCGCCGCTGACGACCTCGCCGTCGAGCCCGCTGGGCATGATGTCGACGGCGGTCGAGGAGAGACCCGCGCGGTGCAGGACATCGCGGAGCGGCACCCCGCGCCAGCGGGCCGCGCCGACGGCGCCGAGGGTCCAGGGGGTGCCGCTGACGGTCTCGCCCTGCTGACTGGCGAAGTGGCTCCGGGCGTTGCCCGCGCACTCGACGAGGGCGGTGCGGCTGACCGAGGGCATCGAGCGGAGCTGGTCGTAGCTGAACTCCACCGGCCGGCTCCCGTGCAGCCCGCTGCCCCAGACGGTCAGCCTCCAGTCGCGCTCGCCGATGAGGGGCGTGGAGGTGTGGTTGCGGACGAAGAAGCGATCGGCGGGGGTGAGCGTTCCGGTGTCGCGCAGGGAGGAGAAGACGGTCTCGGCGTTGGTGCCGTGGACGGTGAAGTGCTCGGGCGGCAGCGGTTTGACCGTCCCGGCGGCGGCCGGGGCGGGCACCGCCCGCGCGGGGGCGGTGCCGGCGGCGGCCAGCGCCGACGCGGTCACCGGGGCCGCCGCGAGCAGTCTCAGCAGCCGGCGGCGGTCGGGGGAAGCGGGCACGGAGGTCTCCTGGGAACACGGGGTGCCCGCGTGCACGGGGCACGGGACACGGGGAACAGGACACGGGGAACAGGACTCACGGCGGGAACGGCGGCGGGCATCACGGCCGCTGTCTCACGGGGGCGGCACGAGGCCGCGTGCGTCAGCGGGGACAGGAGGGCGCGCGGCGGCACACGGGCACTGCGGGCGTACCGGCGTCCGGGGCGATGGCCATGGCGGTGATCCTAGGGGCAGGGCGGCCCCCGGCGACAGACCCGCGGCGCGCCGGTCCCGGCGGGGCGGTCCCGGCGCGGCGGTCCCGGCGGGGCGGTGCGCCCGGCGCGGCGAAATGGGCGGTGCCCGGCGTGGCATCCCGGGTTACGGGGTAACCGCGACCCATGTCCACTCCGTACACACAAGGAAATCCGCCTCCCCGGCAGGGAGTGCCGGCGCTGCTCGGCCGCTGGGACCGCAAGGTCTTCGCCACCGTCGCCGCCCGCCGCTGGCCGGGGGCCGAGCCGGTGCTGCCCCGGCTGAGCCACAGCGCGGACCACGGGCTGCTCTGGCTGGGTGCGGCGGCCGGGATCGCGGTGCTGGGCCGGGGCGTCCGCTCACGGCGGGCGGCGGTGCGCGGGATGGCGTCGCTGGCGCTGGCCTCGGCGGTCATCAACACGGTGGGCAAGCGCTCGGTGCGCCGGGCGCGCCCGCTGATCGACACGGTGCCGGTGATACGGCAGCTCAAGCGGCAGCCGTTCACCACCTCCTTCCCCTCGGGCCACTCGGCGTCGGCGGCGGCCTTCGCGACGGGTGTCGCGCTGGAGTCGAAGGGCTGGGGCGCGGTGGTCGCGCCGGTGGCGGCCTCGGTGGCGTTCTCCCGGGTGTACACGGGCGCGCACTATCCGAGCGATGTGCTGGTGGGCGCGGCCCTCGGGGTGGGGGCGGCGTTCGCGGTGCGCGGGATGGTGCCGACCAGGTCCCAGCTGCCGCCGCCCGGCCGGGCGCAGGCCGAGGCCCCGGCACTGCCGCAGGGCGAGGGGCTGGTGGTCGTGACCAACCGGGACGCGGGTTCGGCGGGCTCGGCGGCGCTGGTGCGCGAGGCCCTGCCGCTGGCGGAGTTCGTGGAGTGCGGGCCCGGCGAGCTGGACCAGGAGCTGGAGAAGGCGGCCGAGCGCGGCCGGGCGCTGGGCATCATCGGCGGGGACGGCACGATCAACGGCGCGGCGGCGGTCGCGGTGGAGCGGGGGGTGCCGCTGGCGGTGTTCCCCGGCGGCACCTTCAACCACTTCGCGTACGACCTCGGGATCGAGACCTTCGACGACACCTGCCGGGCGCTGGAGAGCGGCGACGCGGTCCGGGTCGACCTGGGCCGTTTCACACCGGGTCCGGGCGGCGCGGATGACCCGGAGGGGGAAGGGTCCCGGCCCGGTTACTTCCTCAACACCTTCAGTCTGGGTGTCTATCCGGAGCTGGTGAACATCCGGGAGCGCTGGTCCCCGAGGATCGGCGGCTGGCCGGCCGGGATTCTGGCGGCGGCGCGGGTGCTGCGGCACGGCAGGCCGCTCAGGGCCGGGGTGCAGGGCCGCGAGCGCCCGATGTGGCTGCTGTTCGCCGGGAACGGGATCTACCAGCGGATGGGGCCGACCCCGGGGCACCGCCAGGACCTCTCCGACGGGCTGCTGGACGTACGGGTGGTCCACGGCGGCCGGTGGCCGGGGCTGCGGCTGCTGGCGGCGGCCCTCGCGGGCCCGCTGAGCCGTTCCCCGGTCCACGCGGCGGAGCAGTTGCACCGGCTGCGGATCACCGGTCTGGAGCCGGGCACGCCGATGGCGTACGACGGTGAGGTGGTGGAGGCCCCGGCGGAGCTGACGGTGGACAAGGCGGCCGGGGTGCTGACGGTGTACCGGCCGCAGAACCTGCTCTGAGCCCCGCCCCGCCGACTCGCGAGCGTCCGCATGGCAAGACACCCGGTCTCATCATATGAGTTGAGTGGGACCATGGGGAGCCATCGAGAGGGAGGTTCGCCATGCCGCGCGAGACCGCCGTGTACACCCATGGCCACCATGAGTCCGTGCTCCGCTCCCACACCTGGCGGACGGCCGCCAACTCCGCCGCGTACCTCGTCGGCGAGCTGAGACCCGGGATGCGGGTCCTGGACGTCGGCTGCGGCCCCGGGACCATCACCGCCGATCTGGCGGAGCTGGTCCCGGGCGGGTGGGTCACCGGGGTGGACCGGGAGCCCGGGATCGTCGAGCGGGCGCGGGAGTTCGCGGCCGGACGGGGGCTCGGACACACCGGGTTCGCCGTGGCCGATGTCAATGAACTCGGCTTCCCCGATGACTCCTTCGACGTGGTCCACGCCCACCAGGTGCTCCAGCACCTGGGCGACCCGGTGCGGGCGCTGCGCGAGATGCGCCGGGTCTGCCGCCCCGGCGGGATCGTCGCGGTACGGGACGCCGACTACGGCGCCTTCACCTGGTTCCCGGGGGCCCCGGTGCTGGACGAGTGGCTCCAGCTCTACCACCGGGTGGCCCGGGCCTCCGGCGGGGAGCCCGACGCCGGGCGCCGGCTGCTCTCCTGGGCCCGTGCCGCGGGCTTCACCGATCTCACCGCGACGGCCTCCACCTGGTGTTACGCCACCCCGGACGAGCGCGCGTGGTGGAGCGGCCTGTGGGCCGACCGGACGACCGCCTCCTCCTACGCCGGGCTCGCGGTGGACGGCGGCCACACCACCACCGCGCGGCTCGCGGCGGTGGCGGAGGGCTGGCGGGAGTGGGGCGCCCACCCGGACGCCTGGTTCATGGTCCCGCACGGCGAACTGCTCTGCCGCGCCTGAGCGCCGGGGCGCCGGCCCTGTCCCGTGCGGCGCGCGCCCGATCAGCGGGAGCGCGGGACAATCGATTCCGACCCGAACTAGGCTCGCCGTCATGGAGATCCTCGGAACCACGCTGCGTATCTGTGTCGACGACCTGGACGCGGCCACGGCGGTCTACGCACGGCTCACCGGAAGCACCCCGCAGCGCTTCGAGCGCGGGGGTGTCTCGGTCGCGGCGGTCGGCTGCTTCCTGCTGATGAGCGGCCCGGCCGCGGAGATCGATGTGCTGCGCAAGGTGACGGCGACGATCGCGGTCCAGGACGTGGAGGAGGCGCACACCGCCCTCTCCGAGGTCGGCGCGCGGATCGTCGCGGGCCCGGTGCCGACCCCGGCGGGCCGGAATCTGATCGCCGTCCACCCCGACGGCTCCGTCTTCGAGTACGTGGACCGCAAGGTGTCCGTCTGACACCCGGGCCCGCCCGTGCGCGGGAACACGCCCGTGCGCGGGGGGCCCGGCGCCGCTCCTACGGCGCGCGGTGGGGGTACCTCCCGCGCCCGCCAGGGCGCAGGGGGCCATGGGTGATGGACGACAGCGCGGCGAGGTGCCGGGGCGCACGAGCCCGGCAAGATCCAGACGAAAGACCCTACGGCGCGCGGTGGGGCCGCATCCGGTAGTCGTACGCCTCGGGCAGCGGATCGTCGGTCAGTTCGGCCCAGACCTCGCCCAGGATCTCCGAGCCCTCCCGCAGATCCGCCACCTCGATGCCCTCGTCGAAGACGGCGCGGGCCTCCTCGCGCCGGCCCTCGGCCAGCAGCAGCCGGGCGTGGAGCAGCCGGAACCGGCCCCGGGCCCGGATCTCGGGGCGCAGCCGGTCCCAGACCGAGCGGGCCTCGGCGGCGCGGCCCGCGCGGCGCAGCGCGTCGATCGCCTCGCGGGCGAGCGCGGCGGTCGCCGCCGTCCAGCTCTCGCCGTCGTCGCGGCGCTCCTGGCAGAGGTCGTCGAACGCCTCCAGATAGCGGTCGGCGGCGCGCTCCCCGTGGCCGCCCTCCTCGTCGGCGACGGCCAGCGCGCGCAGCAGCGGCCAGCGGGAGGGGGCGAGGGCGAGACCGCGCTCCCAGCTCCGGACGGCCTGGGCCAGATCGCCGGCGTGCCACTGGGCGACGCCGAGGTGGTACTCGGTGAGCGGGTCGGCCGGGGCGGTCTCCAGCATGTCCCGCCAGTGCGGGGAGACGAGCGAGGGCCCGGGCGGGGCGACCCTGCGGGGCTCGGGGAGCACCCCGGTGGTCAGCAGGGCGCGCCAGGGGGCCTGTTCGTCGCCGAGGGTGGATTCCCCGAAGGGCGTCCCGGGCAGCTTCAGCCCGCCGCGGAGCACTTCGAGCGCGCCCCATCCGGAGCCGGTGGCCAGGGTGCGCGCCGGTTCGCTGTCGGCGTGCGGCAGCCAGGCCGTGTACGCGGCCTCCACCGCCCGGCGCGGCAGGGCGCCGGCGAGCCGGGCCTCGACCTCGGCGCAGGCGGCGGCCCAGTTGTTGCCGTGCACCGTGCCGGAGTCGGCGCCCAGGGGCCCGTAGCACTCCAGCCAGCTCAGCTCGGCGCCCTCGTCGAGACGGATGTGCTCCAGCTGGGTGCGGGCGAGTCCGGCCTGGATCTCCGCGTATCCGCCCGTGCCCGGCTCGGTCAGCCAGCGCTGCCAGCGCCGGCCCGCGCTGCCCGAGCCCCAGAGGAAGAGCTTCCGGCCGCGCAGGGTGTCGGTGGAGGTCTGGACCAGGCCCCGGCCGTCGCCGTCGAGCGCGGCGATCCACGGGCGGGCGCCGGCGGGCACCTCGTAGAAGTAGTCGGCGGGGTGTTCGCTGCGCAGCGGGTACGTCCGGTCCTCGCCCCGGTAGTCCGGCACCGGCACCCGGCGCAGGGTGCGCTCGTAGCCGAAGTACCAGGCCTCGTCGGCGGGGGCGATGACCCGGGTCCGCCCGTGCTCCGGGACGGCGGTGTTGGACCACCAGTAGACCGGTGCCGGCCGCTCGTGCGGATTGCGGACGCGTACGCCGACATGGAGGAAGTCGGAGTCGGCGGGCAGCCACAGATCGACCTGGAACGGAAGATCGCGCAGCCGCTCCCACTCCCAGAGCCGGAGCATCTCCCCGCCGTCGGGGGCGGGGACGACGGCCGCGTGCAGCGGGGCGACGGAGAGGGTCCCGTGGCCGGTGGCGCCGATGTTCCACTCGATGCCACCGGAGTACCAGGCGCCGTTCAGGGCGAAGTCGGCGGGCTGGAAGACGGGGTTGCGGTAGAGGAGTTCCCGGTCGGTGGGCTTGTGGTACAGCGAGTGGACCCGGCCGCCGAGGCCCGGCAGCACGGTGGCCCGCAGCCGCTCGTTCTCGATGACGACGGCGTCGAATCCGGCGGGGGCGCGGTCGCGGCCGTAGCCGTCGAGCATCCGCGCGGGCAGCACGGTGCGCGGCGGCTCGTACCCGATCTGGCGGGCCATGTCGCGCGGCAGATCGCGCCGGGTGCGCTCGTCGACGGAGTGCGGAGCCGGGAGCGGGCGGAGCGCGGGCAGCGGATTCGCCGGGCCCACGGGCGCGGCGGGGAGGGTCAGTACGGTACGCCGCACGGTCGTGGCCAAGGCAACCTCGCTTCACTCGCGGAAGGGCCGCCTACGGCGCGGGCGGCCCGGTGACCATGGAACCGTCTCGCCGCCGCGCCGAACAGGGGTCACGCGCGCCGGACTTCGGCGCGGCCGTCGGGCGGGAGCATCTCGCTGGTGATCGCCCAGCGTTCGTGGTCGCGCCAGGCGCCGTCGATGTGGAGGAAGTCGGGCGAGAAGCCCTCCAGCCGGAAGCCCGCGCGGCGCACCAGCGCGATGGAGGCGGTGTTCCCCGGCTGGACATTGGCCTCCAGGCGGTGCAGCCCCAGCGGGCCGAAGGCGTACCGCAGCACCAGGGAGAGGCCCTCGCCCATCAGCCCGCGCCCGGCGGCGTGGGCGAAGGCGCCGTAGCCGAGGGCGCCGCCGCGGAAGGCGCCGGCGACGATGTTGTTGATGTTGATGAAGCCGGCGATCCGGCCCGACGCGCGTTCCAGGACGAGAAGGCCCGCGCGGGCCGGGTCCTCGATGAGCCGGTCCGCGTACTCCTCGTACGCGCGGTCCGTGCGGGGCGGGAAGAGCCAGGGCCGGTGGAGGCCGGTGCTCGCCCGGGCCCCGGCGGTGAACTCGGCGCCGTCGCCGGGGGTGAGGGCGCGGATCACGGTCCGGGGGCCGGTGGCCAGCGGGACGGGCGCCGGGAGGGCGCGGGTGACGGGCCCGACGGCGGGGGCGGGGGCGGGAGCCGGGGCGGGGGCTCCGGCGGCGGAGTCGGGGGACCGGTCGTCGGCGGGGTCCGGGGCGGTGGCGGGCATCCGGCCAGGCTATCCACCCGGCCCGGGGGTCAGCGGGGGCGGCGGCGGAAGAGAAGGCCCCCGCAGAGCGCGCCGATGACGAACATCGCGAGCAGCGCCAGATAGAGCGGCATGGTGACCACGGGGATCAGCACCCTGATCCTGACCTCCCCGGTGTTCTCGGCGATGAGGACGACGGCGAGGACCGCGAGCACGGTGACCGCGGTCCTCGCGGGAGTGAACCACTCCCCGACGCCGCCCCTCCCGGCTTCCGGTGATTTCCTGGCGCTCATGGCACCAGAATGGGCCCGGGCCGGGCCGGTGGTGCGGTGGAGCGGGCCGTACGGGTGAGACAGCGACCCCACACCCGCTCCCTGTCTGACAAGCTGAGACCGTTCCATGGCATCCGGATACGCAGCACCCCAGCAGCACCCCAGGAGGAGCCCGTGACAGTCAGCCGCCCGCAGCGCAGGCCGGTCGTCGTCCTGTACGAGCGGATCGCGGACGCCATCCACGACGGCACCTATCCCCCGGGCTCCACCCTGCCGTCCGAGCCGCGTCTCGCGACCGAGCTGGGGGTGAGCCGGCCCGCCCTGCGCGAGGCGCTGCTGCTGCTCCAGGAGGACGGCCTGCTCTCGGTGCGCCGGGGGGTGGGCAGAACCGTCAACGACAGCCCCCCTCGGCGCGGCTACGAGCTGCTGCGCCCCCTGGAGGAGCTGCTCGCGGCCGGCCCGGCGCTGCGGGTGCGCCCGCTGCTGCGCGCCGTCGAGGAGCCGACCGACTTCAGCACCCAGCAGCTGCTCGCCCCGGCCGGTTCCGAGCTGCGGTTCTGGGAGTCGGTACTGACCGGCGAGGGGACGGCAGGGGTGCTCAGCCAGGAGTGGGCGGCCCCCGACGACGTACTGGAGAGGGCGCATCCGGCGTTCGCCGGGGCGCTGCGCTCGCCCGGCGCCGGGGACGGGTCGATGCTCTCGGTGCTCTGCTCCGCCTCCCGGGGGCTCGCCCTGACCGCGCACAGCGCCGTGAGCGCGACCCTGCTGGGGCAGCGGCGCGGGGAGCAGCTCGACCGCGCGCCGGACACCCCGGCCGTGCTGGTCACCCAGGTGGTGCGGAGCGGGGACACCCCGGTCCTGGCGGCGAAGCACATGCTGCCGACCGGCGCTCCGGCGCTCCCCGTGGTGCAGTCGAACTGACCGCCGAAGCGCCGCGCGCCGCCGTGCCGTACACTCCCGGGCCATGCACTTGTCTGACATCCTCCGCGCGCCCAAGGCCGTACTCCACGACCACCTCGACGGCGGGCTGCGCCCCGCGACGATCATCGAACTGGCCCGGGAGCACGGCTACCGCCAGTTGCCCACCGAGGACCCGGCCGCGCTCGCGGTCTGGTTCCGGGACGCGGCGGACTCCGGCTCGCTGGAGCGGTATCTGGAGACCTTCGCCCACACCTGCGCGGTGATGCAGACCCGTGAGGCGCTGGAGCGGATCGCGGCGGAGTGCGCCGAGGACCTGGCGGACGACGGCGTGGTCTACGCCGAGGTGCGGTACGCCCCCGAGCAGCACCTGGAGCGGGGGCTGACCCTGGACGAGGTGGTCGAGGCCGTCAACACCGGATTCCGCGAGGGCGAGCGCCGCAGCGGCGGACGGATCACGGTGCGCGCCCTGCTCACCGGGATGCGCCACACCGACCGCTCCCTGGAGATAGCGGAGCTGACCGTCGCCCACCGCGACAACGGGGTCGCGGGCTTCGACATCGCGGGCGGCGAGATCGGCAATCCGCCCGCCCGCCACCTGCCCGCCTTCCGGCACCTGAAGCGGCACAACTGCCACTTCACCATCCACGCGGGCGAGGCCGTCGGCGCGGAGTCCATCCACGAGGCGGTGCAGATCTGCGGCGCCGAGCGGATCGGGCACGGGGTGCGGATCACCGACGACATCACCGTCCACGAGGACGGCACCGCCACGCTGGGCCGCCTCGCGGCCTATGTCCGGGACAACGGGATCGCCCTGGAGGTCTGCCCGACCTCCAACCTCCAGACGGGCGCCGCGAAGGACTACGCCACCCACCCGGTCGACCTGCTGCGCCGGCTCGGCTTCCGCACCACGCTCAACACGGACAACCGGCTGGTGTCGGGGACCACGATGAGCCAGGAGTTCGCGCACATGGCGACGGCCTTCGGATACGGTCCCGAGGTCTTCGAGGAGCTGACGGTGGCCGCGGTCGAGGCGGCCTTCCTGCCGCTGCCGGAGCGCCGCCGGCTGATCGACGAGGTCATCCGCCCGGGGTACGCGGCCCTGCGCTGACCCCGCGCCGGGGTACGGGCGGCGGGGCCGGCTTCCCGGAGACCGCGGCCCGGGAGCGTGCGCGCCGGGGCGGGCCCTCCGGCTCCCGGGACGGCGTCGGCGGGGCGGGGCCCGGTCGGCGCCGGGGCGGGGCCGAGTGGGCGGCGGTGACCGGCGGCCCGGAACCGGCGGGTCCCTCGGCGGCACCGGCCGGTGCCGCCGGATCGGCGCACCGCACCGCCGAGCGGGCCACGGGACCGGCCGGGCGGGCCGGTCCCGGGCCCCACGGGCTCAGAGCAGGGCCGGCTCGTCCAGCGTCAGGGTGCCCGCGTCCGCGTCGAGCACGGCGGACACCCCCAGCGGCACCGTCGCGTTGCTCTCGCCGTGGCCGAAGCCCAGCTCCTCCACCACCGGCACCCCCAGCCCGCCGAGACGGTCCCGCAGCACCTCCCGTACACCCTCGTAGGGACCGCACTCCGCCCAGGAGCCGAGCGCGATCCCGGCGACGCCGTCCAGCCGGCCACCGCGCAGCAACTGGGTGAGGATGCGGTCGAGGCGGTAGTCCTCCTCCCCCACGTCCTCCAGGAGCAGCAGCCCGCCGGCGGCGGACGGCCGGGCGTGCGGAGTGCCCAGATCGGCGGCGAGCAGGCTGGCGCAGCCGCCGAGGGTGACGCCCCGGGCCCGGCCGGGGACCAGGGGACGGGCCGCGGGCGCCCCGACCGTACGCACCGACTCCGGTTCGAAGAGGGTGGCCCGCAGCGACTCCCGGGTGGCGCCGTCCTTCAGGAAGGTCAGCGCGGCGACCATCGGGCCGTGCAGGGTGGCGAGCCCCATCCGGGTCGCGAAGGCCTCGTGGAGTGCGGTGATGTCGCTGTACCCGACGAACACCTTGGGCCCGGCGGCCCGGATCGCGCTCCAGTCGAGCCGGTCGGCCATCCGCTGGGCGCCGTACCCGCCCCGGGCGCAGAGGACGGCGGAGACCGACGGATCGCACCAGGCCTCCGTCAGCTCCCGGGCGCGGTCGGCGTCGTGGCCCGCGAGATAGCCGAACCGCGGATGGCGCTCGCGGACATGCGGCATCACGAGCGGATCGAGACCCCAGGAGCGGAGGATCTCCAGGCCCTCGTCGAGCCGGTCGCCGGGGACGGGCCCGCTGGGGGCGACGACGGCGACCCGGTCGCCGGACCGGAGCCGCCGGGGCCGGGTCAGCGGAGTCACCCGGGCGTGCGGAGCGGACGGGACGGACGGGACGGACGGGACGGACGGGACGGACCGGGTCATGGGGCCAGCTCCAGCGGGGGGATGTCGGTACGGGGGAAGCCGAAGGTCTGCGCGTACAGCGAGAGCTCCGCCTCCAGAGCGCGGACCAGGGTCCCGGCCATCCGGAAGCCATGGCTCTCCCCCACGAAGGCGAGATAGGCGTGCGGGACGCCCCGGCCCGCGATCCGGGCGATGAACCGTTCGCTCTGCTCGGGCGGACAGACCGGGTCGTCCAGCCCCTGGAGCAGCACGAACGGCGCGGTGACGGCGTCGGCGCGGCGGAGCGGGGAGCGCTGGAGGTAGCGGCTGGGCACCTCGTCGACCGGACCGATCAGCGACTCCAGATACCGCGACTCGAAGTCGTGGGTGCCGCCGTCGGCCCAGCCCATCGGGTCGAGGACGGGGTAGCTGATGGCGCCGCAGGCATAGACATCGGTGGCGGCCAGGGAGGCGGCGGCGGTCCAGCCGCCCGCGCTGCCGCCCCGGATGGCGAGACGCCCGGGGTCGGCGGTGCCCTCGGCGGCGAGGGCCAGCGCGACGGCCGCGCAGTCCTCGACATCGACGACGCCCCACTCCCCGCGCAGCCGCTCGCGGTACTCCCGGCCGTATCCGGTGGAGCCGCCGTAGTTGACCTGGACGACACCGATGCCGCGCGAGGTGAAGTAGGCGATCTCCAGATCGAGGGCGAGCGGGGCGTGGCCGGTGGGGCCGCCGTGCACCCACACCGCGTAGGGCGGCAGCTCGCCCTCGGGCCCGGTCCACTCCGGGTGGCGCGGCGGATGGACACAGGCGTGGATCTCCCGGCCGTCCGGTCCGGTGAAGACGCGCGGCTCGGGTTCGGGGTAGTGGGCCGGGTCCACGGCGTCGGTGTGCGCGGCGCCGATGACCCGGGTGTGGCCGGTGCGGGTGTCCAGCTCCACGACCTCGTGGCCGCCGAGGGGTCCGGCGGCGACGCCGATCACCCGGTCGCCGAGGACGGCGAGCGTGGGGGCCCACTCGGTCCAGGGGCCCACCGCGTCGACGAGTTCCCCGGTCTCCGGGTCGAGAATGCCCAGCGCCGTGGTGCCCTTGCCGTGGACCACGGCGATCAGCCCGTTCTCCAGCGGGTGGAGCCACTGGCTGCCGAGCTTCCAGAGCGGGCCGCCGAACTCCTCCTCCCGGCCGGTGCACAGGGCGTCGGTGGTGACATGGCCGGCGGCGGGCCCCACGAGGAGTCCGCCTCCCGAATCCGCCGGGCCGTCGAGCGCGCCGGCGGGCAGGCGGCGCGGCTCCCACCAGCCGTTCTCATCGGTGAGGAAGAGCAGGGAGCCGTCCGGCGCCCACTCCGCCTGGCAGACCGACTCCTCCGGTCCGCCGAGCACCCGGCGCACTCCGGTGAAGGGCCCGCTCTCCGGCACCTCGCCCACCATCACCTCGGTGCCGTCCCACGGCATCCGGGGGTGGTCCCAGGCGATCCAGGCGGCGCGCCGGCCGTCCGGGGAGAGCCGGGGGCCGGTGACGAAGCGGTGCCGGTCGCCGGAGAGTTCCCGTACCGCGCCCCGGTCCTGGGCGGCCGAGCCGTCCAGCGGCACGGCGGCGATCACCCGGCGCACCTCGGTGGGCTCTGCTCCGGTGAACTCCTCCAGCACCCCCCAGACCTCGCCGCGCCCGGTGTCGATCCGCAGATCGGCCCAGCGCAGCCCGCCGCCGAGCGGTGACAGGGGGGTGAGCGGGCGCGGCACCGCGCCGGGGGTGTCCGGCTCACAGACGTACAGCCGCTGGTCGGGGTGGTGGACGAAGACGGCGAGCGGGGTCCCGTCGGCGCGCTCCACGGCGGCCCAGGGGTGCCCGCCGTACTCGATGACCCGGCTGCGGACGTTCCACGGCTCGGGGAGCACGGACTCCTCGGTGCCGTCGGCGCGGCGCCGGATCAGGGCTCGTCTGCCGCCCTCGGCGGGGCGGGGCGCGGTCCACCAGATCTCCGCGCCCACCCTGCCGAGGAACTCGGGCCGCCCGTCGTGCGACGCCGCGAGCGCCGCGTCGATGGGCGACGGCCAACTGCCGTACGGGCCTGTCGCTGCCATGTCCCTCTTCCCCTGATCGTCCGCGGGCCGGATGTGGTGTGCCGTGCCGCGTCGCCGTGTCCGGTGTGTGTCTACGCCGTGCGCAGATAGCGGTCCAGCACCTGGACGCCGAAGTGCAGTCCCTCGACCGGGACCCGCTCGTCGACGCCGTGGAACATGGCCGCGTAGTCGTAGCCCACGGGGAGCTTCAGCGGCGAGAAGCCGTAGCCGGTGATGCCGAGGCGGGCGAACTGCTTGGCGTCGGTGCCGCCCGACATGCAGTACGGCACGGCGTGCCCGGCCGGGTCGAAGTGCTCGATCGCGGCACGGAGCTTCTCGTACGTGGGTGAGTCGACGGGCGCCTGGAGGGGCACCTCGCGGTGCTGGAACTCCCACTCCACGTTCGGTCCGGTGAGCCGGTCCATCGTCTCCCGGAACTCGTCCTCGCCGCCGGGCAGCATCCGTCCGTCGATGTGGGCGGTGGCCTGCCCGGGGATCACATTGACCTTGTATCCGGCGTCGAGCATGGTCGGGTTGGCGCTGTTGCGCAGCACCGGTTCGACCAGGGCTGAGGCCGGGCCGAGCTTGCCGACCAGCGCGTCCGCGTCGAAGCCGGGGGCGTGGACATCGGTGTCGATGCCGTGCAGCAGGGCCAGTTCGGCGAGGGCGGCGCGGACGGTGGGGGTGAGCCGCACCGGCCAGTCGTGCTCGCCGACGCGGGCGACGGCGGCGGCGAGCCTGCTGACCGCGTTGGCGCGGTTGACCTTGGAGCCGTGTCCCGCCCTGCCGTGGGCGGTGAGCCTGAGCCAGGCGGTGCCGCGCTCCCCCGCGCCGATCGGGTAGAGCGTCATGCCCTGCCCGGCGTGGAAGGAGAAGGCGCCGGACTCGCTGATGCCCTCGGTGCACCCCTCGAAGAGCCCCGGGTGGCGGTCGGCGAGGAACCCGGCGCCGTCGGCGGCGCTGTCCTCCTCGTCGGCGGTGTAGGCGATGACGATGTCCCGGCGGGGCCGGACGCCCGCGCGCGCCCAGGCCCGCACGACGGCGAGGATCATCGCGTCCATGTTCTTCATGTCGACGGCGCCCCGGCCCCAGACGACCCCGTCGCGGACCTCGCCGGAGAAGGGGTGGACCGTCCAGTCGGCGGGTTCGGCGGGCACCACGTCGAGATGTCCGTGGACCAGCAGGGCGTCGGCGCCGGGGTCGGTGCCGGGAATCCGGGCGACGACGTTGGCGCGCCCGGGGGTGCGCTCCAGCAGGGTGGGTTCGAGTCCGGCGGCGGCCAGGCGCTCGGCGGTGTACTCGGCGGCGGGGCGCTCGTGGCAGTCGCCGCCGCCCCGGTTGGTGGTGTCGATCCGGATGAGCTCGGAGGTGAAGGTCACCACCTCGTCGAGGGCCCGCTGATCGATGGGGCTGGTGGGGTCAGTGGGGCTGGTGGGGCCGTGGTGCGCGTTCATGTCAGCCATACTGCTCCTCCACGGCCGCCGAGACGATCGTCGTGACCGCTTTGAAGGTACGGATGGCCTGGTACATGGTGTCGCTGGGGTAGCTGACCCGGCGTTCCCCGCTGCCCAGGACACCGGGCACCACGGTCGCCGCCGCGGCGAGGTGCTCCGCGTCGAACTCCAGCTCCATGGTGAACGGGCCGCCGCGCACCGGCTCGTGCCGGACGGCCAGCGCCGCCGCGTCCTTGGCCGCGGCGCGGATGTCGGCGGCGGTACGGGCGGGCGTGCGGCAGACCGCGGCGTACCGCGAGACATGGTCCTTGACCGCGACCTTGCGGGCGTCCGGTGCGTAGAGCCCGGCGTCGACGCAGGTCAGATCGTCCCCGGTGACCAGGACGACCGGGACGCCGTACTCGGCGACGACATGGGCGTTGAGCAGTCCCTCGCTGGCGCGGACGCCGTTCAGCCAGACGCCGGTGAGCTGGTTGGCGAGATAGGTGTGGGCGAGGACGCCCTCGGTGCCGGCGCCGGTGTGGTAGCCGACGAAGGCGATGCCGTCCACGTCGCCGTGCTGGACGCCTTCCACCATGGAGAGCGACTTGTGCCGGCCCGTCAGCATCTGGGCGCGGTCGTCGAGCCGCTCCAGGAGGAGGTTGCGCATGGACCAGTGGGCCTCGTTGATGAGCACCTCATCGGCGCCGCCGTCGAAGAAGCCGAGCGCCGCCGCGTTCACGTCGGAGGTGAACAGGGACCGGCACCGCTCCCACTGGGCGTGGCCCGGCAGCACATCCGCCGGCCAGGTGACTCCGGTCGCGCCTTCCATATCGGCACTGATCAGGATCTTCATGATTCACCCTAACCCTCCCGGATCGGCGAGCTGAAGGGGGACCGGGTCACGGTGCGCGCACGGTCCGGGGTGTGCGCGCCGTCGCCGGGGGGCGGGTTCGGGGTGTGAGAGGGGGGCGCGCCGGAGCACTCGGGGAGGGGGTGCGCCCGGGGCGGTGCGCCCCGGGCGGTGCCGGGGCAAGGATTCGGCAAGGTTCGCGAAGGGCGGGCCCGTCACGATGTTCCCGTCCCGGCCCGGGACGGGAACCGACGGGAAGGAACGCGGAGAGTGAAGCGACTGCGGAGCGCGGTACTGACGGGTCTGCTGACGACGGTGGCGCTGGTGGGCCTCGCACAGCCGGGGGAGGCGGCGGCGGTTCCCTTACCCGAGGGCGTGCCGCGGGCCGGCTCCGGCGGCCCCGCGGCGCCCGGCGGGACGGGGCACGGACCAGTCGGGGGTGACCGCGACCCTGCCGTGCCGGCCTGCCTCCACCACCGGATAGCCCAGGTCGAGGATGCGGGCGACGGCGCGGCCGGTCTCCCGGGCGGTCATGCCGGGGAGGACGCGGGGTAGCCCGCGGGCCAGTTCGCGCGCCCCGGGGACCTCGGCGTGCCGGGCGAAGCCGGGCGCGATGCGCCGGGTGCCGCCGGTCCGGCCGCCCAGCCGGGCGGCGTCGGCGGCGAGCACGAGGAGCCGTCCGGCACCCGGCCCGGCCATGGGGTAGCCCCACCAGAGCACATCGACACGGGCCCGCCCAGGCGCCGGGAGCCGGGCGCGGCCCGCGGTCGGGAAGGGGGTGCGGCCGGCCGGCGGGACGCCGGGTCCCGGGCCGCTGTCGTACGCCGTGTACTCGCCGTCCGCCACCAGGGCCCCGGAGACCGGGAGCAGATCGTCGGCGGGCCTGCCCACCGCGTCCTCATGGGCGGGCCCGAACAGCCCGCGCGCCCCGGCGGACCAGTGCGACACCAGTCCCTCGCGGTCCACGACCACCACGGCCAGCGGAATCCGGCCGGCCACGGTGTACCGCTGTGGCCTCCTCGGCGGAATGCCACGGTCCATGGGTGGGAGGCTCCTTCCCCGCCGCCGGGATGGGCGGCTGGCCCCACGGTACGGCGCCGCGGACATCGCGCGCGGGGCAACGGCGGAATAGGTTGTGCGCCCGCGCACGGACCGGGAGCGCCGCACCACGCCGCGGCCCGTGGCTAGGAGCCGCTCTTCTCCCCGGCGGGCTTCTCGACCTTCGCCGCGAGGTTCGCCAGCACGGCGTCGTGGATACGGGCGAGTCCCTTGGGGGCGAAGGTCCGCTCGAAGAATCCGCCGATGCCGGTCGCGCCGTTCCAGACGGAGGTGACGACGGCCCTGGAGCGGCCCTCGCCGGCCGGGGTGACGGTCCAGGTGGTGACCATCGAGGAGTTGCGGTCCTTCTCGACGAGCTGGCCGTCGACCGGCTCGGTGACCTCCAGCAGACAGTCCCGGACGCGCTTGCTGGTGGCCTGGAGCTTCCAGTGGACGAGGGTGCCCTCGCCGTCGCCGCCCTCGCGCACCTCGTACTCGCTGAACTGGCCGGGCAGGAGCGCCGCGCGGGTGTTCGCGTAGTCGGCCAGTGTGTCGATCACGGTCTCCGCGTCCGCCGCGATGATCCGTTCAGTCGTGGCCTCGACCTGCGCCATAGCTGTTCCTCCAGCACTCGGTTGTTCAGGGGGTGCCGCATGGGCCTGGCATAGCCAACCACCTCGGGTGCGGCCACCCAAATCCGGGGCCCCGGACCTCCGGCCCCCGGCGATCATGGGAACAAATGTTCTATTGTCGGGAACAGCTCTACCGAGGAGGCGACCATGCGCTGGGACCATCTCGCCGACACCCCGTCGGCCCCGCGGCCCGCGACCGGGGACGCCGCGCTGTTCGCCGCGTCCGCCGTGCGGACGAGAACCTTCGACACACCCGAGTTCCGCGGCATCACCTTCCACGAGGTGCGGGCGCGTTCGATTCTGAACCGGGTACCGGGGGCCTCCCGGATGCCGTTCGAATGGACGGTGAACCCCTACCGGGGCTGCACGCACGCCTGTGTGTACTGCTTCGCCCGCAAGACCCACAGCTATCTGGATCTCGACACCGGTCTCGGCTTCGACTCCCAGATCGTGGTCAAGACCAACGCGGCCGAGGTCCTGCGCCGCCAGCTCGGCGCGCGGGGCTGGCAGGGCGCGCATGTGGCGATGGGCACCAATGTCGACTGCTACCAGCGCGCGGAGGGGCGCTACCGGCTGATGCCCGGGATCATCGAGGCACTGCGCGACCGGGCCAATCCGTTCTCGATCCTCACCAAGGGGACGCTGATCCTGCGGGATCTGGAGCTGCTGGTGGAGGCCGCAGAGGTGACGGACGTCGGCATCTCCGTCTCGGTCGGCTTCACGGACCACGCCCTGTGGCGCACCGTCGAGCCGGGGACCCCGTCCCCCGAGCGCCGGCTCGATGTGGTCCGCGCCCTGACCGGGCGCGGGATCGGCTGCGGTGTGCTGATGGCCCCGGTGATCCCGTTCCTCGGCGACCACCCCGAGGAGCTGCGGGCGACGGTGGCGGCGATCGCCGCGTCCGGGGCCACCTCGGTGACACCGCTCGTCCTGCATCTGCGGCCCGGGGCCCGCGAGTGGTTCATGGCCTGGCTCCGGGAGCACCACCCCGGGCTCGTGGAACGCTACGAGCGGCTGTACGCGGCAGGGGCGTACGCGCCCACCTGGTACCAGCGCCGGATCACC
Organism: Streptomyces sp. NPDC001889; assembly: GCF_053594535.1. Taxonomy (NCBI): domain Bacteria; kingdom Bacillati; phylum Actinomycetota; class Actinomycetes; order Kitasatosporales; family Streptomycetaceae; genus Streptomyces; species Streptomyces sp. NPDC001889. The sequence goes on from NZ_JBSFER010000009.1 coordinate 139,476, forward strand.
CGCCAGGTGCACGAACTGGCGGCGGAGTTCGGCATCGGGCCGGCGGACCGGGGCGCGCCCCGGCGGATCGCACGGACCGGGCGGCCTGCCGGGACCGAGCGGCCCGGCGGCGACCCCGGACAGACCCAACTCACGCTGATGTGAGCCGCCGGCCCGGCGTCAGGACTCCCCCGCCGGCCCGGTCCGCACCCAGCCGCCGGTGCCGGTGTCGTACTCGTGGACGGGTCCGTCCCGCACCGCGCTGGTGCGGAACGGGCGCCCGTTGTCGTCGATCCGCACCGTGCCGGAGCGGTCCCCGCTGCTCCACTCCAGCTCCAGATACCAGTCGCAGTCGCACTGTGCCGTACGGCCGGTGACCAGAACGACCTCCGGGTCCGTCACCGAGACCCGGTAGGGGAGGGAGACGGCGGGGATCTCCGTGCCCGCGTCGCTGCCCGCCACGGCGCGCGCGACGGGGCGGGGGCGGTCGAGGTCGGCGTCGAAGAACCGGGGAGTGAGGGAGCCGCCGCAGCCCAGGCTCATCCGGTACGCGCTCCGCTCCAGCGGCGCGCGCCGGGCGGCCACCCGGACCCGGAGCGCCTGGAGGACCACCGCCTCCTCGCCCCGGCCCTGCACGGTGAACCGGACGATGGTCTCGCCGCCGTGGACCGCCCCGAGGGCCGCCGCCCAGGGTCCGGCGTCGGCCTCGGCCGGGGGCGGCGGGACGGCGGCGGGGCCGCGCGGTACGAGATAGGTGTGGTCGCAGCCGTACCGCCACACGTGGTGTTCGCTCCGCACGGTGAAGGGGGGCCGTCCTCCGGGGCGCGGGGAGGCCGGGGATGCCGAGGCGGACGGCGCGGAGGGGGCGGGGGGCGCGGAGGGCGCCGGTGCCCGTCGCCCCGGGTCCGGCTGCGCCGTGGGGGCGGCGCTCCCCCGTGGCGCGCTCGGCGCCGGGGAGGGCGGCACGGGCCGCCCGGTGGCGAGCGCCGAGGCGGCGGGGGCGCCCGCGGGCTGCCGCGCGGCGGCGCCCCGCCGGTCCGCCTCGGGCCCGTCCGGCGCCCCGGCGCCCGGGAGCGCGATCAGCCCGGCGACACCCGCGACCACCACGGCGCCCACGAGCCCGGCCCGCCTCCACCGGAACCTCCCGTGCCCGAGGGCCGAAGCGGAAGCTCCCGGAACCACCGGCCCGGCGGAGGCGGAGGGGGACGCCTCGCGCCGCCCCGGCTCCCCAACAGCCGGCACCGAACCGGACCCGGCCCCGGGCGGAACCCCCGCCTCGGCACCACGCGCCCCACCCGGGGCGGAAGACCCGGCGGCCCGGACCCGCCCCGGCCCCCCGGCGACCGGCACCGAACCGGACCCGGACCCGGACCCGGACCCGGACAGAACACCCGCCTCGGCACCACGCGCCCCACCCGGAACAGAGGACTCGGCCGACTCGCCCCGCCCGGGCTGCCCAGCCACCGGCACCCAGCCAGACCCGGACCCGGACAGAACACCCGCCTCGGCACCACACGCCCCACCCGGAACAGAGGACTCGGCCGACTCGCCCCGCCCGGGCTGCTCAGCCACCGGCACCGAGCCGGACGAACCGCCGAGCCCCGCCGGAACCCCCGACTCGGCACCACGCGCCCCACCCGGGGCGGAAGACCCGGCGGCCCGGACCCGCCCCGGCCCCCCGGCCACCGGCACCGAACCGGACCCGGACCCCGACCCCGACGGAACCCCCGGCTCAACACAACACACCCCACCCGGTACAGCCGCCCCGGCGGCGGCCGGTTCCGTCGTGGTCGGCGGGGGCGGCGGTGCGGTCGGGGGCCGACGGTGGCCGCGTTCCGCGTCGGCCCGCATCCAGAGGCGGTGCAGCGCCACCAGCTCCTCCCCGCGGCAGCCGCAGAGCCGGGCCAGCCGCTCCACCGGAGCGAACTCCACCGGCACCGAGTGACCCGAGCAGTAGCGGTGCAGGGTCGACGCGCTGACCCCGGCCCGGCGCGCCAGCGCGCCGTAGCTGCGCCCCGACTCCTCCCGTACCGCGCGCAGCCGCCGCGCGAACACCTCGGTGGCCGACTCCCCCGTGCTCAACCGCCCCACCCTCCCCCCGACCGTTCCGGGGCGGCGTTCCACCCTCGTGCGTACTCCCACGTCAGCGGGGGTGGAATGGTTCCACCCCGGCGACGGTGCCCGGATCGCTTGTCCCGGCCCCGGCGGCCCGCCGAAGCTGTGGAACGTACCGCCGACGACCCACCGAGGGGGAACCCGTTCCATGACGAAGCTCCGCACCGCCACCGTGGCCGCCGTGGCCGTGACCATGACGATCACCACGCTCTCCGCCGCCACCACCGCCGGCGCCGCCCCGGCGAAGCCGAGGCTCCTCGCGGCGAAGGAACTGCCCGCCTCCGCCACCGCCTGGACGGCGGACAGGGTGAAGGCGGGCACCGCCGACGACCACTGCGTCGGCGCGGTGCTGCCGAAGCCGTCCAGCACCTACCGCACCTTCCGTACCGAGCTGGAGACCTCGGCCCATCAGACCGTCACCGTCGCGGCCTCCGAGGCCGGGGCGAAGGCGCTGGTGACCCGGGTGCGCGCCGCGCTGGACGGCTGCCTGGAGCGGCTCCGGAAGCAGTACCCCACCCTCCAGGGGAAGGACCGGTACCACGGGAGGATCGCCGTCGAGGAGGGCGTCCACGTCTACAGCGTCGACACCACCGACCCCGTGGTGGGCACGGACGACATCTCGCTCCACTCCGTGGGCCGGGACGGCAGGACGGTGACCGTGGTCGGCTGGGGGCAGATGGGCGATCTCGGGGGCGCCCCGCTGAAGGGCTTCCGCACGACGGCGAGCACCTCGGTCACCAAGCTCCACTGACCGGGCGAGGCGGTCCGCGCGCCTCAGCCGAGTCGCGCGCGGGCCGCCTCCGCCGCCGCCGTGAGCCGGGGGTGGGCGCGGGCCGCCGTCAGCACCGCGTCCGCGCGGCCGTCGCCGAGCGCCCCCAGCCCCTCCACACAGGCCAGCGCCACCCGCCAGTGCGGATCTCCCGGCACGAGTCTGCGGCGCAGTACGGTGATCAGCGCCGGTGCGGACTCCGGGGCGCGCAGCCGGGTGAGCAGCCGGACCGGCACCAGGGCGTAGGCCACCCGCAGTTCATTGGTGGCGAGCGCGGCGGCGGCCCGGGCGGTGCGCCCGTCGGCCAGGACGAACAGGGCGTGCGCGGCGGAGACACAGCGCTCGGGGTCGCGGTGGTTGAGGAGCAGCACCAGCGCCTCGAAGGCTCTGCGGTCGCCCGCGCACCCCAGCCGGAACGCGGCCAGCTCCCGTGCCCACAACGGGCGCCGGTCCTCGGTGAGGACGCCCGCCAGCTCCTCGTGGTCCTCGGTCGCCAGCAGCCGTTCGTACGCCGCCGAACCGCCGGACTCACCCCGCAACCGCCGGGCCAGCGCGTGTAGTTCGTCGTCCATGCACGTCAGCGTATCGACGCGGCCCGGCGGGGTCAGCGCGGCGACCCAGATCACACCCGCACGGGTCTGGTGCGCTCGTTACTCGCCAGTTAACCTCATCTGAGCGGGTAACCCCCGTACAGCTCAGCCCGCACAGCTCACGGTGGCCTGGTGACGCAGCCACCGCGGTTGCGGTCGGTTCGGCGGAACAGCCGGGCGCGCGTGTCGGTTCGCGCGCCTCGTACGGCGCGGCCCCGGGACAGGGCCCGCCGCCCAGCACCACGGCCGGTGATCGGCGCGTGTGCCGCCCGGGGCGCCCCACTCCCCCGGCGCGGGCACTCCCGCACCCACGCGAGGCGTACGCGCGCCCTCGCGCCGGCCTTCCCGCAGCCGTCCCTCACCCTGGAGTCCCCCGATGGACATCCCTCTCCACACCATCGCCGTCGTCGGCCTCGGCACCATGGGCACCGGTGTCGTCGAAGTCCTCGCCACCGCGGGGCGCGAGGTCATCGGCATCGACCTCTGCGACCGGGCGGCCCGCCGGGCCGTCACCTCGCTGGAGACCGCCACGCTCCGCTCGGTGGAGCGCGGCCGGATCACCGCGGCGGAGCGCCGGGAGATCCTCACCCGGTTCCACACCTCCGCCGATCTCCGCTCCGCCGCCCACGCCGATCTGGTCATCGAGCTGGTGCCCGAGTCGTACGCGGCCAAGGAGGAGGTGCTGAGGGTGCTGGACGGCGTGCTCCGCCCCGGCGCCCTCATCGCCACCGGCACCAACGCGCTCTCCGTGACCCGGCTGGCCGCCGGTTCGGCCCACCCCGAACGGGTGCTCGGCATGCACTTCTTCAACCCGGCGCCGGTGATGCGGCTGGTCGAGGTGGTCTCGTCGGTGCTGACCTCGCCGGCCGCCGTGGAAGCCGTCACCGCGCTCGCCCGCGAGCTGGGCAAGGAGCCGGTCGCGGCGGGCGACCGGCCCGGATTCGTCGCGGACGGGCTGCTGTTCGGCTATCTCAACCAGGCCGCGGCGATGTACGAGGCCAAGTACGCCTCCCGCGAGGACATCGACGCGGCGATGCGGCTCGGCTGCGGTCTGCCGATGGGCCCGCTGGCCCTGCTCGACCTGGTCGGCATCGACACCGCCCGCACCGTCCTGGAGGCGATGTACGCCGAGTCCGGCGACCGGCTGCACGCGCCGGCCCCGGTGCTGCGGCAGCTCGCCGACGCCGGTCTCACCGGGCGCAAGGCGGGGCGCGGCTTCTACTCCTACGCGGGCCGGAGGACATCGGCCGTGGTGCCGGACGCCCTCACCCCGCGCCCGGGCCCGGCGGCCCCGGCGGGCCGGGAGGTCCGCGCGGTGGGGGTGGCCGGCTCGGGAACCATGGCGAGCGGGATCGCCGAGGTCTTCGCCAAGGCGGGTTACGACGTGGTGATGGCCGCGCGCGGCGCGGAGAAGGCGGGGCGGGCCCGGGACCGGATCGCGGCCTCGCTGGCCCGTTCCGTCGCGAAGGGCCGGCTGACGGCCGAGGCGAGGGAAGGGGCGCTGGAGCGGATCGTCGCGGCCGGCTCGCTCGACTCCTTCGCGGGGGTGGATCTGGCGCTGGAGGCGGTCGCCGAGGATCTGGAGGTCAAGCGGGGGCTGTTCGCGGCGCTGGACAAGGTCTGCGGGCCGGGCACGGTGCTCGCCACCACCACCTCCTCGCTGCCCGTGGTGGCCTGCGCGCGGGCCACCGGCCGCCCCGAGGACGTCATCGGGATGCACTTCTTCAACCCGGCGCCGGCGATGAGGCTGGTCGAGGTCGTCCGTACGGTGCTCACCTCCGACGAGACGCACGCCACGGTCCGGGCGGTGACCGCCTCCCTCAAGAAGCACCCGGTGGACTGCGGCGACCGGGCCGGGTTCATCGTCAACGCGCTGCTGTTCCCGTACCTCAACAACGCGGTCAAGATGGTCGGGGAGCACTACGCGTCCCTGGACGAGATCGACGCGGCGATGAGGCTGGGCGGCGGCTATCCGATGGGGCCGTTCGAGCTGCTCGACACGGTGGGGCTGGATGTCTCGCTGGCGATCGAGCGGGTGCTGCACCGCGAGTTCCGGGAGCCGGGGCTCGCGCCCGCGCCGCTGCTGGAGCATCTGGTGGCCGCCGGGTGCCTCGGCCGGAAGACGGGGCGCGGCTTCCGCGCCCATGCCCGGCGCTGACCGGCCGGGCCCGAAGGAGTGGGCGGGCCGGGAGGCACCCGGCCCGCCGCGCCGGGGAGCGCCCGTCCCGGGGGAGCGGGGCGGGCCGCCCGGACCCGCCCCGCCGGGCCCCGGCGGGCTCCACCCGCGGGCGCGCCGTCCCGCGCGTATGCAGTACGTTCGGGTCATGTCCCAGCCCGCCAAGGCCACCCGCCCGAAGACCACCGCCGACGCTCCCGGGAGCGCCGCGGGCACCCGCGCCGCCGCCCAGCGGCTCAAGATGCGCCGTGAGCTGGCGGCGGCGGCCATGGAGCTGTTCGCCTCCAAGGGGTACGAAGCGACGACCGTGGACGAGATCGCGGCCACCGCCGGGGTCGCTCGCCGGACGTTCTTCCGCCACTTCCGCTCCAAGGAGGAGGCGATCTTCCCGGACCACGACGACACCCTCGTACGGGCCGAGGCGGTGCTGAACGCGGCCCCGGCGCACGAGCATCCGCTGGACACGGTGTGCCGGGGCATCAAGGAGGTCATGCGGATGTACGCGGCCTCCCCCGCGGTCTCCGTGGAGCGGTACCGGCTGACCCGGGAGGTGCCCACGCTCCGGGAGCGCGAGATCGCCTCGGTGGCGCGGTACGAACGGCTCTTCACCCGCTATCTGCTGGGCCACTTCGACGAGCGCGACCACCACGACGGCAACGACGATCCGCTGCTGGCGGAGGTGGCCGCGTCCGCCGTGGTCACCGCGCACAACCACGTGCTGCGCCGGTGGCTGCGGGCGGGCGGGCAGGGCGATGTGGAGGCGCAGCTGGACCACGCCTTCGCGATCGTCCGGGACACCTTCGGCACGGGGATCGGCGCGGGCCGCCCCCGGGCCGCCGAGAGCGCGCCGGACACCCGGGAGGCCCCCGACGACCCGGCCGCGGGAGCCGGCGGGCCGCTCTCCGCGACCGTGCGGGACGAGGTGCTGGTGACGGTGGCGCGCACGGACGCGCCGCTCGGCGATGTGATGCGGACCATCGAGCGCGCGCTCCGGGAGCACCGGGGCTGACCGGACCCTCCCCCGCCGCGAACGGCCGCCCCCGCTCACCGGGGGCGGCCGTTCGCGCTCAGGCGTACCCGTGCCCGTACACATGAGACGAATTAATGGCACGCAGTGCCTTGTCAGTCGACACGCAGTGCCATAGCTTGAAGTTGTCCGGGCGGCCGGCGTGCAGAGACCTCGCGTACGCCGGCTGTCCCCGCAAGCCATTGCGCCTGCGCGCCCGGACGCCTGCGTCACAGGCTCTCCACCCCGCGCCCACCAGCGCTGCCAGCAGCACCACCGCCGAACCGACGGCACACCTCCACAGCAGCAAGCACCGACCCTCACCCCCCGCGGGGCTCCTCAGGGACCCCGACGCGCTTTGCCGGAGGCAACACCGTGAAGGAAATCCTGGACGCGATCCAGTCGGCGGACAGCACCAGCGCCGACTTCGCCGCGCTGTCCGTTCCCGAGTCCTACCGCGCCGTGACCGTGCACAGGGACGAGGCCGAGATGTTCGACGGCCTCGACAGCCGGGAGAAGGACCCCCGCGAATCCCTGCACGTCGAGGAGGTCGCGGTGCCCGAACTCGGCCCCGGCGAGGCGCTGGTGGCCGTCATGGCCAGCTCGGTCAACTACAACTCCGTCTGGACCTCGATCTTCGAGCCGGTGTCCACCTTCGGCTTCCTGGAGCGGTACGGCCGGCTCTCCGAGCTGACCCGCCGGCACGACCTTCCCTACCATGTCATCGGCTCCGACCTGGCCGGAGTCGTGCTGCGCACCGGGCCGGGCGTCAACGCCTGGCGCCCCGGGGACGAGGTCGTCGCCCACTGCCTCTCGGTCGAACTGGAGTCCTCCGACGGGCACAACGACACCATGCTCGACCCCGAGCAGCGGATCTGGGGCTTCGAGACCAACTTCGGCGGTCTGGCGGAGCTGGCCCTCGTCAAGTCCAACCAGCTGATGCCGAAGCCGGACCACCTCAGCTGGGAGGAGGCGGCGGCTCCCGGCCTGGTCAACTCCACCGCGTACCGCCAGCTCGTCTCGCGCAACGGCGCGGGGATGAAGCAGGGCGACAATGTGCTGATCTGGGGCGCGAGCGGCGGCCTCGGCTCGTACGCCACCCAGTTCGCACTGGCCGGCGGCGCGCATCCGATCTGTGTGGTCTCCAGCGAGCGGAAGGCGGACATCTGCCGGGCGATGGGCGCCGAGGCCGTCATCGACCGCAGCGCCGAGGGGTACCGGTTCTGGAAGGACGAGCGGACCCAGGACCCGCGCGAGTGGAAGCGGTTCGGCAAGGACATCCGGGAGCTGACCGGCGGCGAGGACGTGGACATCGTCTTCGAGCACCCGGGCCGGGAGACCTTCGGCGCCTCGGTCTACGTCACCCGCAAGGGCGGGACCATCGTGACCTGCGCCTCCACCTCCGGCTACACCCACGAGTACGACAACCGCTACCTCTGGATGTCGCTCAAGCGGATCATCGGCTCCCACTTCGCCAACTACCGTGAGGCGTGGGAGGCCAACCGGCTGATCGCCAAGGGGAAGATCCACCCGACCCTCTCCCGGGTCTATCCGCTGGCGGAGACCGGACAGGCCGCCCACGACGTGCACCGCAATGTCCACCAGGGCAAGGTCGGCGTCCTCGCGCTCGCGCCCCGGGAGGGCCTGGGTGTGCGGGACGAGGAGCTGCGCGCCCGGCACCTCGACTCCATCAACCTCTTCCGCACGGCCGACGCGGCCCCGACCGCAGCGGCGGACCGGTGACCGGCCGCCGCAAGGACCGCCCGTGGCTGATGCGGACCTACGCGGGACACTCCACCGCCGAGGCCTCCAACGAGCTGTACCGGCGCAACCTCGCCAAGGGGCAGACGGGGCTCTCCGTCGCCTTCGACCTGCCCACCCAGACGGGGTACGACCCCGATCACATCCTCGCCCGGGGCGAGGTGGGCCGCGTCGGGGTGCCGGTCTCCCACCTCGGCGACATGCGGCGGCTGTTCCGGTCCATCCCGCTGGAGCAGATGAACACCTCGATGACGATCAACGCCACCGCGATGTGGCTGCTGGCGCTCTACCAGGTCGTCGCGGAGGAGCAGGGCGCGGAGGTCGCCCTGCTCCAGGGCACCACCCAGAACGACATCGTCAAGGAGTACCTGTCGCGCGGGACCCATGTCTTCCCGCCGGGACCCTCGCTCCGGCTGACCACCGACATGATCACCTACACGGTCGGCCACCTCCCCAAGTGGAACCCGATCAACATCTGCAGCTACCACCTCCAGGAGGCCGGGGCCACCCCGGTCCAGGAGATCTCCTACGCGATGTCCACGGCGACCGCCGTGCTCGACGCGGTCTTCGCCTCCGGTCAGATCCCCGACGAACGCAGGGGTGAGGTGGTCGCCCGTATCTCCTTCTTCGTGAACGCGGGCGTCCGGTTCATCGAGGAGATGTGCAAGATGCGGGCCTTCTCCCGCATCTGGGACCGGATCACCCGGGAGCGGTACGGCATCGACAACGCCCGGCAGCGCCGCTTCCGCTACGGCGTGCAGGTCAACTCGCTGGGGCTGACCGAGGCGCAGCCGGAGAACAACGTCCAGCGGATCGTGCTGGAGATGCTGGCCGTCACCCTCTCCAAGGACGCGCGCGCCCGCGCCGTACAGCTCCCGGCGTGGAACGAGGCGCTGGGGCTGCCCAGGCCCTGGGACCAGCAGTGGTCGCTCCGTATCCAGCAGGTGCTGGCGCACGAGTCGGATCTGCTGGAGTACGAGGACATCTTCGCCGGCTCCCATGTCATCGAGGCCGAGGTGGACCGGCTGGTGACCGAGTCCCTCGCCGAGATCGGCCGGATCGAGGAGATGGGCGGCGCGATGGCGGCCGTCGAGTCCGGCTATCTGAAGTCCCGGCTGGTCTCCTCGCACGCCGAGCGGCGGGCCAGGATCGAGTCCGGCGAGGAGAAGATCGTCGGGGTCAATGTCTTCGAGTCGACCGAGGAGAACCCGCTCACCGCGGATCTGGACACCGCGATCATGACGGTGGACCCGGCGAACGAGGCCCGGGTGGTGGCCGCGCTCCAGCGGTGGCGGGCCGACCGGGACGAGCCGCGGGCCGCCGACGCGCTCACCGCCCTGAAGAGGACGGCGGCCGGGACCGGGAATCTGATGGCGGCCACCGTGGAGTGCGCCCGGGCCGGGGTGACCACGGGCGAGTGGAGCTGGGCGCTGCGCGATGTGTTCGGCGAGTTCCGCGCCCCGACCGGGGTCTCCGGCGCACCGGTCGCGGTCACGGCGGAGGCCGGCACCCCGCTGGCCCGGGTCCGCGAGAAGGTGTCACGGACCGCCGGCGAGCTGGGGTGCGGGCGGCTGCGGCTGCTGATCGGCAAGCCGGGGCTCGACGGGCACTCCAACGGCGCCGAGCAGATCGCCGTACGCGCCAGGGACGCCGGCTTCGAGGTGGTCTATCAGGGCATCCGGCTGACCCCGGAACAGATCGTGGCCGCCGCGCTCGCGGAGGACGTGCACTGTGTGGGGCTCTCCATCCTCTCCGGCTCGCACGCCGAGCTGGTCCCCGATGTGCTGGAGCGGCTGCGCGCGGCCGGAGCCGCGCCCGGGGCCGAGGCCGGAGCCGGAGCCGCGCCCGGCGCCGGGGCCGGAGCAGGCTCCGGAGCCCCCGCCCGTGCCGGACGCGCGGCGGACCCCCCGATTCCGGTGATCGTCGGCGGGATCATCCCGAGCGCCGACGGCGCCGCGCTCAGGGCGGCGGGAGTGGCCGCCGTCTTCACCCCGAAGGACTTCGGCATCACGGAGATCATCGGCCGTATCGTCGACGAGATCCGGAAAGCGAACAAGCTCGACCCCCTGGAGGTCCCCGTATGACCCGGCCCGCGAACCGACTCCGCCCCCGCCGCTCCTGTCTGGCGGTCCCCGGCTCCAATCCCCGCTTCCTGGAGAAGGCCCAGGGCCTCCCCGCGGACCAGGTCTTCCTGGATCTGGAGGACGCCTGCGCGCCGCTCGCCAAGCCCGGGGCCCGGCACACCATCGTGAAGTTCCTCAACGAGGGCGACTGGACCGGCAAGACCCGGGTGGTGCGGGTCAACGACTGGACCACCGAGTGGACCTACCGCGACGTGGTGACCGTGGTGGAGGGCGCCGGGCAGAATCTGGACTGCGTCATGCTGCCGAAGGTCCAGGACGCCCAGCAGATCGTGGCGCTGGATCTGCTGCTGACCCAGATCGAGAAGACGATGGGTTTCGAGGTCGGCCGGATCGGCATCGAGGCGCAGATCGAGAACGCGCGCGGCCTGGTGAACGTGGACGCCATCGCCGCCGCCTCGCCGCGGACCGAGACCATCATCTTCGGCCCGGCGGACTTCATGGCGTCCATCAATATGAAGTCCCTGGTCGTGGGAGAGCAGCCGCCGGGCTACCCGGCGGACGCCTACCACTACATCCTGATGCGGATTCTGATGGCCGCGCGGACGCACGGCCTCCAGGCGATCGACGGCCCCTACCTCCAGATCAGGAATGTCGACGGCTTCCGCGAGGTCGCGGGACGGGCCGCCGCGCTGGGGTACGACGGCAAGTGGGTACTGCACCCGGGGCAGGTGGACGCCGCCAATGAGGTGTTCTCGCCCTCGCAGGAGGACTTCGACCACGCCGAGCTGATTCTCGACGCGTACGACTACGCCACTTCGGAGGCCGGCGGGCGGAAGGGCTCGGCGATGCTCGGCGACGAGATGATCGACGAGGCGAGCCGCAAGATGGCCCTGGTCGTCTCCGGCAAGGGGCGCGCCGCCGGTCTGACCCGTACCTCCACCTTCACCCCGCCGGAGGCGTGACATGCAGTTCGGCCGCACCTACGAGGAATTCACCGTCGGGGACGTCTACAAGCACTGGCCGGGGAAGACGGTCACCGAGTACGACGACCACCTCTTCTGCCTGCTGACGATGAATCACCATCCGCTCCATCTGGACGCCCACTACGCCGAGGGCTCCACCGACTTCGGCAGGAACGTCGTCGTCGGGAACTACATCTACTCGCTGCTGCTCGGGATGTCCGTGCCCGATGTCTCCGGCAAGGCCATCGCCAATCTGGAGATCGAGTCGCTGCGGCATGTGGCGCCGACCTTCCACGGCGACACCCTCTACGGCGAGACGACGGTGCTCGGCAAGACGCCGTCGCGGTCCAGGCCCGACCGGGGCGTGGTCCAGGTGGAGACCAGGGGTCACAAGCAGGACGGGACGCTGGTCTGTGTCTTCCGGCGGAAGGTGATGGTGCCCACCCGGGACCATGTCGCCGCGCGCGGCGGCGAGCAGCCAGGCCGCCCGGAGCCCCTGACCCGGGCCCCCTCCCCGCAGCCCGCGCCACAGGCCCAGCGGCCCGCGCGGAAGCAGCCCTCGCAGAATTCGGAGAAGTAGCCATGGCGCGACTCGCCCAGACGCACGGTCTGACCGATGTCCAGCGGGAGATCCTGGCGACGGTGCGGGACTTCACCGAGCGGGAGATCCTGCCGGTCGCCACCGAGCTGGAGCACCGGGACGAGTACCCGGAGCGGATCGTCGAGGGACTCGCGGAACTCGGGCTCTTCGGGCTGATGATCCCGGAGGAGTACGGCGGTCTCGGCGAGTCGCTGCTCACCTACGCGCTCTGTGTGGAGGAGATCGCCCGGGGGTGGATGTCCGTGTCGGGCATCATCAACACCCACTTCATCGTCGCGTATCTGCTCAAGCAGCACGGCACCCGGGAGCAGCGGGACACCTTCCTCCCGAGGATGGCGCTGGGCGAGGTGCGGGGCGCGTTCTCGATGTCGGAGCCGGCGCTCGGCTCGGATGTGTCGGCCATCACATCCAAGGCGGTGCGCGACGGGGACGACTACATCCTCGACGGCCAGAAGATGTGGCTCACCAATGGCGGGACCTCGTCCCTGGTGGCCGTTCTGGTGCGCAGTGACGAAGGACATACGGGTGATGCGGCGCCGCACCGCTCGATGACGGCCTTCCTGGTGGAGAAGGAGCCCGGCTTCGGCGAGGTCCGGCCCGGGCTCACCATCCCCGGGAAGATCGACAAGATGGGGTACAAGGGCGTCGACACCACCGAGATGATCATGGATGGGCTGCGGATACCGGCCGATCGGGTGCTCGGCGGCACCACTGGCCAGGGGTTTTACCAGATGATGGACGGGGTCGAGGTCGGCCGGGTCAATGTGGCCGCCCGCGGTTGCGGCGTCGCCCGGCGCGCCTTCGAGCTGGGGATCTCCTACGCCCAGCAGCGGCACACCTTCGGCCGCGCCATCGCCCACCACCAGGCCATTCAGTTCAAGCTCGCCGAAATGGCCACCAAGGTGGAGGCCGCCCATGCGATGATGGTGAACGCGGCACGCAAAAAGGACTCCGGGGAACGAAACGACCTGGAGGCAGGGATGGCGAAGTACCTCGCCGCCGAGTACTGCAAGGAGGTCGTCGAGGACGCCTTCCGCATCCACGGCGGCTACGGCTTCTCCAAGGAGTACGAGATCGAGCGCCTCTACCGGGAGGCCCCGATGCTGCTGATCGGCGAGGGTACCGCCGAAATCCAGAAAATGATCATCGGCCGACGACTGCTGGAGGAGTACCGGTTCCAGGGTTGATTGTCACTTTTTGGGGGATCTGTCCGCGAAGAAGATCACACCGTGTCCCACGGTTCCGGCGGTCGACTCGGTTCCTGGCTTTCCCAGTTGTGGCCCGCACCCGATAGCATCGACAGAAAGCCGCCAGTCCCCGTCAACCAGTGCGGCATCGTCCGCTACGAAGGTCATCCATGCCCCACAGCCAAACCTCTGCACCTCGCGGCCGTGTCCGCCTCGCGCGCGGAGCATCGCCGTGGCTTCTGCCGACCGTCGCCACCGCCGCACTCAGCCTGGCCGGGGCACGCCGCTCCCGCCGCGCGGCAGCCATCGCCGTGCCCGCCACCGCCCTGGCGGCGGGCATGCTGTGGTTCTTCCGCGACCCCGAGCGCGAGATCACCCAGGGAAGGGTGATCTCCCCCGCCGACGGTGTGGTGCAGAGCATCATGCCGTGGAAGGACGGGCGCACCCGCGTCGCGATCTTCATGAGCCCGCTGAATGTCCATGTCAACCGGGCGCCGCTGGCCGGCACCGTGACATCGGTCGAGCACATCCCCGGCGGCTTCGTCCCGGCGTTCAACAAGGAGAGCGAGAACAACGAGCGCGTTGTCTGGCACTTCGACACCGAGCTCGGCGACATCGAGATGGTGCAGATCGCAGGTGCCGTCGCCCGGCGCATCGTCCCGTATGTGCCCCAGGGCACCAAGGTCGAGCAAGGCGACCGCATCGGTCTGATCCGCTTCGGCTCGCGCGTCGACATCTACCTGCCGGAAGGTGTCGAGGTCGCGGTCGAGGTCGGTCAGACCACGACCGCGGGGGTGACTCGCATTGACCGTGATTGATCCGGAAACACAGGCGGGCTGGGTCGCCGAGGCAGAGGCGGAGACCGAGGACGACGCGGAGGAGATGCCTCTCTCCCTGCGGCTGTCGATAGCGGACACGCTCACCCTCGGCAATGCGACCTGTGGATTCATGGCGGTGTACTTCACCACCACCGGAATCCTCATTCCGCATCTGGAGGGCAGCCAGGAGTCCGGCATGGCGCGGCACAGCGCCGCCACCGCCGTGATTCTGATGCTGCTGGCCGCGATCTTCGACCTCTTCGACGGGCTGGTGGCGCGGAAGCTGCGCAGCTCGCCGATGGGCGCGGAGCTGGACAACCTCTCCGACCTGATCAGCTTCGGACTGGCGCCGGCCTATTTCGTCCTCGTCTACGGCATGGTCGCCGCGGACGCCGTGGAGAAGGTGTCGGCCCTGGCCGCCATCGTGGTGCTGCTGGCGGTGGTGCTGAGGCTCGCGCGGTTCTCCTGCGTGACCATGAAGGACGGCATGTTCCAGGGCATGCCATCCCCCTTCGGCGCGCTCACGATCGTCTCGATCGTGCTGCTGGAGCTGCCCTTCATCCCGACCCTGCTGGCGATCGTCGGCACGGCCTGGCTGATGGTGAGCCGGGTCGAGTACCCGAAGCCCCGGGGCGTCCTCGCGGTCGCGATGCTGGGCTGGATCGTCTCCGCGATGGGGCTGCTGGCGGCCTGGGCGTTCGACGCGCCCGGCGGCCATCTGCTGCTCCAGACCGGCTGCGCGCTCCAGGTGGTGCTGGGCGCGGTGATTCCGCTCTTCGCCACGGCACGGCGGGTGAACACCTTCCGCGGCAACCGCCGCGAGGCACGGGCGGCACAGCTTCCCTGATCCAGCGGATTCCGACGAGGGCCCGGGCGCGCATGGCGCCCGGGCCCTCGTCTTGTGCGGCGGCTTCTGGGACCATCCGGGGCATGCCAGGGGGAACGCTGCACCACCTCTTCGAGGACCGGGTACGGAGCGCACCGGACCGTACCGCCGTGATCACCGACCGCGTCCGGCTGAGCTATGGACA
Source organism: Streptomyces sp. NPDC001889 (assembly GCF_053594535.1). Classification (NCBI taxonomy): domain Bacteria; kingdom Bacillati; phylum Actinomycetota; class Actinomycetes; order Kitasatosporales; family Streptomycetaceae; genus Streptomyces; species Streptomyces sp. NPDC001889. The sequence continues at coordinate 154,555 of NZ_JBSFER010000009.1, forward strand.
GCTGGACGAGCGGGCCGACCGGCTGGCCCGCCATCTGACCGGCACCGTCGGGCTGCCGCCCGGCGCCCTGGTCGCCATCCGCACCAGACGCGCGCCCGATGTGCTGGTCGCGATCCTCGCCGTGCTGAAGGCCGGCGGGGTCTACTCCGTCCTCGCGCCGGAGCGGAGCGAGCCGCCCGCCCTCGCCGGTGCGCGGGCGGTGCTCGCCCACCGCTTCCACAGCGGCCGGATCGAGGGCGGCGCGGGCCGGCCGCTGGTCCTGCTGGACGGCGACCTCGCCGACGCCGGGGCCCCGTCCGCCGGGCCCGCGGCGCCGGCCGCCGGCCCGGAGGCCGGGGCCGCGCTGCTGCTCAGCGCCGGGACCACCGGCCCGCCGAACGCCTTCGCCGCCTCCCACCGGCGGCTGTGCGCCGCCCGCGACAGCTGGGCCGAGGTCTTCCGGATCACCCCGGACGACAGCGTGCTGCTGACGGCGGCCCCGGACACCACCGCGTTCACGGCGGGGTGGATACGCACCCTGTGCTCGGGCGCCGCGCTGGTGCTCTCCCCCCGCGAGCCGTACACCGTCGCCGACACCGACCCCGGGACGGCCTCCGGTCTGCTGACCCGCGCTCCCCGGCCGCCGGCGCTGCGGCTGCTCGCGGTGGGCGGCGAGCGGCTGCGCCTGGACGAGCAGGTCGGCCTGGAGCGGCTGCTCGCCCCGGGAGCCCGGCTGATCAGCGTGTACGGCCCGGCCGAGGTCGCCGGGTGCGGCACCTGGTTCGAGACGGGCCAGCTCCCGGGGCCGGTCGCGGCGCCCGAGCGCCACGCCTATCTGGGGCTGCCGTTCCCGGGCTGCGAGATCCGGATACAGAAGGGCGGCCGGGTCCGGCTGACGCCCCCGGAGGGGGGCGATGCCGTGTTCACCGGGGATCTGGGCCGGCGCGAGGGCGAGGGGCCCGTCGAGTTCCGGGGCCGGGCGGCGGACCGGGTGAGGGTGCGCGGGCGGACCGTCGACACCTACCGGATCGAGTCGGCGCTCGCCTCCCACCCCGGGGTCCGGGAGAGCGTGGTCGCGGAGGACCACGGGGAGCTGATCGCCTATGTGCTGCCGGCCGGCGCGAGCGCGCCGGGCCCGGACTCCGTGCGCGCCCACCTCACCGGGGCCGTACCGGCGTCCGACATCCCGGGAACCGTCGTCCAGGTCACGGCCCTGCCCCGCAACAGATCCCGCAAGGTGGACCGGGGCGCGCTGGTCCGGCCGCTGTCGCGGCCCATCGGATCGGGGACAGGCGGCGGCAAGTGGGGCGGCTCCGGGGTCCTCTCCGCCGAGGAGAACGGCATCGTCCTGGCGATGGTGGTCTTCCTCCCGGTCGCCATCGCGTCCTATGTCTTCACGGACAGCGTCTGGCCCGGTTCGACCGATCTGTCGATCGTGCCGGACCCGTGGGCGTGGTTCTTCCGCGGTCTGTACGCGGCGGAGTCGCTGGCCTTCGCCGCCGGTGTGTCGTTCCTGCTGAGCGGCCGGCGGCTGATGCCGAGCCGGGGACGGCCCCGGGGGCTGACCACGGCGGCGTACCTCGGGATCGTCTGGCTGCTGGTGGCCTGGTGGCCGCAGGACAATCTCTACCGGCTGGCGGCGAAGCAGGACTGGGAGCGGCAGGCCGCGCTGGTGTACGCCTTCAATGTGCCGCTGATGGCGGCGGCCGCGGTGGTGGCGGTGTGGGCCGTCTGGGACTCGGCGGTGACGGCCGTGCGGTCCCCTGGCGGCCGGTGAGTCAGCGGAAGACCCGGCCGAGCCGCCGGCAGACCGTGTGGACGAGGGCATCGGCCGCGTCGATCCGGTGGTGGGTGGCCGCGGCGAGTACGACACCGATGTACGGGTCGGGCTCGTAGGCGGCGGTCGGGATCGACGGCAGCAGCACCGTGTCGATCCCGGCGCAGGCCTCGGTCAGCCGGTGCAGCAGGGCCATCAGCTCGGCGTCGGGCAGCCGCGCCCCGAGCGGTACCCGGTCGAGCGCACGGACGAGGTGGTCGCCGCCCCGGGTCTCGTCGAGCCGCTGCTTGACCAGGAACGCGACAGCGGGGCCGGTGAGCCGGAGATTGGTCTCGGTCGGGGCGAGCCGCCCGTCCGGGCCGGTCACGAAGTCGACGTCGTACCAGCCCCGGTAGCCGCTCGCGGCCAGCTCGCGCCCGACCGCGTGCCCGAACCGCAGGGCGTGCGCGGCCCGCTCCGGCGCCACGGCCCCGGGTCCGGCGGTCGCGCCCCGGTAGGCGGTCCCCTCGATCTCCATGGCGGCGACCCCGACGTCGTGGACCTCGCCCCGCGCGTCGACGATGCCGTCGTACGTGGGGTGGGTGCCGTCGCCCGCGATGTACTCCTCCAGGAGCAGCGGCCCCCGGGGCAGCGAGCGGGCCCGGACCCGTCCGGTGAGGATTCCGGTGCCCGAGCCGCCCGCCCCGTGCTCGGACTTCCACACGGTCGCGAGCCCGGCGCGGGCACGGGCGGCGATCAGCCGGGCGGCCTCGCGGCGGCCGGCGGGGGTCCACCGGGCGGGGACGGCGATCCCGGGGTGCCCGGGGGCGAGCCGCCGGAAGAGGGAGTGGGACGCCCGCTTGGACTCGTACCGCAGGGCGCCGGGCGGGAGGGGGTGACCGGTGAGTTCCCCCGTGGCGGCGGTGTGGCCCCAGGGCACCAGGGGCAGCCCGGGCGCGCGCAGCCGGGCGGCGAGCGCGGGGCCGCCCTCCCGGTGGACCTCCACCTGGGCCCAGCGCAGCTGCCGCGCCACCAGGGCGATCCAGCCGTCCGGGACGGCGCGCGGGAGCACCACGGCGGCGGGGTGGGGACTCGCGAAGACGGCGAGGCAGGCGTAGTGCGAGGCCGCCTCCCGCGCCTGCTCCGTGGCGCCCCCGAACTGGGCCTGGAACTCGGCCGCGTTGCCGAGGTGCACCGCGCGCCGCCCGCCGGTCCAGATCTGGGCCCAGGGCACCCGGGGCCGGAGTTCGGCCACCAGCGGGACCAGCCCGCCGGGTTCCGCCACGGGGTCCGCGCCGGATTCCCGGGGGGCGGGGCGGGCACCGAGGGCCCGGTAGAAGGGCACGGCGTGCGGGTCGGCCGCGATCCCCACCCGCTCGAACCCGCGCTCGCGGGCGGCCTCCAGCACATGTGCGTACAGTGCCCGCCCGATCCCGCGCCGGAGGGCGGTGGGCTCGACGAAGAGGAGTCCGATGGCGCCCTCGGGGGGTGTGCCGTCGAGACAGGCGGTGCCGAGGAGCCCGCTGTCGTCCTCGGCGACGACGACACGGCGCGGAATGATCCGCTCCGGCGTGAGCGTCAGCTCCGGGGCCCAGTCGGCGAGCAGTGAGCCGGGGTAGCCCCAGTGGGACTTGGAGCGGAGCACGAGCCCGGTGATCTCGGCGGCCTCCTCCGGGTCCGCGTCACGTATCCGCATCCCTGGACCTTAGGCCCGGGGCCGCCGGCGCGGGGCCGGGAAAGGACACGTCATTCACGTCCTCGTGCCCCGGCTATCACGCCGTGGTGGCGGTGGACACCCTTTCCGCCCTGCCCGACCATGGAGCGGTTCACGTTCTTCCTGATCGGCCGATCAAAAGAGGGATGTCAATGTCTTCATTCCGCAGCGGTCTGCGGAGGGTCTCGCTCTCCGCCGTCGCCGTCTCGGCAGTTGTCGCCTCCACTCTCGGTACCGGTGTCGCGCGGGCGGAGGTCTCCCCCGCGACGACATGCCCGGCGAACAGGGTCTGCTTCTATCCGGGGGCCAATTTCCAGGGAACGCCGACCATCATTGATTTCACCGCGACGCCGGGGTGCAAGGAGGCTTTCCGGGCGCGTTCGGTCATCAATAACCGAATCTATCCGGTGGGTCTCTATGTGGACTCGGAGTGCACCCAGTACCTCGACCAGGTGGACGCGGGCGACACCCGTTCCAACCTCATCGCGGGCGTGGTGACGGCGGACGGGTGACCACGGCGCCCCGGGCGTCCCGGCCCGGGGCGCGGCGTCCGCCAACTCCCCGCGCCCACGACGTGCTTGGCCGGGCGGTGGGCCGCCTCTAGGCTGCCGCAATGACCTTGGACTACGCCGCGTACATCGCATCGCTCCCCCGTGTCCTCTCCGGCGCCGCCACCCTCTTCCGGGACCGCGAGGGCCGCTTCCTGCTGGTGGAGCCGAATTACCGGGAGGGCTGGGGGCTGCCCGGCGGGACAGTCGAGTCGGATCTCGGGGAGACGCCGAGACAGGCGGCTCACCGGGAGACGCTGGAGGAGATCGGTCTCGACGTGGCGCCGGGCGCGCTGCTGGCCGTGGACTGGGAGCGCGGGCCGGAGCGGCCCCCGCTGGTCTCCTATCTGTACGACGGCGGGGTGCTGGACGAGGGACTGCTGGGTTCGATCCGGCTCCAGGCGTCGGAGCTGCTCGCCTGGCGGATGGTGCCCCGGGACGAGCTGGCCGCCCATCTCCCGGGGCCGGTCGCGGACCGGGTGCTCTCCGCCGTGGACGCCCTGGTGGCGGGGGCCGGCCCGGTGGAGCTGGTGGAGGGGCTGCCGGTGAAGTGACCCGGATGCCCGGGCGCGGCCCGCACGGTCCGGGGGCGGCTCAGAAGAGCGCGTCCGCCGGTTCGCCCGACGCCCCGGCTTCGAAGGCGAGCAGCCGCTGCTTGCGCGGCAGCCCTCCCCCGTACCCCACGAGGCTTCCCGACGAACCGATGACCCGGTGACACGGGACGATGATCGATACGGGGTTTCTGCCGTTGGCGAGGCCCACCGCGCGGGAGGCGGTGGGCCGGCCCAGCTCCTCGGCGAGTTCGCCGTAGGTGCGGGTCTCGCCGTAGGGGATGGCCAGCAGCCGCTCCCACACACCGCGCTGGAACTCCGTGCCCTGGAGCCGCAGGGGCACGTCGAAGGTGGTCAGCTCGCGCGCGAAGTAGGCGTCGAGCTGCCGGATCGTCTCTCCGAAGGGGCCGGCGTCCCGCTCGCCGAAGGTCTCCTCGCCGGGGCGGTGGCGCTGGTCGGTCATGTACAGGCCGCTCAGGACCCCGTCGGTCGCGACGAGGGTCAGCGCGCCGCAGGGGCTGTCGACGACCGTGTGCTGCCTGGTCATGGGGGGCTTCCTCATTCCGGGAGGTTGTTGATGGGGTGGGTGTCGGTGGCCCAGAGGTACTGGACCGCGTAGGCGCGCCAGGGCCGCCAGGCCGCCGCGTGGGCGGTGAGGGCGCCCGGGGTCCCGGGGAGGCCGAGGTTCCGCGCGGCGCGGCGCGTGCCGAGGTCGGTGGGGAGGAAGGCGTCGGGGTCGCCGAGGGCGCGCATGGCGATCACCTCGACGGTCCAGGGGCCGAAGCCGGGCAGGGCGCCGAGCCGGGCGCGGGCCTCGTCCCAGTCGCTGTCGGTGCCGAGCCGCAGCGAGCCGTCGGCGAGCGCGGCGACCAGGGTGGTCAGGGTGGTGCGGCGGCTGCGCGGCAGGGCGAGGGTGCCGGGGTCCAGCGCGGCCAGGGCCGTGGACGAGGGGAAGAGGTGGGTGAGTCCGCCCCCGGGGTCGTCGACCCGCTCGCCGTGGGCGGTGACCAGCCGGGCGGCGTGGGTGCGGGCGGCGGCGGTGGAGACCTGCTGGCCGAGCACCGCCCGTACCGCGAACTCGGCCGCGTCCACGGTGCGCGGCACCCGGCGGCCGGGGGCCGCGTCGACCAGCGGCGCCAGAGCGGGGTCGGTGCGCAGCCGGCCGTCGATGGCGACGGGGTCGGCGTCCAGGTCGAGCAGCCGGCGGCAGAGGGTGATGGCGATGGTCAGATCGCGGAGGTCGGTGAGGGCGAGCCGGCAGCCGATATGGCCCGGCGCGGGGGTGAGGGCGGCGACGCCGTGCCCGTAGGGGAGGCGCAGGGTGCGCCGGTACGCGCCGTCGCGCCACTCCTCGACGCCGGGGACGCCGGTGGCGGCGAGGTGGCCGAAGAGATTGCCGGGGGTGAGCGGTTCGCGGTACGGCAGCCGGAGCGCGATGACGCCGGGCGCGGGCGGCACCTCGGCGGTGCGGGGGGTGCCGCGCGCGGCCCGGGCGCGCAGTTCGCCGGGGGAGAGCGCGAAGACCTCGCGGACGGTGTCGTTGAAGGTGCGGACGGAGGAGAACCCGGCGGCGAAGGCGATCTCCGCCATCGGCAGTCCGGTGGTCTCGATGAGGAGCCGGGCGGTCTGGGCGCGCTGGGCGCGGGCGAGGGCGAGCGGGCCGGCGCCCAGTTCGGCGCGGAGCTGGCGTTCGAGCTGGCGGGTGGAGTAGCCGAGCCGGGCGGCGAGGCCCGTGACGCCCTCGCGGTCCACGACACCGTCCCCGATCAGGCGCATGGCGCGGGCCACGGCGTCCGCGCGGGCGTTCCACTCGGGCGATCCGGGGCTGGTGTCGGGCCGGCAGCGCTTGCACGCGCGGAATCCGGCCTGCTGACACGCGGCGGCGCTCGGGTAGAACGTCATGTTCTCGGGTTTGGGAGGCACGACCGGACAGCTGGGGCGGCAGTAGATGCGTGTGGTGAGTACGGCGGTGAAGAACCAGCCGTCGAATCGGGCGTCCTTCGACTGAACGGCGCGGACACAGCGCTCGGTCTCGGTGTGCATAGCTCAATCATCCGGCACCACGGGAGTCGATGCTGGCGGAAAAACGACATGGCCCTCGCGCTGCCAGGGCCGCCCCGGAATCAGGGTGCGGGTGTTCGAGGGGTCATGCTGTCCGGTTCTCTCCTATGGGGATTCCATGGAGAACGTGAAGAATCCATGAACGTCAGAGCACCATCCCGTATGTGTCACGCGAGTGAGGAGAACCTCTTGCGCAGGATCACATCAGGTCTGGCTCTCGGTGCCGCCGTCCTGGCGGCCATGGCGACCACGGTGGCCCCGGCCACCGCCGCCGCCCCGCCCGCCCCGGCCGCCGCCTCGGCGATGACCTGGACCCTGCTCGGCGACGGTCCCGGCGGCACGGTCCGGGTCGGCGGGGGCCCGCTGAGCAACCCCTATGTGGGCGACACCCCGACGACCGCCTCCCTCCCGCTGCTCTGTCTCAGGATCGACGGGAGCCCCGTTCCCGCGGGTCTCACCCCCGACTTCTACGCGGGCTGGGCGCGCGGCAGCGTGGCGGCCACCAGCCCCGTCCGGGGCAACCGGCTGACCAGCCGCGCCCTGGCGGACCAGGTCTGCGCGAACAGCCTGGGCGCCGGCTGGCGGATGGCCGAGTTCCACGACGGCCGGTACGGACCGAACCTCCAGTACTCCGGCGGCTGGAGCTACTACGCGAACGGCGATGTGCCGCTGGGCACCCGCTTCTGGACGGCCATCAACGACCAGCCGACCAACCCCTGGAGCTGAGCGGACAGCCCCGGACCGGGGCACTGTCAGTGGTCGCCCTTAACGTTCTCGGCAGTGGGAACCGGCGGAAAAGGACCGCCGGTTCCGTCCCGGGGAGGGGTCTGCCATGTCACGTGCCACGACGTATCTGGAGCTGTCGCAGGACGGCGAAGGAGCGCACAAGTTCTACGAGGTGACTGTCGAGGACACCGTCGTCTCGGTGCGTTACGGACGGATCGGCGCGGCCGGCCAGACCCAGGTCTCCTCCTTCCCCACGGCGGAGAAGGCGCGGGCCGCGGCGGCGAAGAAGATCGGTGAGAAGGTCCGCAAGGGATACGCCCCGGCGGTGCGCGGCCAGCGGGCCGCCCGCCCGGTGACCCGCCGCCAGGTGACCTCGGCGCCCTCCACGGCCCGGTCGGTGGCACCGGTGCTCTGGCGCTTCCGCACGGGGGCCGCGGCCTTCGGCATCCACATCGACGAGGACCGCTGCTGGGTCGGAAACCAGTCGGGCGATGTCTACACGCTCAGTCACAGCGGCGAGGTGCTGGCGCGCTACTCCCTCCCCGACGGCGTCAAGTGCCTGGTCGCCGACGACTTCTGGATCTACGCGGGCTGCGACGACGGCACGGTGTACGACCTGTCGTCGAAGCTCCCCTTCGCGGCCTACGGCATCGCGGACGACGTGGACATCTTCTGGCTGGACATCCGGGAGGGTGTGCTCCATGTCTCGGACGCCCAGGGCGGGCTGACGGTCATCGACCACGAGGACGAGTACCAGTGGGCGCGCAAGTCCGCCGGCGGGCACGCCTGGATGGTGCGGGCGGACGAGCGGGCGGTCTACCACGGCCACCAGAAGGGTGTGACGGCCTACGCGACCGATGGCAGCGGGGAGCTGTGGCACACCCCCACACAGGGGGCGGTGCTCTTCGGCTGGCAGGAGGACGACGCGGTCTACGCGGGCACCGGCCGCCATGTGGTGCAGCGGCTGTCGAAGAGGACGGGGAGGGTGGAGGCGGCCTTCCGCTGCGACACCGCTGTCTACTCGTGCGCGACCTCGCCGGACGGCTCCTATGTCTTCGCCGGTGACTCCTCCTCCTCGGTGTACTGCTTCGACGCGTCGGGCACCCGGCTGTGGAAGCTGAGCACGGGCGGCGGTTCCGCGCTGTCCATGCAGTATCTGGACGAGCGGCTGTACATGGTGACCACCGACGGCTCGCTGGTCTGTGTGGACGCGAGCGACGCGGCCATCGCCGCCGCCCAGCAGGGCACGGTCCCGGTCGCCCGGGACATCAAGTCGGCCGCGGCGCTGCCCACCTACACCCCGGCCGCCTCGGTGGCCCAGGTGACGACGGTGGTGAGCGCCCCGGCGGGCGGGGTGGTGGTGGAGTGCGTCCAGCAGGGCGGCAGGATGCGGGTCCATGTGGTGAGCGAGGGCTTCGAGCCCTCGTGGAACGTGCAGTTCCCGCGCGGCATCCGGCAGCCGGGCGCCCGCTATGTGGTGGACGCCCTGCATCCGTCGCCGGGCGGGTTCTACCGGGTGCGCGGGGAGATACGCCGGCTGGTCTGAGAGCGATCCGGGGGCGCCAGGGGGTGCGCACGGGGGCCCGGGAGGGCGGGGCCGGCCCCCGGGGGCGGCGGGGCCGGGGCGCACGGGGGCGGGGTCGGTCCGGGTGCGTGCCGGGTGCGCGTGTGTGCCGGTGCGGGCGGGTCCTGGTCGGGGGTGCGGGCGGGTCGGGGTCCGGGTCCGGGATGCCGGCGGGTCCGGGGTGCCGGCGGGTCCGGGGTGCCGGCGGGTGGCGGGGCCGGGGGCCCCGCCGGGCCGTCTCAGCCCACGGCGGCGGGCTCGGGGGCCGCGCTCGCGCGGAAGGCGCTGGGGCTGACCCCCTTGGCCCGCTTGAACGCGGCGCTGAAACCGAAGGCGTCGGCGTAGCCCACGCGGCGGGCGATCGAGGCGACCGTCGCCGGGGTCTCCGCCAGCAGGTCGGCGGCGAGCGCCATCCGCCACCCCGTCAGATAGGACATCGGCGACTCCCCCACGACCTCGGGGAACCGCTTGGCGAACGTGGTCCGGGACACCCCCGCCTCGGCCGCCAGCGCGGCCAGGGTCCAGCCCGTGGCGGGCGACTCGTGCATCGCCCGGAGCGCCGGTCCCACCACCTCGTCGCCGAGCGCGCGGAACCAGGCCGGGGGCTCGGTGTCGGGCCGGTCGAACCACTCCCGCAGCGTGCACACCAGCAGCCAGTCCAGCAGCCGGTCCAGGACGACCTGGGGCATCGGGCCCGAGGTGTGGAGCTGGGCCTCCAGATAGTCGCGCGTCGAGGTCCGGTCGTACTCCTCACAGACCAGCAGATAGCGCGGCAGGACCCGCAGCAGCCGGTGCGCCACCTCGCCGTGCAGCCGGTACACCCCGACCATCAGCGCCGTCTCCGAGGGGAGTTCCGCCGCGTCGGACGCGGTGATCCGCTCCGGCCCGCGCAGGACCGCCACCGCGCCCGTGCGCACCAGCCGCCGGTCGGAGCCCTGTTCGATCCAGACATCACCGCGCAGCGGCACACACAGGGTCAGGGAGGCCCCCTCCCCCAGCCGGAGCGCCTCCGGCGAGGTGAAGACGGAACAGCTGAGCAGAGCGCCATGGGCGCGCACGCCCCGCAGCAGGTCGTCGAAAGGATTCATCCACCCACCGTACGCACACACATGGACCGCGGACCCGGCCTTATGGACCATGGGCGCCCGCGGGGGCAGGCTGGGCACATGACTACCGATGAGATTCTGGTTCTGGGAGCGACGGGCAAGACCGGACGGCGTGTGGTGGGGCTGCTGCGCGCCGAGGGACGGAAGGTGCGGGCCGCGTCCCGTTCCGGAGAGGTGACCTTCGACTGGGGGCGGCCGGAGACCTGGGCGGCGGCGGTGGACGGGGCGTCCGCCCTGTTCCTGGTGGCCCCGGAGGACCCGAGCCCGGTGGACGCGCTGGTGAAGCAGGCCGCGGCGGCCGGTGTCTCCCGTTTCGTGGCGCTCTCCGGCCGCGGCCTGGAGCACGCGCCCGGGGACTTCGGCGCGGACATGCTGGAGGGAGAGCGCGCGGTCCGGGAGTCGGGGGCCGCCTGGACGGTGATCCGGCCCAACAACTTCAACCAGAACTTCGACGAGTACATCTGGCGGGAGCCGCTGCGCGCCGGCCGGCTCGCGCTGCCCGCGGGCGCCACCGGGGCCGCGCCCGAGCCGTTCGTGGATGTCGACGACGTGGCCGCGGTGGCGGCGCTGCTGCTCACGGCGGAGGGCGGCGAGCACGACGGGCGGGCCTACGAGCTGTCGGGGCCGCGCGGGCTCTCCTTCGGCGAGGCCGTCGACATCATGGCGCGGGCCTCGGGCCGGCCCATGGTCTACGAGGAGCTGACCCCCGAGGAGTACACGGCGGAGCTGCTGGAGCAGGGCGCGCCGCCCGAGGTCGCGGAGGGGATGAACGCGCTCTTCACCGCCGTGCGGTCCGGGCTCATCTCCCGGCCCGTCGACGGGGTGCGCGAACTGCTGGGCCGTGACCCGATCGCGTTCGAGACGTTCGCCGAGCGCGCGGCCCGGGCCGGGGCCTGGTCGTAGGGCGGGTCCCCCACCGGCCCGCCCCCCGGCCGCTCACCTCGTCCCGGCTCGCCCGAGCGCCCGCCAGACGGCCTTGGCCGCGTTGTGCCCGGACATCCCGTGCACTCCGGGGCCGGGCCAGGCGGCGGACGAGCAGAGGAAGACGGAGGGGTGGCGGGTGCGGTGGGGGAAGAGCGAGACCGTGGGGCGCAGCAGCAGCTGGAGGCCGGAGGCCGCCCCGCAGGCGATGTCGCCGCCGACGTAGTTGGCGTTGCGGGCGGCGAGCTGCGGGGGGCCGGCGGTCGCCCGGGCGAGGACCCGGTCCCGGAAGCCGGGGGCGAACCGCTCGATCTGCCGCTCGACCGCCTCGGTGAGATCGCCGTCCCACCCGTTGGGGACATGGCCGTAGGCCCAGAAGACGTGCTTGCCCTCGGGCGCGCGCGAGGGGTCGACCAGGCTGGGCTGGGCGGTGATCAGGAAGGGGGTGTCCGGGGCGGTGCCGCCGGTCGCCTGGCCGAGCGCGGTGGCGATCTCCCCGCTGGAGGGGCCGATCTGGACGGTGCCGGCCCGGCGGGGTGCCTCCGCCGTCCAGGGGACCGGGCCGTCCAGCGCGTAGTCGATCTTGAAGGCGGCGGCGCCGTACCGGTAGTGCTCGTAGGCGCGGCCCAGACCGGCGATACGGGCGAGGGCGGTGGGCGAGGTGTCGAAGAGATAGGCGCGGGCGGGCGGCAGATCGTCCAGCCGCCGGACCTCGTAACCGGTGTGGACCGTGCCGCCGAGGTCCCGCAGATACGCGGTGAGCGCGTCCGGGATCGCCTGGGAGCCGCCGCGCGGCACCGGCCAGCCGTTCTCATGGGCGGCGAGCGCGAAGAGCAGTCCGACCCCGCTGGTCGCGACGCCGGTGAGCGGGGCGATGACATGGGCGACGAGACCGGCCATCATGGCGCGCGCCCGGTCGTCGTGGAAGCGGCGCATCAGCCAGCTGTACGGCTGGAGCCCGACGGCGCCGAACCGGGCGAGGCCCACCGGGTCCCGGGGCAGCGCGGTGAGGGGCAGCGACATGAAGTCCTGGACCAGGGTGTCCCAGTGGCCGAGGTGGGGGGCGAGCAGCCGGCGGTAGGTGCCCGCGTCGCGGGGGCCGAGGGAGGCGGCGGTCTCGGCGACCGAGCGGGAGAGCACGGCGGCCGTGCCGTCGTCGAAGGGGTGCGCCATGGGCAGCTCGGGCTGGAGCCACCGCAGTCCGTACCGGTCGAGCGGCATCCGGCGGAACGCCGGGGAGCCGATGCCCAGCGGGTGCACGGCGGAGCAGGGGTCGTGCCGGAAGCCGGGGAGGGTCAGCTCCTCGGTCCGGGCGCCGCCGCCGACGGTCTCCTTGGCCTCGAAGACCTGGACGGAGAGTCCCCGGCGGGCGAGTTCGACCGCGGCCGTCAGCCCATTGGGACCCGCGCCCACGACGACGGCATCGAGCATCGGCGTCACTGAGGGACTCCTCTGTCAGACGGCGGACGGACGCCCCCAGGATATTCCGGCCCACCGCCGTCGCGGGCCCGGCCCCGCCGGGGCGGCGCGGGCCGGGGCCGGGCGAGACCGGGCCGCGCGGGCCGGCCTGATCCGAAAGAGACGACCTAGGCGGGGGTCAGCAGGGAGCGGACGCGTTCGGCGGTCGCGGGGGTGCGGGCGGCGGTGAACGGCATCGCGTTCCCGTCGCCGATGCGGAACGGTTCTCCGGAGAGGGTCAGATGGGCCCCGCCCGCCTCGGTCACCAGCAGCAGTCCGGCCGCGTGGTCCCAGGCGCTCTCCCAGGAGAAGGCGACCGCGTCCAGGGCGCCCCGGGCTATCGCGAGGTACTCCAGACCCGCCGAACCGCACGGCCGGGCGCGCACGCCCTCGACACCGAGGCCGAGCAGGGCGCGCTTCTGGTCGTCGGTGGTGAAGTCCGGGTGGGACATGGCCACGTCCAGCACCTTCCCGGGCTCCGGCGGGCCCGACCACAGCCGCTGCCCGTCGAGCCAGGCGCCCTCGCCCCGGACGGCCGTCGCCATCTGGTCGAGCACCGGCGCGAAGGTCCAGGAGGCCAGCACCTCACCCCGTACCGCGAGCGCCACCAGGGTGCAGAACCCGGTCTCGCCCCGGACGAACTGGCGGGTGCCGTCGACCGGGTCCACGATCCACACCGGCGCCTCGCCGCCCAGCGCCCCGTACACCGCCGGGTCCGCGTGCACGGCCTCCTCGCCGACCACGACCGATCCGGGCAGCAGCGCGGTGAGGGCGGCGGTGAGGTTCTCCTCGGCGAGCCGGTCGGCGGCGGTCACCAGGTCGTGCGGCCCGCTCTTCTGCACGATCTCGTGCACGGCGAGCTGCCGGTAGCGCGGCATGATCTCGGCGGCGGCGGCCTTGCGGACCGCCTCTTCGACAGCGGACAGGTCCCCGGCGAGAAAGTCATCGATCATACGACCAGCTAAGCACGGACCTGCGTCTTTCCCGTACCGGGTCCTCCGCCGGGACGTCACCCCGCGTTCCTCCCCCCGTCACCGCGCGCCCGCTCCCCCACCGGCCGCCGCCCGGGGAGCGGCGCCGCCCGGGAGTACGATCTGGCTGTCCGGCGCGGGTGCGCGGCAGGTCGATCCGGAGGCTGAAGGATGCACGGCGAGTACAAGGTCCCGGGCGGCAAGCTCGTGGTCGTCGATCTCGACACGGAGGACGGCGCGCTGCGGAATGTGCGGGTCGCCGGGGACTTCTTCCTGGAGCCCGACGAGGCGATCGAGGCGATCGACGGCGCGCTGGAGGGCGCTCCGGCGGACACCGGCGCCGCCGGGCTCGCGGCCCGTATCGACGCGGCGCTGCCGCCCGGCACCGAGATGTTCGGGCTGACCTCGGAGGGCGTCGGGGTGGCCGTGCGGCGGGCGCTGGCGCACGCCACGGACTGGACGGACTACGACTGGCAGCTGGTCCACGAGCCCCCGCAGCCGCCCGAACTCCACATGGCGCTGGACGAGGTCATCACCGCCGAGGTCGCCGCGGGGCTGCGCCCGCCGACCCTGCGGGTGTGGGAGTGGGGCGCGCCCGCCGTGGTCATCGGCAGCTTCCAGTCGCTGGGCAACGAGGTGGACCCGGAGGCCGCCGAGCGGCACGGGATCAGTGTGGTCCGCCGGATCAGCGGCGGCGGGGCGATGTTCATCGAGCCCGGCAACACCATCACGTACTCGCTCTCCGTGCCGGACGCGCTGGTCTCGGGGCTCTCGTTCGCCGACAGCTACGCCTATCTGGACGACTGGGTGCTCGGCGCTCTCGGCGACATGGGCGTCAAGGCCTGGTACCAGCCGCTGAACGACATCGCCACGGACGCCGGGAAGATCGCGGGCGCGGCGCAGAAGCGGGTGGTGGGCAGCGGCCGGGGTGCCGTGCTGCATCACGTGACGATGGCGTACGACATCGACGCCGACAAGATGCTGGAGGTGCTCCGGATCGGCCGGGAGAAGCTCTCCGACAAGGGCACCCGGAGTGCGAAGAAGCGGGTGGACCCGCTGCGGCGGCAGACCGGGCTGCCGCGCGAGGCGGTCATCGAGCGGATGATCGACTCCTTCCGGGCCCGGTACGGGCTCACGGAGGGGCGGATCTCCGACGAGGAGCTGAGCCGGGCGCGGGAGCTGGTGCGGAGCAAGTTCGGTACGCCGGAGTGGACCGCGCGGGTCCCGTAGGCCCGTTCGCCGCCGGCCCCGGCGGGAGCCGGGGGTGCGGCGGCTGTGGGCGCCGCGCGCGGGCCCTGGACGATCCCGGCCGGACGGTGTCCGTCCGGCCGGGATCTCCCGGTGGTGAGCGGTGCTACGCGGGATCGATACGGGAGATGGCGCCGCCGATGGCGAGCACATACAGCTCGCGGTCGCCGTCCTGGACGAACGAGATGACCTCGCCGCCGTTGACTCCGAGGTCGCTCTGGCCGGTCACCACGCCGTTCCGCATCCGCAGCGCGCGGACGGTTCCGTCGCAGTAGTCGCTGAACAGATACTGCCCCCTGAGGGCGGGGATCTCGCTGCCCCGGTAGACGTATCCGCCGGTCACCGCGCACCCCAGTCCGTTGCGGTCGTACTCGTGGACCGGCCGCACATGGTCGGCGGGCTCGGTGCCGCCGCGGAAGGGGTGGTTGCCCTCCATCCGGGACCAGCCGTAGTTCTCGCCGCCCTCGCTGTCCGCGGGGGCCCAGTCGATCTCCTCCCAGTCGTTCTGGCCGACATCGCCGATCAGCAGATCGCCCGTGCCCGCGTCGAAGGAGAACCGCCACGGGTTGCGCAGCCCGTAGGACCAGATCTCGTCCCTCGCCGCCGGGTCGTCGGCGTACGGGTTGCCCGGCGGGATCGCGTACGGCCTGGCGCCGGCCGGGTCGATCCGCACGATCTTGCCGAGCAGGGTGTCGAGCCTCTGTCCGTAGCCGTGCGGATCGCCGCCCGCGCCGCCGTCCCCGAAGGCGATGTAGAGATAGCCGTCGGGGCCGAACCTGAGGTCGCCGCCGTTGTGGTTCGCGTACGGCTGTGTCTGGGTGAGGACGGTGCGCCGGGTCTCCGGCTGAATCCGGCCGCGCTTCACGGCGAACTCGTCGATGGTGCTGGTGCCTTCGAGGTCGGTGAACGAGATGTAGAAGTGCTTGAACGTCCGGTCGAACGCGATGCCCAGCAGCCCGCGTTCGCCGTCGGTCGTGGTCTCCCGGGATATGTCGAGGACCGGCGCGCCGAGCCCTCGGTCGTCCAGGACCCGTACGGTGCCCGCGCGTTCGGCTATCCAGACGGTGCCGCCTGGGCCGGCGGCACCGGCGATGGGGTTCTTGGCCGTGGCCACCTGGGTGAGCTGGACCTTCGCCGGCTGACGCGCGGCGGCGGGCTCGTCGGCGGACGCCTTGGCCAGGGCGAGGGACGCGACGAGACAGAGGGTGCCGATGATCGCCGAGCTTCTGATGGGAATGTTCACCGTGAGCCTCCTGGAGGCGGCGAGTGGCGAGTCACCCGGCTGCTCGGGCGGAGTGACCATGGGGGTGCCCGCGCGCCAGCACGCAACTGGGTGTGGGGGGTGTGCCGCTGGCTACGGATGAGGATACGGGGGCGGGGCGGCCCGGCGCAGGCCCCTGTCCGATCCCCGCCCCGCGATGGCCGGTACGGCACCCGCGCCCCGCCGCCCGGTCACGGGTCCGGCGGCGGGCCGCGCACCCGTGCCGCCGGCCGGTGTCAGCGGAACGCCGGAATGATGTCGGAGCCGTACGCGTCGATGGTCGCTTCCCGGGCGTCGTGCATGTCGTACAGGGCGAACTGGTCGACCCCGAGGCCGCGCAGGTGCCGGAGCCTCTCGATGTGCGCCCCGGCCGGGCCCAGCAGACAGAAGCGGTCGACGATCTCGTCGGGGACGAAATCGGCGGACGGGTTCCCGGCGCGGCCGTGGTGGCTGTAGTCGTATCCCTCACGGGCGCTGATGTACGAGGTGAGGGCCTCGGGCACCGCGCCGGAGTGCTCGCCGTACCGGGCGACCAGATCGGCGACGTGGTTGCCGACCATCCCGCCGAACCAGCGGCACTGGTCGCGCGCGTGGGCGAGGTCGTCGCCGACATAGGCGGGCGCGGCGACACAGATGGTGAGGGCGGCCGGGTCGCGGCCCGCGTCGGACGCGGCGGTGCGCACGGCCGTGATCATCGACTCGGTGAGATACGGATCGGCGAGCTGGAGGATCAGCCCGTCGGCCTCCCGGCCCGCGAGGGCCAGCGCCCTGGGCCCGTACGCCGCCATCCACACCGGGAGCCGTCCGTCGCGCACCCACGGCAGCCGCAGCGGCTTCCCGTCGAGGAGGGTCTCGCGCCCCTCGGCGAGATCGCGGATGACCCGCATCGCGTCGGAGAGCCGGGCGAGGGTGTTCGGCCGCCGCCCGGCGACCCGCACCGCGGAGTCGCCGCGCCCGATGCCGCAGACGGTGCGGTTGCCGTACATGTCGTTGAGGGTGGCGAAGGTGGAGGCGGTGACCTCCCAGGTACGGGTGGACGGATTGGTCACCATCGGCCCGACGACGAGGTGCTCGGTGTGCTCCAGAATCCGGCTGTGGATGACGAAGGGCTCCTGCCAGAGCACCGCCGAGTCGAAGGTCCAGCCGTAGCGGAAGCCGGCGCGCTCGGCGCGCCGCATCAGATCGACGACGGCGGACGCGGGCGGGTCGGTCTGGAGAACGAGTCCGAAGTCCATGAGCGTCATGTGGTCCTCTCGCTGGTCAGCCGAGGTACTGGCAGGTCCCGCGCGGGATGTACTGGCCGTGTCCCGCCCGGCCGGTCCAGGTCCCCCGGTCGATGACGGTCTCGCCGCGCGAGAGCACGGTCTCCACCCGGCCGGTGATCCGTCTTCCCTCGTAGGCGCTGTAGTCGACGTTCATGTGGTGGGTCGCGGCCGAGAGGGTCTGCGCGGCGTTCGGGTCGTAGATCACCACGTCGGCGTCGGCGCCCGGCGCGATGGTGCCCTTCTTCGGGTAGAGGCCGAACATCCGGGCCGGGGTCGCGCAGGCGGTCTCGATCCAGCGGCGGCGGGTCAGATGGCCGTCGAGCACGGCCTGGTGGAGGAGGTCCATCCGGTGCTCGACCCCCGGCAGCCCGTTGGGGATCTTCGAGAAGTCCCCGCGCCCCAGCTCCTTCTGGCCGCTGAAGCAGAACGGGCAGTGGTCGGTGGAGACCACCTGGAGGTCATTGGTCCGCAGCCCGCGCCAGAGCGCCGTCTGGTGCTTCCTCGGCCGGAGCGGGGTGCTGCACACGTACTTGGCGCCCTCGAAGTCCCGCTCGGCGAGGTTGTCGGTGGAGAGGAACAGATACTGCGGACAGGTCTCGCCGAAGACGGGCAGCCCCTGGTCCCGGGCGGCGGCGAGTTCGGCGAGGGCCTCCTCGGCGGAGACATGGACGACATAGAGCGGGGCGCCGGCGACCCGGGCGAGCTGGATGGCGCGGTGGGTGGCCTCGGCCTCCAGCAGCACCCGGCGCACCTCGCCGTGGTAGCGGGGGTCGGTGTGGCCCGCGGCGAGCGCCTGCTCCACCAGGACGTCGATGGCGATGCCGTTCTCGGCGTGCATCATGATCAGGCCGCCGTTGCCCGCGGAGCGCTGCATGGCGCGCAGGATCTGCCCGTCGTCGCTGTAGAAGACGCCGGGGTAGGCCATGAAGAGCTTGAAGGAGGTGACTCCCTCGGCCACCAGCCGGTCCATCTCCGCCAGCGAGTGCTCGGTGACATCGGCGAGGATCATGTGGAAGCCGTAGTCGACGGCGCAGTTGCCGTCGGCCTTGGCGTACCAGGTGTCGAGCCCCTCGCGCAGGGTGTGCCCCACGCTCTGCACCGCGAAGTCGACGATGGTGGTGGTGCCGCCCCAGGCGGCGGCCCTGGTGCCGGTCTCGAAGGTGTCGGCGGACCGGGTTCCGCCGAACGGCATCTCCATGTGGGTGTGGGCGTCGACACCGCCGGGGATGACATAGCGCCCGGAGGCGTCGAGGGTGCGCTCGGCGGTCCAGGAGGCGGCGGCCCCGGAGCCGTGTGCGGCGAGCGCGGCGATCCGGCCGTTCTCGATCAGTACGTCGGCGTGGAGTTCGTCCGCGGCGGTGATGACCAGTCCGCCGCGGATCAGGGTGCGGGTGCTGCTCATGGCTGGTGCGCTCCCTCGGATGCGTGCGCCCTACGCATGGCGCAGGGCCTCTTCCAGGATCGAGGCGCCGGCCTCCGCCTCGGCGACCGTCAGGGTCAGCGGCGGGGCGACGCGCAGAACGCTGGTGTTGTGGCCGCCGCCCTTGCCGATGAGCAGGCCGCCCGCGCGGGCGGCCTCCAGGACGGCCGCGGCCGCGCCGGGGTCGGCCTCGTCGGTGCCGGGACGGACCAGTTCGATGCCGGCCATCAGCCCCCGGCCGCGCACCTCCCGTACGGCGGGCACGGCGGCGCCGATGGCGCGCAGCCGCTCCAGCAGCAGTCCGCCGACCCGGCGGGCGTTGCTCTGGAGGTCGTGTTCCAGCAGATAGGTGAGGTTGGCGAGGCCCGCGGCCATGGTGACGGGGGAACCGCCGAAGGTGGAGATGGAGTTGGCGTCGACGCTGTTCATGATCTCGGCGCGGGCGACGACCCCGCCGACGGACATGCCGTTGCCGATGCCCTTGGCGAAGGTGAGGATGTCCGGCGGGCCGTTCCCGGCGTGGGCCTGCCAGCCCCAGAAGTGGTCGCCGGTGCGGCCCCAGCCCGTCTGCACCTCGTCGCTGATCCACAGGATGCCGTGGCGGTCCAGGACCCGGCGGAACTCCGCGTACAGGCCGTCCGGCGGCGAGGTGAAGCCGCCGACGCCCTGGACGGGTTCGGCGATCAGCGCGGCGACGTCGTGGGTGTGGCCGAGCAGGTCCTCCAGGTCGGCGACGCAGGCGGCGGTGAACTCGGTGTCGCTCAGGAGGGCGTAGGGACCCCGGGTGCGGACCCCGCCGTGGACGTAGAGCGTCTGGAGCGGGGAGAGACCGGTGGGCGACCAGGCCCGGTTGCCGGTGACGGAGACGGCGGAGAAGGAGCGGCCGTGGTAGCTGTTGCGCATCGCCAGCACCTGGCCCGAGCGGCGGTGGGCGGTGGCGAGCAGCAGGGCGGTGTCATTGGCCTCGGTGCCCGATGTGGTGAAGAAGACGCGGGCGTCGGGGATGCCGGAGAGGGCCGCGATCCGTTCGGCCAGCTCCACCATCGGGCGGTTGAGGTAGAGCGTGGACGAGTGGATGATCCGCCCGGCCTGTTCGGCGACGGCCTTGGTGACCTCGGGGAGGGCGTGGGCGGTCATGGTGGTGAGGATGCCGCCGAAGAAGTCGAGATAGCGGTTGCCCTCCGCGTCCCACACATGGCGCCCCTCGCCGTGGGTGAGTTCGAGCGGATCGCGGTAGTAGAGGGCGACCCAGTCGGGGATGACGGCCCGGTGGCGGTCGTGGAGGGTCATGGCCGCACCAGCCCCTCGTAGGCGTCGGGGCGCCGGTCCCGGTAGAACGCCCACTGCTGCCGCACGGAGTCGATGAGTCCGAAGTCGAGGTCGCGGACGAGGAGTTCCTCGTCCCGGTCGCTCGCGGTGCCGTCGACGAAGCGGCCCCGGGGGTCCACGAAGTAGCTGGTGCCGTAGAAGTCGTTGTCGCCGTACTCCTCCCGGCCGACCCGGTTGATCGCGGCGATGAAGTACTCGTTGGCGACGGCGGCGGCGGGCTGCTCCAGCTGCCAGAGGTGGGCGGAGAGGCCGCGCGAGGTGGCGGAGGGGTTGTAGACGAGCTGGGCTCCTTGGAGGCCGAGTTGGCGCCATCCCTCGGGGAAGTGGCGGTCGTAGCAGATGTAGACGCCGATGCGGCCGGCGGCGGTGTCGAAGACCGGCCAGCCGGCGTTTCCGGGGCGGAAGTAGAACTTCTCCCAGAAGCCCTCGACCTGCGGGATGTGGTGCTTGCGGTACTTGCCGAGGACGGTGCCGTCGGCGTCGATCACGGCGGCGGTGTTGTAGTAGAAACCGGCGCCGTCGATCTCGAAGACCGGGGCGACGATCACCATCCCGGTCTCCCGGGCGAGCGCGCTCATCCGCTGGACGGTGGGGCCGTCGGGCACGGGTTCGGCCCAGCGGTAGTGCTCGGGGTCCTGGACCTGGCAGAAGTAGGGGGCGTTGAAGACCTCTTGGAATCCGATGACCCGGGCGCCCCGCGCGGCGGCGGCGCGGGCGTGCTCCTCATGTTTCGCGATCATGGATTCGGTGTCGCCGGTCCACGTCGCCTGGACGAGTGCGGCGCGTACGACATGGGCCATGTGCTGCTCCTTCGGCCGGGCGTCAGCGAGCCTCTACGCACGTAGACGCGGTACGTAGAGGGAGAACGTAAGCCCCGTCACACACGGGGGCAAGACCATCGCCGTGAACCCGCAGAGTCGATCTTGTTTCACCCGGGCGGGGGAGCAGGGGGCACCGGGGCGCCCGGGTTCAGGTGGTGAGGTGGCCCGCCACCCGCAGGGCGTGGACGATCCGGGTCTCGTGGGAGCGGGAGTGGGCGCGGGCGGCGTCCAGCAGCGGGGGGACGAGGCGCTGGGGGTCGTGGCCCGCGATCCCGGCGGCCTCGGCGGCGGAGTGGACCTGGACGCAGGCGGCGAGCAGGGCGCGGGTCTCGGGGGCGCGGCCCTCGCCGGAGAGGGTGAGCGCCGCCTCGGCGATCTCCCCGGCGGGGCGGGTGACGCCCTGGCGGAGGAGGCGCTCGCCGTCCTCCTCGCGGCCGTCGGCGGTGAGCGCGCCGGCGATGGCGGTGACGCGGGGCAGGGGCTGGGAGGCGGCCTCCCAGAGGAGGGTGGTCCAGTCGGCGCCGAGCCCGGCGCGGTCGAGTTCCGCCGCGAGGACGGGGAGCCAGCCGGCGGGGAGCACGGCCGCCTCGCAGAGCACGGTGTACGCCTCTCCGCCGCGCCCGGCGGTCCGCAGCCGGGCGAGGGTGCGGACGATCTCCCGGGCGGTGTCGGCGGGGTGGTCGCCGGAGGGCGGCTGCCGGGGCGGGGGTGCGGCGGGGGCGCCGTAGCGGGCGCCTCGGGGGGTGTCGGCGGAGGCGGGGCCGGGGCCGGGCGGCGGGGGTACGGCGGTGGGCGCGTCCCGCTCGTCCTCCTCCTGCGCCCCTCCGGCGAACCGCGCCCCCCGCAGCAGCTTCCGCCGCCCCTTGCGCCCCGGCTCCGGGGAGCCCGGGTGGGTCCGCTCGCCGGGGGGCGGCCCGGGTATCCGCTCCTCGTCCCCTGAGGAGGGGTCACGGGGGCCGGGGGACGCGCCCCCGGCGGGTGGCCGCACGGTACGGGCGCCCGTGGCCTCGGGTTCGTCCCGGAACAGCGGGCGGGCCGGAAAGCCCGGCCCGGCGGGCGGGGACGGCGACGGGAACGGCGACGCGGCAGCGACGGCAGCGGACGGACGCGGGGCGCCCGCCCCCGTGGCACCGGCTCCGTCCCCGGGGACCGGGCGGGCCGGGGAACCGGGTCCCTCCGGCGGGGACGGGGGCCCGGAAGGAGCACCCGCCGGCGGACGCCCCCGGCCCGTGTCCGGGAGAGGGCCACCGGCCGGCGGGTGCGCGGCACCGGGCCCCGTGGCGGTGGCGTCGTCCCCGGATCTCCCCGGAGGGGGTGCCGGGCGGGTGGCGAGGCCGTGGGGCGGGGCGGAGGGTCTCCGGTGGCCGGCGGAGGGGGCGCGGCTCCCGGGCTCCCCGCCCGCCGGGGCGGGGAGGGACGCCAGGCGGGTGCGGAGTTCCGCGAGTCTCGCCGTGGCGCGGGACTGGTCGTCCCGGGTCCACTTCAGCTCATGGGCCAGCCGGCCCGCCTCCCCGGCCCCGGGCGGCTCCTGGGAGAGCCGCCGCGCCAGCTCCTCCGCCCGCACCCGGGCCTTGATCAGCTCGCGGCGCATCAGTTCGACGCGGTCCACGAGCGCCTCGCGCCCGCCCGGCCTGCGGTCGTGGGCGCCCGCGGACGCCACGTACAGCTGCCGCGCCCGCGCCTCCTCACGCGCCGCGAACTCGGCCCCGCGCGCGGCGCCGAGATCCTGGAGGAGGGAGGCGACGACATCCCACGGCGGGACCTCGACGCCCTCCAGGCACTCCCGCATCCCCTCGGGGTCGCGCTGCCGGAAGACGGCGTACCAGCCGCTCTCCCGGTCGAGCAGCGCCGCGAGCCCGCGCAGATACCGGGCGAACGCCTCTTGTTCCGAAGGTATGTGAGGGATGTGCTGCACCGCCATCGCCACCGCTCCTGTCCG
Organism: Streptomyces sp. NPDC001889; assembly: GCF_053594535.1. Lineage (NCBI taxonomy): Bacteria > Bacillati > Actinomycetota > Actinomycetes > Kitasatosporales > Streptomycetaceae > Streptomyces > Streptomyces sp. NPDC001889. Next base: position 177,193 of record NZ_JBSFER010000009.1, read on the forward strand.
GAGAAGCCTGGGAAAGCCTGGGTGCCGACTACTCGCCGGACTCGGAGCCGGAACCGGGGCCGGCGAGCGTCACCGCGATCGCGGTGTGGGGCCGCTTCCCCCGCCGCAGCACCGCGCTGGGCAGATCCACCAGCCGGAACTGCCAGCGGTACTTGCGCGCCATCAGCCGGCGGACCGCGGAGGTGTCGTCGAGCAGCTCCGCCGTCCCCTCGGCACTCGCCGCGCCCGGGGCGATCCTGCCCCGCACATCGCAGACGGTCACGATCACCCGGCTGTCGTTCCGCAGCCGTTTGACCTTCCAGGACTCGGTATTGGTCCAGATGTAGAGCTTTCCGCCGTCCGGGGCGAACCAGACGGGGGTGGCGACCCCCGTGCCGTTCTTCCGGAAGGTGGTCAGGCTGATGTACTTGGCCGTGGCGAAGTCCTCGACTGTCACGCCGCGAGACTACGCCGTTCGCCCCGCCCGGTACACGAAAACGCCCACTCGCCCCACCGGACCGGGGGGCGCCCGGGGACCCGGAGGCCTCAGTTCGCGGGCGCCGGAGCGCACCGCGTCATCAGATCGTCCATGGACAGCTCCAGTGCGCCGGCGAGCGCCGCGACGGTGAAGAACGCGGGGGTCGGGGCGCGGCCCGTCTCGATCTTGCGCAGGGTCTCGGCGGAGAGCCCGGCCGCCGCGGCGATCTCCACCATGCTGCGGTCGCCGCGCGCCGCGCGCAGCAGCCGGCCGAGCCGTTCGCCGCGTTCGCGCTCTTCGGGGGTGAGAGGGGTGCGTACCATGGCACCATTCTAATACCGGTATAATAATTGGCATGGTAGAGATCAAAACAGACTCATCGATCGAGGCGATGCGCGAGGCGGGCCGGGTGGTGGCCCGGGCGCTCGCGGCGGCGCGCGCGGCGGCCGGCGTCGGCGTCGGCCTGCTGGATCTGGACCGGGCGGCCCGCGCGGTGCTGACGGAGGCCGGCGCGGCCTCCCCCTTCCTCGGCTATCACCCGGAGTGGGCGCCGGTCCCCTTCCCCGCGGTGCTCTGCGTCTCGGTCAACGACGCGATCGTGCACGGCATCCCCGACGGCTACCGGCTGCGCGACGGCGACCTGGTCAGCATCGACTGCGGCGCCGTCCTCGGCGGCTGGGCGGGCGACGCCGCCGTCAGCTTCACCGTCGGCCGGGCCCGCCCGGCCGACACCCGGCTGATCGAGACCGCCGAGGAGGCACTCGCCGCCGGGATCGCGGCGGCGGTGGTGGGCCATCGCATCGGCGACATCGCCCACGCGATCGGCCGGGTGTGCCGCGCGGCGGGCCTCGGCATACCGGACGGCTTCGGGGGCCACGGCATCGGCCGGAAGATGCACGAGGACCCGGGCGTGCCCAACGAGGGCCGCGCCGGGCGGGGCATGCCCCTGCGGCACGGCATGGTGCTGGCGATCGAGCCGATGGTGATCGGCGGCGGCGGGGACGGCCACTACACCGCGCGGGACGGCTGGACCATGCGGACGCTCGACGGCAGCCGCGCCTCCCACGCCGAGCACACGGTGGCGATCACGGACAGCGGCCCCCGCGTCCTGACCGCGCCGTGACCCACCGCGCCCCGCACCGGCCTCGGGTCGTCTCTTGCGGATCGCGCCGGGCTCGCGAGCCCCGGCACCGCGCCCCGCCGCGCTGTCGCCGGTCGCCGGCGCTCCGCGTGGGCTCCCTCCCCCGCCCCGCGATCCACGGCACCGGACCCCGCTCACCGATCCGGCCCGATCCGGCCCGATCCGAGAGAAACCCCCTAGTTCTCCCGCAGGAACTTCCTCGCCAGCGACTTCCCGAGGCCGACCGCCGCGTCGTGGCTCTCGATCGGCCGCACCCGGGAGTCCTTGAAGAGGATGTACGTGACCCCGGAGCGGACCCCGCCCGTCCCGGGGTCCGGGTCGATGCCGAGCGACTCGGCCATGGCCCAGGACGCCTCGCCGATGGTCGTCACGGGCCCGGTGTCGCCGACGACTCCGTACCGCACCCGGTCGCCGTGGATGACCGCGACCACGGACCCGCCGGTGATGCCGGACGCGGAGTGCCTCCAGAGGGCTCCCGCTCCGGGCACGACGACGAACGGCAGTTCCTCCGCGTTCAGGGGCCGGCCGTCGGACTGGCGGAAGGTGGTCTGCGGGAGGAAGTACGGGTCGGTGGCGGCGTTGCAGCGGGGGGTGGACTGGCCGTCGCAGTCGATGTCCATGTCGGCCTTCCAGAAGACCGCGCCGCGGAGACCGCAGACGGGGACGGTCGCCGGGGTGCCGGCGTCCGTGCGGTAGAGGCCGTTGGAGATCCGCTCGCACGTCCTCACCCGGGCGAGCAGTTCGGCCGCCCCGGCGGCCGTGGCTTCCGCGCCGCCGTACGACCCCGGCACCAGGACCCGCTGCACTCCGCTCGCGGCGGCGGACGGCACCGCGGCCGGGAGCAGGGCGATACCGAGGGCGGTGGAGAGCGCAAGAGTGCGAGAGCGCATGGGAATCGCCTTTCTGTACGGAAATGCGTCCCTACCCGCTCCCGGGGCCGGCCGATCACCCCGCGTCCGTCCGCCGCCGCGCCGCCCGCCCCAAGCGCGGCGGCCCGTCCGGGAGTTGGTCCCGGACGGGCCGCCGCCCGCTCAGGGCTGGACGGAGTAACCCCGGCCCCGGGGTCAGCGGCTGGGGTGGACCACCATCGCCGAACCCCCGCCCCGGCGGACCTTCTCCGCCGCCGCGAGCCACCGCCCGTCGCTCAGCCGCTCGATGCCGGTGGCCGCGCCGATCTCCGGGTTCTGCCGGAAGGCGTGGCCGATCCGCTCCAGCTCGGCCCGGACGGGACTGTTCCACAGCCCCGGCTCCAGCTCCGTCGTCGTCTGGTTGCGCTGGCTGGCGCGGGGCGCGGCGATCGCGTCCACCAGGGGCAGCCCCCGGTCCAGCCGCCCGGTCAGGGACTGGAGGACGGTGGTGATGATCGTGGCACCGCCCGGGGAGCCCACCGCGAGCACGGGACGGCCGTCGTCGAGGACGATCGTCGGCGCCATGGACGAGCGCGGGCGTTTGCCCGGGCCCGGCAGGTTGGGGTCGTGGACCGCCGGGTCGGCCGGGGCGAACGAGAAGTCCGTCAGCTCGTTGTTGAGCAGGAACCCCCGGCCCGGGACGGTGATGCCGCTGCCGCCGGTCGACTCGATCGTCAGGGTGTAGGCGACGACATTGCCCCACTTGTCGGCGACGGTGAGATGAGTGGTGCTCTCGACCTCGCGCGGAGTGGTCACGGCCGGTCCCGTACTGCCGCAGGCCACCGGGGAGCGGGGGTCGCCCGGGGCGAGCGGACTGGTGAGGACCGCGTCGTCCTTGATGAGGCAGCCGCGCGCGTCGGCGAACCGCTGCGAGAGCAGTTCCTTCGTGGGGACGGACTCGAAGGCCGGGTCGCCGACCCAGCGGCCCCGGTCGGCGAAGGCGATCCGGCTCGCCTCGATGAAGCGGTGCAGATACCCGGCCTCGCCGGCCCGGGAGAGATCGGTGCGCTCCAGGATGTTGAGCGCCTCGCCGACGGTGGTGGCACCCGACGAGGAGGGGGCCATGCCGTAGACGTCCAGGCCCCGGTAGGAGACCTTGGCGGGCGCGCGGCGGATCGTCTCGTACGACCGCAGGTCCCGGGCGGTGAGATCGCCGGGCCGCACCTTGCGGGTGGCGCCCTGGGCGACGGGCGGGGTGCGGACGGTGCGGACGATGTCACGGGCGATGTCGCCCCGGTACATGACCCGGGTGCCCTCGCGGGCGATCGCGCGGTAGGTCCGGGCGAGGTCGGGGTTCTTGAAGACGGAGCCGACGACGGGCAGCTCGCCGCCGGGCAGGAAGAGTTCGGCGGTGGCGGGGAAGTCGGCGAACCGGGCCCGGTTGGCCTCGGTCTGGGAGCGGAAGGTGGCATCGACGGTGAATCCGTCCTTCGCCAGCCGCTCGGCGGGCCTCAGCAGCCGGCCCAGCGACCGGCTGCCCCAGGCGTCCAGAGCCGCGTCCCAGGTGGCGGCGGCGGCGGGGGTGCCCACGGAGAGGCCGCTGGTCTGGCCCTCCGCGAAGGGGATCGGCTTGCCGTTCTCCAGGAAGAGGGAGGAGTCGGCGGAGCGCGGCGCGGTCTCGCGGCCGTCGATGGTGTGGACCTTGCGGCTGGCGGCGTCGTAGTGGACGAGGTAGCCGCCGCCGCCGATGCCCGCGGAGTACGGCTCGGTGACCCCGAGCGCGGCGGCGGTCGCCACGGCCGCGTCCACGGCGTTCCCGCCGTCGCGCAGCACCTCGATCCCGGCGGCGGAGGCGTCGGCGTCGACGCTGGAGACGGCTCCGCCGTGACCGACGGCGACCGGGGACTTCGGCGGCGGCCCTCCCGTGGCAGGGGAAGCGGACGCGGTTGAGGGCGCTGTCGCGCCGAGCGAGGAGAGCAGGGCCACGGCGACGGCCAGGACGGCCGGCTTCCGCAGGGCGGGGTGACTCATCCATACCTCCGGGTCAGCGGATGTCCGCGCACTGTAACGCCCGTGGGCGGACCGCGTCAGGGACTGCTCCGAACACCGGTGTGACGACACCGATAACATGCGCGCCCATGAACGACGATGTGCGCAATATCGTGCTGGGTGTGGTCGCCGCGGGCATCAGCGCCACGCTGGGCTGGACGGCCCGCACTTATCTCTGGCGCCGCGGGCTCCGCCGCAAACAGGCCTTCTTCGGCCTCCCGGAGGGCGCGGAGTCACTGCTGGTCGTCAACCGCGAGGCGGGCCGGGACGGCTCGGTGCACCGGTTCGATGTGTTCGCGCTGCTGGAGCTGTCCGCGCTGATCAAGGACTGCGGCGGGCACGCGGCCATCGTCTGGCACGATCTGGCGCGCCAGGGCTTCGGGGAGCGTACGGAGTTCTGTGTCGGGGGGCCGTTCTCCAATCGGCGGATGGCGGCTCATCTGCACAGTCTGCTGCCGGGGGTGCGGGTGAACACCGATCCGGAGCCGGGGCCGGACCAGGGGGCGTTCCGGATAGGCCAGGAGCGCTACCGCATCGAGGGCGGCGTCGCGGAGTATGTGTTCCTGGCACGGCTGCAGACCGGGCCGGAGGCACGCCCGGTCTTTCTCTTCTGCGGGCAGCGCGCCATCACCAACCAGGCCGCGACCCGCTATCTGGCCCGGAACCACGAGAAGCTGGCGCGGAAGTACCGCTCGGACTCCTTCTGTCTGCTGCTCAAGGTGGTCAATTCGCAGGCGTACGGCCCCGATGTGGTGGAGCTGGTCGCCGATGTCACCCGGGCGGCCCGCACCCCGCTGGACGCGGCGCCTCCCTCGCACCGGGCCGGCGGCCCGTCCTGACAGCCCTCCGGCCGCCTCGTCCCGGGGCCGGGGACCGGGCACCAAGGAGAGCGGCACCCGCGTCGCCCATCTCCACGACGTGGGCCCGCTCGGCCTCGGCAAGCTGGTCAGCAGTGCCCCGCACACCGTCCACGGCCGGAGTCCGGCACACCGTTCGCCGTCGGCCCGGAGCTGTTCTCCACCGTCTCCGAGGTCCCGGCCGGCCACCGTCCGGCCGTGGTCGTGGACACTGTCGACCCGCTCTGCATCGGGCACAATCCGGCCGGCGCGCAGCTGACCTTCCGCTGGCCCGCGGCCGACCGCTCGTGTCTGTCGGTCCCGCCGCGCCAGAAGTGATCACCGGCTGCCGCCGTATCCCCGCCGGGGGGACACCGGGCTGTGCCCCATGAACTGCTGCCCGGCTCCTACGTCCTCCTGGTCGCGGTGGGGCCCTGGGGCAGCAGCGTCCCTGGTTCGGCCGGTGCGATCTCCGCGGCCTCGGTCTTGGGGTTGCGGCGCTGGCGTCTGGCGATCCAGTTGGCGAACCAGGAGAGCAGCATGCACATCCCGATGTAGATCGGCGAGATCACCATCACCACGGGGATGAAGGGCAGATCGTAGTCGAGGTTCGATGCGATGAGCTTCCCCGCGTGGAGGAATTCCTCATAGGTGATCAGATAGCCGAGCGAGGTGTCCTTCAGCGCCACCACCAGCTGGCTGATGATGGCGGGGAGCATGGCGCGGACCGCCTGGGGCACCAGGACATGGGTCATGACCTGGGTCTTGCGCATCCCCAGGGCGTACGCGGCCTCCCGCTGGCCCCGGTCGACGGAGTTGACGCCCGCCCGGAGGACCTCGGCGAGGACCGAGCCGTTGTAGAGGGTGAGGCCGGCCACCAGCGCGGGCAGGGGCTGCACCTTCAGCGCCACGAAGATGAAGAAGATCATCACCAGTACGGGCATGGCGCGGAAGAACTCCACCAGCACGGTCGCCACCCAGCGCACCGGCCGGTGGTCCGAGAGCCGGCCGCAGGCGAGGACGGAGCCGAGGACGACGGAGAACACGGCGGCGAGGGCGAAGGCCTTGAGGGTGTTGCCGAGGCCGCGCAGCAGCAGCTCCTGGATTCCCTTGTAGGTGAAGGGGTTCCACTTCTCGGCGGTGAACTGGCCGGTGTCGAAGAGCAGATGGAGAACCCAGCCGATGAGCGCCGCGATGGCGGTGGCGGCGATGATTCCGTAGAGCCGGTGCCGCCGGCGGGCCCGGGGTCCCGGGATGTCGTAGAGGGCGGTGGAATCGGTCATCGGGCGACTCCATAGCGCTTCTCCAGCACGTTGAACAGCGCACTGATGGTGAGGGTGATGATCAGATAGCCGACGGCGATCCAGACGAAGGTCCAGATGATGTTGTAGCCCAGCTCGCTGAGGGTCTTGTAGGTGCCGAGCAGCTCGGTGACGCTGAACGCCCCGGCGATGGCGGAGTTCTTGGCGAGGGCGATGATCGTGGAGCCGACCGGCGGGATGACGGTGCGGAACGCCTGGGGCAGCACCACGGAGCCCAGGGTCTGGCCGAAGGTCATCCCGAGGCTGCGGGCCGCCTCGCCCTGGCCCCTGGGGACGGTGTTGATGCCGGAGCGCAGCGCCTCGCAGATGAAGGCCGAGGTGTAGCAGCCGAGCGCGATCACCGCGAAGAGGGTGAACGGCAGCACGACGCCGAAGCGCGGCAGCCCGAGCACCACGGCGAAGAAGAGCAGGGTCAGGGGGGTGTTGCGGAGCACGGTCACCCAGACGGTGCCGAACACCCGGAGCGAGCCGATGGGCGCGACCCGGAAGGAGGCCATGAGGAAGCCGAGCACCAGGGCGAGCAGCGAGGAGTAGACCGTCAGCTCGACGGTGCCGAGGAAGCCCTCGCCGTACAGGGAGAAGTTGTCGGTCAGTACGTCCATGTCCGTCCTTCGGCTCCTCAGCTCGCCGGGTAGCGGTCGATCGGGGGCGGCTTCGGGGCCGGGACCCCGGAGAGGCCGAGGGTGGCGTCGTACGCCTTCTTCCAGTTGCCGTTTCTCTCGTTGGCCTCCAGGGCGTCGTCGATGGCGAAGCGCAGGGCGTTGTCGTGGCGGGGGACCCCGATGCCGTACGGCTCCTCGGAGAAGGGTCTGCCGACGACCTTGAGCTCGTCGGGGGCCTTGGCGGCGTAGCCGATGAGGATGGCGTCGTCGGTGGTGACGGCGTCGACCTGATAGGTCAGGAGATTGTCGACGCAGATGGAGTAGGTGTCGTAGGCGACCAGGACGGCCCGCGGGTACTCCTGCTGGATGCGCTGGTACGGGGTGGAGCCGGCGGCGGAGCAGATCCGTTTGCCCGCGAGGTCCCGCGGGCCCTTGATGTCGGTCTCGTTGGCGCGGACCAGCAGGGACTGACCGGCGAGATAGTAGGGGCCCGCGAAGCCGACGAGTTTCTTCCGGTTGTCGTTGATGGTGTAGGTGCCGACGTAGTAGTCGATCTGACCGTTCTGGAGGGCGGTCTCGCGGTTGGCGGAGGCGATGGTGCGGAAGACGATCCGGTCGGGGTCCAGGCCCAGGGCGGCGGAGATCATCCGGGCGATCTCGATGTCGAAGCCGGAGTAGAGCCCGCTGGAGGGGTCCTTCTCGCCCAGATAGGGCTGGTCCTCCTTGGCACCGACGGTGAAGTGGCCGCGCTTCTCGGCCCGGCGCCAGGTCGGGGAGGAGTCCAGCCGGAAGGCCGTGTCCACCTGGTAGTGCGGCAGCTTCTCGGGCTGCGGGCCCTTGACGGGCGGGCTGCCCTCCTTGCCGCAGGCGGCGGCGCCGGCCGCGAGGAGGAGTGTGAGCGCCGCGAGGACGCGTCGTGTCCGAGCCATCAGTCGCCCCCCGTCAGTGCTTGAGGATCTTGGAGAGGAAGTCCTTGGCGCGGTCGCTCTCCGGGTGGGTGAAGAAGTCCTCCGGGGCGCGGTCCTCGATACAGCGGCCGTCGGCCATGAAGACCACCCGGTTGGCGGCGGAGCGGGCGAAGCCCATCTCGTGGGTGACGACGACCATGGTCATGCCGTCCCGGGCGAGCTGCTGCATCACCTCCAGGACCTCATTGATCATCTCGGGGTCGAGGGCCGAGGTCGGTTCGTCGAAGAGCATGACCTTGGGGTCCATGGCGAGCGCGCGGGCGATGGCCACGCGCTGCTGCTGGCCGCCGGAGAGCTGGGCGGGGTACTTGTCGGCCTGCGACACGAGTCCCACTCGCTCCAGGAGCTCCCGGGAGCGCCGGTTCGCCTCGTCCCTGGCGCGGCCCCGCACCTTGATCTGGGCGAGGGAGACATTGGCCAGCACCGTCTTGTGGGCGAAGAGATTGAAGGACTGGAAGACCATTCCCACATCGGCCCGGAGGGCGGCGAGTCCTTTGCCCTCCTCGGGCAGGGGCTGTCCGTCGATGGTGATCGTGCCCGACTCGATGGGCTCCAGCCGGTTCATCGTCCGGCAGAGGGTCGACTTGCCCGAGCCGGACGGCCCGATGACCACCACCACCTCCCCGCGCCCGACGGTGAGATTGATGTCCTGGAGGACGTGCAGTTGTCCGTAGAACTTATTGACGTCCCGCAGCTCGATCAACGGATCGACGACGGCCATACGCTGCCCTACCCACTCATCGCTTGTCGAGGTCAGCGCAAACTATCCAGCCCGATAAGGGACTTCACAGGCGACACGCATAAATGGGGCATAAGCCGTATTTATCGGTCAGGCCTCGGCGGCCTCCGCGTAGACCTGGGAGAGCTGGGGGGCGCCGTTGACGGCCCACTCCAGACCGGCTTCCACCACGCCGATCTCCCGGCCGGAGGCGAGCCGCACCACGGGCCGGCCGCCGGGCCAGATGTGCCAGGCCGCCCCGGGGACGGTGCGGACGATCACCGTGCCGAGGTAGAGGCCGGCGTCGTTGCCCAGCCAGGGCAACTCCTCGGGGTCCTCGCGCCAGCGCGGTGGGAGCTGGTCCAGGGCGGAGAGGGAGGCGGGGGTGTCGTCCAGGGCGAGCCCGAGGTCGTCGGCGCGGACGCGCAGCAGCTCGCACTCGGAGAACAGCTCGGCGATGGCCGCCGCGCGCTCGGGGTCGCCCGGGGTGTCTCCGTCTCTCCCGGGGGTGTCGCCGTGCTTCCTGCGCCAGTTGTCCAGGAAAGGGATGTTCATACCACTCAGCCTCGCATCCCGCCCCCCGCCCGCACCACAGGGCGCGCATCCCCCGACCGGATCTGCCCCCTCCGACGCCTGAGCAGCGAGGGTTCGGGGGCCGGCCCTGACCGTGGCCCGCGCCGTGCGGGGTCCTGTGCTCCAGGGTCCGTCCTCAAACGCCGGACGGGCTGAGATTGCCCGGGCACCCGGGGCGCGGGGGCCGTCCTCAAGCGGCGGACCGGCTGAGATTGCCCGGGCACCCGGGGCGCGGGGGCCGTCCTCAAGCGGCGGACCGGCTGAGATTGCCCGGGCACCCGGGGCGCGGGGGCCGTCCTCAAGCGGCGGACCGGCTG
>NZ_JBSFER010000009.1:187123-281422 GCF_053594535.1 Streptomyces sp. NPDC001889
ACCCGGGGCGCGGGGGCCGTCCTCAAGCGGCGGACCGGCTGAGATTGCCCGGGCACCCGGGGCGCGGGGGCCGTCCTCAAGCGGCGGACCGGCTGGGTTTTCTCAGCCCCTCCCGCGATCGAGCAGCACCACCCCAGCCCCTCCGGCGATTGAGGAGCGGGGGCTCGGGGGCCGGCCCCCGACCGAGGCCCGCAGCATGCGGGAACCTGTCGCACAGGGTCCGTCCTCAAACGCCGGACGGGCTGGGTTCGCTCGGGTCACCCGGGGCACGGGGACCGTCCTCAAACGCCGGACGGGCTGGGTTCGCTCGGGTCACCCGGGGCGCGGGGTGGACGGGCCGGGGGGCTCGGGGCAACCGGGGCGCTGGGGGTCAGGGGGTCAGGTCGACCACCACCGGGGCGTGGTCCGACGCCCCCTTCCCCTTGCGCTCCTCCCGGTCCACATAGCTGTCCTCCACCACCTCCGCGAACGCCCCATTCCCGTACACCAGATCGATCCGCATCCCCCGGTTCTTCGGAAAGCCCAGCTGGCGGTAGTCCCAGTACGTGAAGGGGTGGGCGTACTTCAGCGGTCGGGGCATCACATCGGTGAGGCCGCGCCCTCGGAGCGCCGCCAGCGCCGCCCGCTCCGGCTCGGTGACATGCGTACTGCCCTCGAAGACGGAGCGGTCCCAGACATCCTCGTCGGTGGGGGCGATATTGAAATCGCCGAGCACCGCGAACGGCCGGTCTCCCGCCGCGTCGGCCGCCACCGCCTCCTCCAGAGCGGCCAGCCAGCGCAGCTTGTAGGCGTAGTGGTCGTGGGCGACCTCGCGGCCGTTGGGCACATAGACCGACCAGACGCGCACCGGCCCGCAGGTCGCGGCGATCGCGCGCGGCTCCGGCACCCCGCCGTACTCCGGCCCGCCGGGCAGGCCCTTGACCACATCGGCGAGGCCCACCCGGGAGATCACGGCCACGCCGTTCCACCGGCCGTCGGCGAGCACGGCGGACTCGTAACCGATCTCCCGCAGCTCAGCGGCGGGGAACTGCTCCTCGGTGCACTTGGTCTCCTGAACGCACAGGACGTCCGTGCCGCTGCTCTGGAGCCAGGCGAGCAGCCGGGGCAGCCGCGCGGTGATCGAGTTGACGTTCCATGTGGCGATGCGCATGGGGGAAAGCCTAATGCCGGGGTCCGACAGTCACAGATCGGCGCTCTCCCCCGGGGTCAGCCGGCCGTGCTCCGCGCCTCCGAGGTTGGCGATGTGGGTGTCGTAGACGGGCCGGGCGATCTCGGTGAGCAGGGCGTCGTGGATGTCCAGGGCACGCCTCGGGCGGACCTCGCGCACATAGTCGATGACCTCGGAGATCTTGCTCCAGGGCGCGTGGACGGGGAGCATCAGGGTGTCGACCGGGTGGTCGGGCACGGTGAGCGCGTCGCCGGGGTGGAAGAGCGAACCGTCGACCAGGAAGCCGATATTGGTGACCCGGGGCAGATCCGGGTGGATCACCGCGTGCAGCTCGCCGTGGACCTGCACATCGAATCCGGCGGCGGTGAAGGTGTCGCCGTGCCCGACGGTCCGCACCCGCCCCGGGAACGCCGCCGCGAGCTGCCCGGCGACGCTCCCGAGCGTCCACACCTCCGCGCCGGCCGCCAGGGCCGCGCGGAGCCGTCCCTCGTCGAAGTGGTCCGGGTGCTCATGCGTGATCAGGACCGCGTCGGCGCCCTCGGCGGCGTCCTCCTCGCTGAAGGCCCCGGGGTCGATGACCAGCGTCGCCCCGTCCTTCTCCAGCCGGACGCAGGAGTGCTTCTTCTTGGTGAGCCTCATCCCTCCATCCTGCTACGGACTGGGGGTGGTCTCCTCCTGGATCACGGTCCTGGCCACCGCGAAGGCCGCCGTCGCGGCCGGAACGCCGCAGTACACGGCCGTGTGGAGGAGGATCTCGCGGATCTCGTCGGGGGTGAGCCCGTTGCGCAGCGCGGCCCGGGTGTGGGAGGCCAGCTCCTCCCGGTGGCCGCCGGCGACCAGCGCGGTCAGCGTGATCACGCTGCGGGTGCGCCGGTCGAGTCCGTCGCGGGTCCAGACCTCGCCCCAGGCGTAGCGGGTGACGAGGTCCTCGAAATCGGCGGTGAAGCCGTCGGCCTCCTCGGTGACCCGGTCGACATGGGCGTCGCCGAGGACCTCTCGGCGGATCTTCATACCGGGCTCGTACGGGTCGGGGCGGCCGGACGCGGCCATCTGCGGCATGGCGGGGGCGATCTCGGCGATCGGGGTGACCGGCGCGGAGACCACGGGGGACGGCGGTACGGGTATCGCGGTCAGGGTGTCCTGCGGGACCCCGGCGAAGTGCCGGCCGAGCAGATCGGTGACGGCGGCCGGCTGCTCGACGGGGGCGAGGTGCGAGGCGCCGGGGACCAGCGCGAGCCGGGCGTCGGGTATCCCCGCGACCAGGGTGCGGGCCTCGGCGGGGCCGGTGACCTGGTCGTCGGAGCCGACGACCACCAGCGTTGGCACCCCGATCCTGCCCAGGTCGGCACGGGCGTCGAAGGCGGCGAGGGCCTCACAGGCGGCGATGTAGCAGCCGGGGTCGGTGGTCCGCACCATCTGGACGGCCCACTCGACGATCGCGCTCTGCGCGGCGGCGAAGCCGTGGGTGAACCAGCTCTCGGGGGCGCTGCGGGCGATCGGGTCGAGCCCGTTGGTGCGGACGACCACACCGCGGCGGCGGAAGTCGTCGGCGGTCCCGAACCGGGGCGAGGTGGAGACCAGGGCGAGCGAGGCGATGCGGTGGGGGTGGCGCAGCGCCAGGTCGATGCCGATGGCGCCGCTGATGGAACAGCCGGTGTAGCCGAAGCGCTGGATACCGAGGCCGTCGAGGGTGGCCAGCAGCCGGTCGGTGAGTTCACCGATGGCGGTGGCGGGGTGGGCGGGTGCCCCGCCGTGGCCCGGCAGGTCGTACCGGAAGACGCGCCACTCGCGGGACAGATCGGCGATCTGCCTGTCCCACATGTGCCAGGTCGTTCCGAGGGAGGGGCCCAGGATGAGGACGGGGGCGTCGTCGGGACCGTCGATCCGGTACTGGAGGGTCCGGGGGGACGTCGGCGGTTCGGTGGGGGGCGTCTGCGTCTCACTCACCCCCTCACGCTCCCATATCCCGCTCCCTGCCTCAGGAGGGGGTCGGCGGAGACCGAGGCGGCGCGTCCGGCCCGGCGCGCCGGCGCCGGGGCCGGGCGGGGGCCGGTTCCCGGAAGGGTGGTTGATGTGAGGTGATGGGCGTCCATTCCCTCCATGTCGCGACACGGTCCGCGACACAGTCCGTGACACGGTTCGCAACACGGTCCGTGACACGGTTCGCGGCAAGGTCCGTGACACGGTTCGCGGACCCGGCCGGTCAGGGAAGCCGGATGTCGCCCGGCCCGTCAGCGGTGTACCCGTCCGACGCGCGCCCGTCAGCCGTGTACCGGCCGGTGAGGCGGAGTTCGGCGGCGGCCTCGGCCCGGCGGGGGTGATGGTGCGCGGTGAGCGTGCGCAGGGCGGCGGTGAGGACCGCGCGGGCCTCCCCGTGGCGGCCGAGGTGGCGCAGCACGCGTCCGAGTTCGAGCTGGGTGGGGCCGGTCCACGCCGCCACGTCGAGGGTCTCGAAGGTGGTCAGGGCCCGTCGCAGGGCGGTCTCCGCCTGCTGCCACCGGCCCAGGGCCGCGTGGTCGTTGCCGAGGTGCCGCAGGGTGACGGCCCGGTAGGTGGCGAGGAGTTGGGGGGACTGGCCGGGGATTCCCCGGCGGCAGATGTCGTGACTGCGGCGGTGGATCTCAAGGGCCTGGTCGGGGTGGCCGTGCTCGCGCAGGGCGCTGCCCAGGCTGTTGAGGGTGCTCAGCAGGGCGAGTCTCCCCTGGGGCGAGGCGTTCTCGCGGTGGTGCTCGTCCGATTCCCGGAGCCAGGTGATGGCCTCGTTGATCCGGCCCAGCCGGCGCAGCGCGCCGGCGCCGTAGTGCAGTGCCCAGCCCGTCTGGAGCAGGTCGCCGCACATATGGGCCGCGAGGAGCGCGGAACGGGCGGATTCGAGGGCGGCGTGAGGGTCGTGGGCGCATATGTCGTGGGCCCAGGCGAGGTAGTTGAGGTGGGTGGCCTCCTCCCGCCGGCTGTCCAGTGCCCGGGCGGCGTCGACGGCGCACCGGAAGACCTCGACCCACTGGGACCAGTGCTGGGTCAGATCGGAGAACCAGTGCATGGCCTCGGCAGTGTCGAGGACCTCCCGGTGCCGGCCGGTGGCGTGGGCGCGGTGCAGGGCGGCGAGCCACTGGGCCCGCTCGGCTTCCAGCCAGGCGCGGGCCTGTTCGCGGCCGACGGGCGCGGTGGCGGGGTCGGGGTCGCCGGCCGGCAGGTGGTGGCGCTCGGCGTCGAAATGGAGCGCCGCGGCGGTGGCCCGGGCGAGCATCCAGCGGGCGGCCCGGTCCAGGGCCGCGTCCCGGGTCGCCGGGGCGTCCTCGGCGGCGAGCCGTTCGGCCGCGAAGAGCCCGAGGAGGTCGTGGAACCGGTAGCGCTCGGCCGCGGGGTCGGCCTGGAGCAGGCCGCGGTCGCAGAGTTCCTCCAGGCGGAGTTCGGCGTCGCGGAGCGGGACGCCGGCCAGGAGCATGGCGGTCTCGGGGCCGATGTCCGGGCCCGCGGCGAGTGCGCAGCGCCGCAGCAGGAGCCGGGAGGAGGAGTCGAGCTGCCGGTAGGAGAGCGTGAAGGCGGCCCGGACCTTCAGATCACCCGACTGGAGGGTGTCGAGCCTGCGTTCCTCGCGGGCGAGCCGGGCGACGAGCTTGCCGAGGCTCTCCTCGGTCCGGGCGGCGAGGCGCTGGCCGGCGATGCGCAGGGCCAGCGGCAGATGCCCGCACAGATCGGCCAGCTCGCGGGCGGCCCGCGCCTCCCGGGCGACGCGCCGGGGGCCGACGATACGGGTGAGCAGTTCGACCGCCTCCTCGCCCCGCAGCAGGGGGAGTTCCATGCGGTGGACCGCTTCCAGTCCGGTCAGGCCGCCACGGCTGGTGACGATCGTGAGACACGCGCCGGAACTCGGCAGCAAGGGGCGCACCTGATCCTCGTCGGCGGCGTTGTCCAGGACCAGCAGCAGGCGGCGGCTCGCCGCGAGCGTTCGGAACAGCCCCGCCCGGTCCTCGACACCCCGGGGCTGCGTCCGCTCGGCGACCCCGAGGGCGCCCAGCAGCCGGGCCAGGACGTCGCCCGGCCGAGCGGGCTCGTCGTCCATGCCGCACAGGTCGACATGGAACCGGCCGTCGGGGAACCGGGGGGCGAGGACGTGAGCCGCGTGGACGGCGAACGCCGTCTTCCCGAGACCGGGTGAGCCCGCGACGACGACCACCGGCGGATGGGCGGGCCGCGCGGCGTCGGCCAGCGCCTCAAGGGCCGAGAGGGCGGGGCCGCGCGCGGTGAAGTCCCGGGTGTCCCTCGGCAGGGACAGTATCCCCGCCGACGCCGGATCTGTGGCGGGGCGCCGGCGCCGCCGCCCCGGGGCCGCCACCGCCTCCAGGGACCCTGCCTCCTCGGCGCTCAGCCCCAGCGCCCGGGCGAGGGCCTTGACGGTCCGTCCCTGGGGCCCCGTGGTACGGCCGCGTTCCAGGTCCGCCAGCGCCCGCACGCTCACTCCCGCGGCGAGGGCGAGCCGCTCCTGGCTGAACCCGGCACCCAGGCGCAGGCCGCGCAGGAGCTGCCCGAAATCGTCCGATGTCGTCCCGGTCATGGTCAGGCTCCCCTGGCGTGTGCCCCGGCGGGGCGCGGTCATCCGGCAGAAGTATTACGGACGTACTTCTGCCGGTGGTTCCGCCTGGTCACGCCGGCGGCCGGATGGTGGACTCGACGCCGCAGGGGTGGGGCCGCGAGGGGGGAGCATGCGGGTGCTGTGGGAGCGCGACGAGGTGCTGGAGGCGGCCGCGGAGGCCGCGCGGGCGGGCGGCGGACGCTGGATGCTGCTCTCGGCGGCGGTGGCCGGCATGGGCCGGACGGCGGCGCTCGAAACGATCGTGCGGCGGCAGACAGCGGAGGGCACCATGCGGGTCAGGCGCGCCCGGAGCGCGCCGGAGGAGACGGCGTTCCCCCTCGGGCTCGTCCGGCAGCTCTTCGCGGACGACGGCGATGTTCCCTTCTCGGTGCCGGCCGGGCCGGACGAACAGCGTCTGTTCCAGCGGCTGGTGACCCGGCTGGCCCGGTCGGCGGCCGAGCGTCCGGTACTGATCGCGGTGGACGACCTGCACCACGCCGACGAGACGTCCCGGCGCTGGATCGGCCACCTCGCGCACCGCGTCGCCGGCCTTCCCGTACTGCTGCTGGCCACCGAGTGCGACGGCCCGTCCGCTCCGCTGGTGCTCCCGGCCTCCACCGGCACGTCCTTCGCTCTCCGTCCGCTCAGCGCGTCCGCCGTCATCCGCATCGCGCGGGCCGCCGGTCTGGGCGAGGAGGAGACCGCGACCTGCGTCGAGGCGAGTGCCGGCATTCCGGCGCTGGTGCAGGCGCTCGTCACCGACCTCGGGGACGGCCCGCTCCCCCGCCCGCCCTCCGCCCCGGCACACAGTCGTTACCGCGACACGATCACCCGCTGGGTCCGGCACCGGGCCGATCCGCGCTCGCGCCGCATCCTCCTCGCCCTCGCCGTCGCGGCCGAGGGCGGGACGGCGGCCGGCCCCGGCCTCCTCGACCAGGTGTCCGGCCCGCGCCCGCACCGGCGTTCCCGGCGCGCGCGGTCGGTGGGACGTCTCGGCACGCTGCTGCACCACCCCCTCGCGCGGGAGGCCGTTCTCGCCGCCGCCGAACCCGAGGAGATCTCCGCGCTGCACTCACGCATCGCGGCGACACTCGCGGAGAGCGGTGCCCCCGCGACGGCCGTCGCCTCCCGGCTGCTCCATGTGGACCGGCCGGGCGAGGCCTGGATGACCCGGTGTCTGGACGAAGCCGCCGAGGCGGCGGTGCGCGCCGGCCGGGTCGCCGAGTCCGCCGCGTATCTGCGCCACGCGCTGCGCGGCCGGCTCGCTCCGGACCGGCGCGCCGCCCTCACCATGCGCCTGGGCGCCCTGGAGCTTCCGCACAGCGCCACCGCCGGCATCCGCCGGCTCTACACCGGTCTGGAGCTGCACACCGATGTACGGGACCGTGTGATCGCCGCCACCGCGCTCAGCGCGGGCCTCGTCGCGGGGCGGTACCCCGATGCCGCGCTCCGGGTCCTGCACCAGGCCACGCGCGCCGCGGGCGACGACGAACTCGTCCAGGTCCTGCAGACGCTCAGCGCGCTGGTCTCCTCGCACGACAGCGCGGCCTGGCGCGGGGCCGTCGCGGGTCTGCGCGCGCTCGCGCCGGTGGCGCCGGCCACCATCGAGCCCCTGGTGTGCGGGCTGATCACCGAGTACGAGGCCGGAGCCGGGCTCTGCTCGGCGGCCGAGGCGCGCGCCCGGGTCCAGCAGCGCCTGGCGGCACCGGTGGACCCGCGCCTGCGGACCGCCTGGCTCGGCAGCGCGGCCACCCTTCTGCAGTGGGCGGACCGTCTGGAGGAGGCGCGCGAGCTCGCCGACATGTGTCTGCCCCCGCCGCCCATTCCCCCGGATCTGACGGACGTGGGGCTTCAGTGCCTGCTCAGTGTCCGGGCCGAGGCGGCGCTCTGGGCGGGAGAGTTCGAGCGTGTCATCGCCGAGAACGCGCCCCTGGTACGGGCTTGGGCCGGGCAGGGCGTCCGGCTGCCGCATCTGGCGGCGATGGTGGCGATCGCCCGGTGCGAGACCGGCCGGCGCGAAGAGGCGTGGGCGGCGGTGGCCGGCGCGGGTCCGTCCGGTGCGGACAGTTCCTGGGAGTGGAACGAGCTGAGCTACGCGCGGGCCCTCCTGCACGCGGCGGACGGCGACTGGCAGGCGGCCCTCGACGACCATCTGCGCTGCGGAGCCGGCCAGAGCGCCCATGACTTCGTCAGTCCGGTCGCCACACCGTGGCGTTCCGGAGCGGCGCTGGCGCTGGTGCGGCTCGGGCGGCGGGAGGAGGCCCGCGAGCTGGCCGAGGAGGAGCTGCGCCACGCCCGGACCTGGGGAACCCGGCGCACCGTCGGCCGGGCGCTGCGGGCGTACGCCTCGGCGGTGAGCGGCAGGCTGGCGCTGGACTCGCTGACCGAGGCCGCCGAGCTGCTCGGACCGGCTCGGGCGCCCGTGGAGCTGGCGGAGGTCCTCGTCGATCTCGGCCGGGCCCATATCGAGATCGGCAACGGCCGGAAGGGCCGTGACACGCTGCGTGAGGCGCGCGCCGTGGCGCTGCGGCTGGCTGTCCCCGCCCCCGGGAGCGGGGGCGGCGCCGTCACCGGCCGTCTCCTCGGTGTGGCCGAGAAGGCGCTGGGCGAGGTCCCGGCGCGGAGGGCGAGGGTCCCTCACGGGCTGACCGCGGCCGAGCGCCGGGTCGCCGAACTGGCCGCGGCGGGTCACAGCAACGCCCGGATCTCCGACGCGCTGTGCCTCACCCGCCGCACCGTGGAGACCCATCTCACCAGCGCCTACCGGAAGCTGCGGATCGCACGGCGTGCGCAACTGGTGTCGGTGCTGGCGCGGGAGGGGCCGGGGACGGGCGCCGGGGACACGGGGTGAGGGGCCGTCGCGGCGGGACGGTGCCGCGGCGGACCCGGACGGCCCCAGGCGGGCACCCGCGCGCCGTACGCGGGTTCCGCCGCGGCCGGAACGGTGCGCGGGTGGGGGTCTCGCGGGAAGGGACGGCGAACCCTCCTCGCGAGCCGGTGATCGCGGCCGGGAGATCCGGAGGGTCCACCGGGCGCGGCGGAGCCCGGCCGACGCCGGTCACCGCGAGGGCGGCCCCGGTGGAGGGCCCCCCGCGTCCGGGGCCCGGCCGGGAGGGGCTCCGCGGGCCCGGGTCCCGGGGCCGGGCCGGTCAGGGGTTGGCGGTGGCGACGACGTACACCCGGGGGTGGGCGGCATCGGTCATGTCGACGACGATGTCCTGGCTCGGCTGGGGGTCCTTGTCCTCGTGCCGGGTGCCCGCCCAGGGGATGCCGGAGCGGAAGTCCCAGCCGACCGTGTCGGCGTCGCGCGCGCTGATGGTGATCCTGCCGTCCTCCAGCGCGTCCCGGCTGGTGCCCGCCTCTTCGAGGAAGCGGTCGAGCCCGCCGGCCGTGGTGGTGAACTGCGCGTACAGCCTGCTGGTCTTCCAGTTGCTGGTCTCGAAGTAGGCGACGTCGGTGGACTTCGGCGGAATGGGCACCCCGAAGGCGCTCCGCTTCATCTGGGAGGGCCAGGTGTCGCGCAGCCCGCGCGCCTGGGACTCGGCCTGTTTGTCCCGGCCGCTCTCGCGGCTCTGCTCGGCGGAGATCACCAGATAGCCGGCGGGGATGCCGATGAGGAGGACGATGATGACCGCCGTGAGCCAGCGGCGGATGATCATCTGCCGCCGGCCCTCGGGGGGACGGAGGTTCTCGTCCGGGGACGTGGGCTGGCGGGGCACGGTCATGACTGCGTGGTTCCTGGTGCTGTGGGGGGGAGCTCGGTCGGAATCCGCAGTCTACGGTTTCCGGGACTTCCGGGGCGGGAGAAGCGGAATGGAGGATTACGGTGCCGGTGGCGTCGCACGGGGTGAGGCCGTGTTGCGCAGCGCCTGGGCGTAGCGCTCGTACCGCTCGTACCGCTCGACCCGGCGCCGGTTGGCGCGGCGGAAGCGGCGGGCGACCAGGCGGGCGAGATCGGCCGCGCCGACCATGCCGGCCTCGGGGCCGAGCTGGGCCTTGGCGATCCGGGCCTCGGGGCGGTAGCCGCGGCCGGTGAGATGGCGGCGGAAGGCGTCCCGGGCGGGTCCGATGAGCAGATCGTCGGCGGCACTGACCCCGCCGCCGATGACGAAGCAGGAGGGGTCGAGCGCGGCGGCGAGATTGGCGATGCCCACGCCGAGCCACTGGCCGATGTCCTGGAACAGCTCGACGCACATGGCGTCGCCCTCGCGGGCCAGCTCGGTGATGAGCGGGCCGGTGATGTCCGAGACGCTGCCGCCGACCCGGTCGATCAGGCAGTGGGCGACCGGGGACTCCGCCGCGGCCAGCTCCCGGGCCTCGCGGACCAGGGCGTTGCCGGAGCTGTACTGCTCCCAGCAGCCGCGGTTGCCGCAGGGGCAGCGGTGCCCGCCGGGCACCACCTGCATATGCCCGAACTCACCGGCGACCCCGAACTTGCCCCGTTTGACCTGGCCGTCCTCCAGGATCGCGCCGCCGATGCCGGTGCCGAGGGTGATCATCACCAGATGGTCCTCGCCGCGCCCCGCGCCGAAGCGCCACTCCGCCCAGGCGGCGGTGTTGGCGTCGTTGTCGACGAGGACGGGGACCGCGAGCCGGGCGGAGAGCGCGTCGCGCAGGGGCTCGTTGCGCCAGGCCAGATGGGGCGCGAAGAGGACGGTGGAGCGGTCGGCGTCCACCCAGCCGGCCGCGCCGATGCCCACCGCGTGCACATCGTGCCGGTCGGAGAGGTCGAGCACGAGTTCGCAGATGGTGTCCTCGACCACCTTGGGGCTCTTGGACTTGTCCGGGGTCTCGGTGCGGATCTTCTCCAGGATGACCCCGTCGGCGTCGACGACCCCCGCCATGACCTTCGTACCGCCGATGTCGATCCCCACGGTGGGCACGCGGGGAGCGCTCAGATGCGAGCGGCGTTCGCGGGTGCCGACGGTGCGCAGGACGGTGGCGCGGGCGGAGCCCCGGTGGGCGAATTCGCGGTAGGTGCTCACAGGGCGTGGTCCAAAGCGGCGGAGCGGGTGGTGGCGGGTGCTCGCACGGGTCGCGTCGTCCCTGGTGTCGTGGGGCCGGCCGGCACACGGCGAGTGGTTCTCCCCGGGCCGGCGGCGGACGGCGCCCGCCAAGGGCGATTCTGCCACTCCCGGGGCCGGAGGGAGCGGGGGTGGCCCGCCGCCGGCGGCCCGCCGGGGCCCCGGTGTGAGCTGAGCCACATTGGACGGGAGTGCGTTGCGGACAGGTCTAGTCCAGTGATCGACTTCACGCGCTTCATCCCCGATGGAAGGGAACATATGAACGCCCTGCGGAAAATCGGCGATGCGCTGCTGGAGAGACTGGTCCCCCAGGCCCGCGCCTCGGCCCTGACCTGCAACTCCGGCTGTCCCTCCAGCAAGGAGTACACCTGCATCACCTTCCGCCTGCACGAGCGGTGCTGCTACCGGGCGAAGCCTCCGCACTGCTCCCAGTCCTACTGCGGCTCATGGCAGTACACCGGGCGGTTCTGCTAGCGGACCGCTCCGGCCCTCGGCCCCGTCCCCGGGGGCGGGGCCGCGCCACCGGTACACAGAGTTCCCGACGACCTGGGGAGGGGCCGGGTGTTACTTTTCGTCCGGCGACAGCTGGCAGGAAGACTGCTCCGATCGCTCGCCCTGCTGCTGGGGCTGCTGGTGGCGGTCTCCTCGTTCGTCGTCCTGTCGTCGACGACGGAGTCCTCACGGCTCGATGTGCTCGGCACCCTCTCCCGCGACCGGGGCGCGTACGACATCCTGGTGCGCCCCCGGGACTCCGCCGGCCCCGTCGAATCGGCCCGGGGCCTGATCCGGCCCAACGCGGTGTCCGAGGTGTACGGCGGCATCACCACCGCGCAGGTCGCCCGGATCGGTGCCACCCCGGGCGTACGGGTCGCCGCGCCGATCGCCGTACTGGGCTTCGCCCCGACCGCGGGACGCGCCGTCCTCGACTTCGCGGAGTTCCTCCCCAAGGGCACCAAGGGCACCTACGACATCTCCCGTAGCTGGACATACGACCGGGGTCTGTCGGCCATCCCGCAGAACAGCAGGCGCGTCTACATCACCCCCCACCCCATCACCGTCCGCGCCGGGGAGACCGTGGGGGTGGGCGACGGCCACCGGCGGATCACCAACCGCTATCTCGAACGTCTGCCATCGGGCCGCGAGGTCGAGGTCTGCGAGGGGCGGCACCGGGCGGTGTCGGAGGGGGACCCGCACGCGGCCGAGGAGCCCGTCGTCTGTCTGTCCTGGGCGTCCGTCACCACCATCGGCCACGACGGCCGGCCGGTCGCGAGCGACCTCCCCCCGACCACCGCCGTCTTCACCTTCCCCGCCTCCCAGGTCGTCGCCGGGGTGGACCCGGCGGCCGAGGCCCGGCTCCTCGGGCTCGACCGGGCCCTGACCGCCGGGACGTATCTGACCCCCGGGGCGCCCCGCACCGTCCGGCGCGAGGGGTTCGCGGACTCGGTCGAACTCCCCCTGCTGCGCACCCGGGGCGCGGAGTCGGGGCTCACCGTCCGGACCGAGGTGCGGCGGCTGGGCGACGGCGCCACCGTGCACCGCGCGGAGCTGGACACGGCCGGCACCGCGCGCGACAGCGCCCCCGGCACCGTCAGCCCGCTCGACGGGCTGCTCCCGGCCGGACCCGTGCGCTACACCACCGGCTCCGACGGGGCCCTGCGCCCGCGCACCGTCCCGCGCACCGCGGAACTCCCCCTCGACGGCCGTGACCTCTGGTTCCGGGCGCTGCCCGCCGGGGACGGCCCGGGGGCGGCGAACCGTCCCCCGGTCCACGGCCGGAACACCGGCACCTTCGACCCCCGGCGGCTGCCCGCCTACGACTCCGCCGCGCGGGTGCCGCTCGGCGCGTACACCGCCCCGGGGCTCAGCGGCGCGGACGCCGCGTCCCGGAAGCTCCTCGGCGGCGGGCCCCTGCTGCCCGGGGTCTCGCCCACCGGCTACCTCCAGCAGCCGCCGCTGATGCTCACCACCCTCGACGCCGCCGCCTGGCTCGGGCGCGCGGGCTATCTCACCGGCCGGCAGCACCGCGCGCCGGTCTCCGCGGTCCGGGTCGCCGTCACCGGGGTCACCGGCGCCGACGAGGTCTCGCGCGAGCGGGTGCGCGCCGTGGCGGAATCGATCACCCGGCGCACCGGCCTGGAGGTCGACATCGCCCTCGGGTCGTCGCCCGCCGCGCAGACCGTGGCCCTGCCCGAGGGGGAGTTCGGCCGCCCGGAGCTGCGGCTCCAGGAGTGGTGGAGCAAGAAGAACGTGGTGGCCGTGATCTCCGAGGCGGTGGACCGCAAGAGCGTGGTCCTGCTGGTGCTGATGCTCACGGTCTGTTCCCTCTTCACCGCGAACGCCACCGCCGCGTCGGTCCGCGCCCGGCGCGAGGAGCTGGGGCTGCTGGCCGCCGTCGGCTGGGGACGGGGGCGGCTCTTCGCGGCCGTCCTCGGGGAGTCCGCGCTGATCGGGACCGCCGCCGGGGTGCTGGGGGTGGGGGCCGCGCTGGCCGCCGGGGAACTGTCCGGGGTCGGGGTGAGCGCCTCGTACGCCCTGCTCGCGGTGCCCGGCGCGGTCGGGGTCGCCGCCCTCGGCGGACTGGTCCCGGCCTGGCGGGCGTCACGCGCGGCGCCGCTGGAGGCGCTGCGGCCCGCCGTCGCGGCCGGGCGCCGGAGCCGGGCCGTGGGCGGGGTCACCTCTCTCGCGCTGGCCGGGCTGGTCCGGTCCCGGGCCCGGACGCTGCTCGGTGTCACCGCTTCGGCCATCGCCGCGGGCTCGGTGACCCTGCTGGTGGCGGCGGTGCACACCTTCGAAGGGGTGCTGGCGGGGTCGCTGCTGGGGGATGCGGTCTCGGTACGGATACGGGCCGCGGACATCGCCGCGGTGGGGATGATGGTGCTGCTGGCCGCGGTCGCCGTCGGGGACGTCATGTATCTGAACATCCGTGACCGGATGGGGGAGTTCGCCGCGCTGCGGGCCACCGGGTGGACGGATCGGACGCTCGCGCGGCTGGTGCTGACGGAGGGGGCCGTGCTCGGGCTGACCGGGTCGGTGGCGGGGGCGTCGGTGGCGGCCGGGGTGACGGTGTGGCTGGCGCCGGGCGGGGTGACCGCGTCGCTGGTGGGGGTGGGGGTGGTCACCGTGGTGGGCGGGGTGCTGCTCGCGGTGGCCGGCACCGCGGTGCCGGTGGTGGCGCTGCGGCGGCAGCCGGTGGCTCTTCTGCTGGCCCGCGCATGAGCGACCGAGAGCCCCTCGGCCCCCTGAGACCGCCCCCCGCGCCCCAGGTCCCCGCACAGCGCGGGCCCCGGTCGGGGACCAGCCCCCCGAACCCCCGCGCCTCAAACGCCGGCGAGGCTGAATTCGCCCAGGCCCACCTCCCAGAGGCGGCTCCGGGGGAGATTGAGGACGGACCCCGCGCCACAGGAACCCGCACCCCGCGGGCCACAGTCAAGGCCCCCCGGCAGAGCCGGAATGCCCCCACGATCTGATGCCCCCGATGCTGGAGAGAGAGATGGCTTTCGTAGTTGCCGGTCTGGTGCTCGTCGGAGCGATCGGCGTCCTCAATCTGCTGCTGATCACCGCGGTGATCCGGCGGCTGCGCCGTCAGGAGGAGGCCGCGAGCGGGCGGACGGCGAGCGGACCTCGCCCCGGTGAGACCCTCCCGGAGTTCTCCGCCGTCGACGTCTCGGGGCGCTCCGTCTCCCGCGCGGATCTCGACGGCCGGCTCGCCGTCCTCACCTTCCTGTCCACCGGCTGCCCCGCCTGCCCGGCCGCCCTCCCCCACCTCAGGGAGTACGTCAGGGCCACCGGGCTGGCCCGGCAGCAGACCATCGTCGTGATCACCGGTGAGGAGTCGGAGGCCGCCGAGCTGATCGAACCGCTGGCGGAGCTGGCGACCATCGTCGTCCAGCCCTCCCCGGGCGCGCTGAGCGAGACCTTCTCGGTCGTCGGGACACCCACCACCGTGATCGTCGGCGCGGACGGCCGGGTCACCCACGCGGAGGCGGGCTCCCAGCCGCTGCGCGACCTGGCCACCGCGTGAGCGGAGCCCCGCCGGGGCGGGCCGGCGGCGGGCGGGAGCTGGCCCGCCGCACCGCCGAGGCACTGGCCCTGACCTGGCGGGCGGGGCCGCCGAGCTGTCTCCTCCACGCCCTGCTCGCCGTCGTCCAGGGCCTGCTCCCCGCCTCGATCGCCTGGCTCACCAAGGAGCTTCTCGACCGGCTCCAGCACGGCGGGCGGACGGACGGGCCGGAGCCCCTGGCCCTGGTCTCCGGGCTCTGCCTGCTGACCACGCTGTACGCGCTGCTGCCCCAGCTCTCCGAGTACGCGCGGGCCCGGCTCCAGCGGGGCATCGCCCTGGTGGTGCAGGACCGCCTCTACGGCACGGTCAACCGGTTCACCGGCATGGCCCGGTTCGAGACCCCGTCCTTCCTGGACCGGCTCCGGCTGGCCCAGGAGGCCGCCTTCTCCGCGCCCGAGCAGGTCACCGCCTCGCTCTTCGCGGTCGTCCAGCACTTCCTGACCCTCGCCGGTCTCACCGCCGTGCTCTTCACCGTCTCACCGGTGATGACGGTGGTCACGGTCGCCGCCGCGCTGCCGGTGCTGCTGGTGGAGGTCTCGCTCAGCCGGGAGCGCGCCCGGATGATGTTCGCGCTCAGCCCGCGCAACCGGCGGCAGCTCTTCTACCAGCGGATGCTGCTGGACCTCGCGGCGGTCAAGGAGATCCGGCTCTTCGGGCTCGGCGGCTTTCTGCTGGCGCGGATGAACCACGAGACCCGGCTCATCAACGCCGCCGAGGAGCGCATGGACCGGCGCTCGCTGCTGCGCCAGGGCCCGCTGACCGCCCTCGGGGCGCTGATCGCCGGCGGCGGGCTGGCCTGGATGACCATGGCGGCGGTACGGGGCGAGTTCACCATCGGCGATGTCTCGGCCTTCATCGCCTCGGTCGCCGGGGTGCAGGGCGCGCTGATCGCCCTGGTGCTCCAGTGCACCGGGGCGTACCACGCGCTGCTGCTGCTCGGCCACTTCACCGACATCACGGCCGCCGGCCCCGATCTCCCGGTCCGCGAGGAGCCGCTCCCCACCGGGCCGCTGGAGCGCGGGATCACCTTCGACGATGTCTGGTTCCGCTACGGCGACAGCGGGCCCTGGGTGCTGCGCGGGGTGAGCCTCACTCTTCCGCACGGCAAGTCCCTGGCTCTCGTGGGACTCAACGGAGCGGGGAAGAGCACCCTGGTCAAGCTGGCCTGCCGGCTGTACGACCCGGTGCGCGGCGCCATCCGCTGGGACGGGGTGGATCTGCGGGAGCTGGACCCTGAGCGGCTGCGGGACCGGATCAGCGCGGTGTTCCAGGACTCCGTGGAGTACGACTTCTCCGTCGCCGACAACATCGGCCTGGGGGATCTGGCGCACCGCGACGACCTCGGCAGGATCGTCGCCGCGGCCGAGCGGGCGGGCGCCCACGACCTGGTGTCCGCGCTGCCCCGGGGGTACGGAACGCTGCTCTCGCGGATCTTCGCCGAGGAGGGCGAAGGGGCGGGAGAGGGCGACACCGGGGTGACGCTCTCCGGCGGGCAGTGGCAGCGGCTGGCGCTGGCCCGGGCGATGATGCGCGAGGGGCGGGATCTGCTGATCCTCGACGAGCCGAGCGCGGGGCTGGACGCGGCGGCCGAGGAACGCGTCCACGAGCGGTTGCGGGCCTTCGCCGACGGCGCCACCACCCTGCTGATCTCGCATCGGCTGGGCACGGTGCGGCGGGCCGATGAGATCGTGGTGCTCGACGGAGGACGGATCACCGAGGCGGGCACCCACGCGGAGCTGATGCGGTACGGGGGGACCTATGCCCGCCTCTTCGCGATTCAGGCCGCCGGCTACACCGACGACGCGGAGGAGGCGGGGAAGCGTTGCTGACCGTCAGCGGAGTGTGCAAGACCTACCGGGCGGACTCGGGCTCGCCCGTCCACGCCTGCGACCGGGTGGAGGTGAGCGCCGGCCGGGGCGAGGTGCTCGCCCTGACCGGGCCCTCGGGTTCGGGGAAGTCCACGCTGCTCCATCTCATCGGGGCGCTGGACACACCGGACGCGGGGACCATCGAGGTCGACGGACGGGAGATCACCGGGCTGGGACGGCGGGAGCTGGCGGCCTACCGGCGGGGGGTCGGGTTCGTCTTCCAGCGCTTCCATCTGCTGCCCACGCTGACAGCGCTGGACAATGTGATGGTCCCGGTACTGCCGTACCGGACCGCCTTCGACAAGAGGGCACGGGCGCGCGGGCTGCTGGAGACGGTGGGGCTCGGGGAGCGCACCGGCGCGCTGCCGTCGAAGCTCTCCGGCGGGCAGCAGCAGCGGGTGGCGATAGCGAGGGCGCTGATCGGCCGGCCCGCGCTGCTGCTGGCCGACGAGCCGACCGGGAATCTCGACTCGCGCACCGGCGCGGAGATCGTGGATGTGCTGCTGGGGCTGCGGGAGAGCCTCGGTACGACGGTGGTGATGGCCACCCACGACGCCTCGGTGGTGGACCGGTGCGACCGTGCGGTGGAGCTGCGCGACGGACGGGTGTGCTGAGTGCGGGCCGTGTGGGCGGGGGCCGGGGTGGGGGTGCTGGCGGGGGTGGTGTGGTGGGTCCGCCGGCGCTGTGTGGCGATCACCGTGGACGGGGAGTCGATGTCCCCGGCGCTGCGGCCGGGGAGCCGGGTGCTGATCCGCCGCGGCACGGCGGGCCTGCGCCGCGGCCGTATCGCGGTCCTCGCCTCCCCCGACCCGGACCCGGCGACCGCCTGGCGGGGGAAGGGGCCGGTGAGCGGGGAGCTGGGGGCGGTGGAGTGGTGCATCAAGCGGGTGGTGGCGGTGGAGGGGGATCGGATGCCGAGGGGGGTGGCGGGGGGTGGGGGGCGGGTGCCGGTGGGGCATGTGGTGGTGATCGGGGACTATCCGTTGAGCCAGGACTCGAAGCAGTACGGCCCGTGCCCGGTCCACCAGATCCTCGGCCTGATGATCCTTCCCCTCCGGCCCCGGCCCCCGCGCGTCCCGGGCAACTTGAGCCCGTCCGGCGTTTGAGGACGGACCCCGCACCACAGGACACCCGCACCGTGCGGGCCGCAGTCGGGGACCAGCCCCGAACCCCCGCGCCCCAAACGCCGGCGCGGCTCTCCATGTGCTGGGCGGGCTACTCGGGTCCGCCGAGGTGGGGCGGGGTCGGGGCGCGCTCCAGTTCGTGGCGGAGGTCGTCCAGCTCACTCCCCCCCGCCATCTGCCGCGTCAGCTCATCGAGCGTGACCGAGTCCTTGGTGTGCGACGCCGACATCGCCCCCCGCTTCAGCAGCACGAACCGATCCCCCACCAGATACGCGTGGTGCGGGTTGTGCGTGATCAGCACCACCCCGAGCCCGGCGTCCCGCGCCGCCGCCACATACTTCAGCACCACCCCGGACTGCTTCACCCCCAGCGCCGCTGTCGGCTCGTCCAGCACCAGCACCTTCGCCCCGAAGTACACCGCGCGGGCGATCGCGACGCACTGGCGCTCCCCGCCCGAGAGGGTCCCGATCGGCTGGTCGACGTCCCGCAGATCGATCCCCATGCGGAGCAGCTCGGAGCGGGTGGTCTCGCGCATCCGCGCCACATCGAGCCGCCTGAAGGGGCCGGCCCCCTTCGTCGGCTCGGAGCCGAGGAAGAAGTTCCGCCAGACCGGCATCAGCGGCACCACCGCCAGATCCTGGTACACCGTGGCGATGCCCCGGTTCAGCGCGTCCCTGGGGTTGGCCAGCCGGATCTGCTCGCCCTCGATCGAGAGGGTGCCCGAGTCGTGCTGGTGCAGACCCGCGATGATCTTGATGAGGGTGGACTTCCCGGCCCCGTTGTCGCCGAGGACGCAGGTGATCTCCCCCGCGTGCACCTCCAGCGACACCCCTTCGAGGGCCCGGATGTTCCCGTAGTACTTGCTGACCTCGTCCAGCTCGACCAGAGCGGCAGCAGGAGCCTCGGTCATCGTGTCGCCTCCGCCCGCTTGCGGACCCATGCGTTCAGCAGGGTGGCCAGAAGGAGCATCGCCCCGAGGAAGAACTTGAACCAGTCCGGGTTCCACTCCGCGTAGACGATCCCCTTGCTGGTCATACCGAAGATCAGCGCGCCGACCGCCGAGCCGATGGCGGAGCCGTACCCGCCGGTGATCAGACACCCGCCGATGACGGCCGCGATGATGTAGATCAGCTCATTGCCGACCCCCTCGCCCGACTGCACCACGTCGAACGAGAACAGCAGGTGCTGCCCGGAGATCCAGGCCGCGAAGGCGACCCCCATGTAGAGGCCGATCTTCGTCCGGACGACCGGCACACCGACGGCGCGGGCGGCGTCCGCGCCGCCGCCGACGGCGAAGATCCAGTTGCCGAAGCGGGTGCGCAGCAGAATCCAGGTCGCGAGGGCGACCAGCCCGATCCACCACAGGATGGTCACCTTGATGGTGACGTCGCCGAGGGTGAACTCGGAGGCGAAGAGCGCCTTCGCCGAGGCGAAGCCCTCCATGTCCCCGATGGACTTGGTGGAGACCGTCCCGCTGATCAGCTTGGTGAAGCCGAGATTGAGCCCGGTCAGCATCAGGAAGGTGCCGAGGGTGATGATGAAGCTGGGCAGTTTGGTACGGGTGAGCAGCAGCCCGTTGAAGACCCCCACCGCGAGGGTCACCAGCAGCGAGACCAGCACCCCGACCCAGACGTTCGCCGTCATCTGGTAGCTGAACATCGAGGAGATCAGCGCGGAGCTGGTCACCAGCACACCGGCCGAGAGGTCGAACTCCCCGCCGATCATCAGCAGCGCGACCGGCACCGCCATGATCCCGATGGTGGAGGCCGCGTACAGCACGGTGGAGAGGCTGGCGGCGCGCAGGAACGAGTCCGCGACGACCGCGAAGAAGAGGAAGACGGCGACGGCCCCGACGACCGAGCCCAGCTCGGGCCTGCCCAGCAGCCTGCGCAGGGGTGAGGTGCGCAGCAGCCGTTCGTCGGCGGCCGGGGGCCGCCCCGGTGCGGCGGCCGGTGCGCCGGCGCTCATCGCGTCCCCCGCTTCGTGTACTCCTCCAGCTCGGCGGCGTCCGCCCGGGTGATGATCTGCGGTCCGGTCAGCACGGGCCGGCCGCCGCCGAGGACATCGGCGTTGTACCGGTAGAGCCAGAGCAGGTCGACCGCCTCGTACCCCTGGAGATACGGCTGCTGGTCGACGGCGAACCCGAGCGTCCCGGCCTTGAGGGCGCCGGCGACCTTGGCGTTGAGGTCGAAGGTGACGATCTCGGCCTTGCTCCCGGCGGACTTCTTCGCCTTGACGGCGGTGTCCGCGAAGGGCGCGCCGAGGGTGACGACCGCGTCGATGGAGCGGTCGGTCTGGAGCTTGGCCTCGATGGTCGCCTGGACGTCGGGCATGTTGGTGCCGTCGACGTAGAGGTTCCGCATCTCGCCGTCGAAGGTCTTCTTCGCTCCGGCGCAGCGCTGCTCGTGCCCGACGTTGCCCTGCTCGTGCAGGACGCAGACGGCCTTCTTCTCGCCCCGCTTGTTCAGCTCGTCGCCGACGGCCTCACCGGCGACGGTCTCGTCCTGACCGATGTGGGTGAGCGCGCCGTAGGCCTTGGACTGCTCGGAGCCCGAGTTCACGGTGATCACGGGGATGCCCGCGGCGACGGCCTTCCTCACCACGTCCTTCATGGCGTCGGGCTTGGCGAGGCTGACGATCAGCCCGTCGACCTTCTTGTCGATCGCGGTCTGGACGAGCTGGGCCTGCTGCTGGCCCTCGTCGTTCTTGGAGTAGAGGAAGTTGATGTTGTCCTTGGCGGCGGCCTCCTCGGCTCCCTTCTGGACGATGTCCCAGAAGGTGTCGCCGTCGCCCGAGTGGGTGACCATGGCGAAAGTCCAGCGGGGTGTGGTCACCGCGGCCTTGCCGGCGGTCGCCGCCTGGGCCTTGCGGGCGTCCTCCGCGCGCTTGCCGCCGGTGCTGCTGCATCCCGCGAGGGACGCTCCGAGCACCGCCGCCAGCAGCGCGCCGAGTGCGCGTACCCCTGTCCTTGCCCTTGCCACGACGCCGTGCCCTTCTTGCCGTACTGCTTTCCGGTGCGACCGGGGGGCGACATATCGCGCCCCAGCCGCCCAAGTATGGGTCACGCCAGGTCGGGGGGTGGGCATCGGGTACGCCGGGTGCCCCGATGGACACGCTCCGTACCTCGTACGGTGCCGTGTGCGACGGTCCGGCGGGGGTCTGTGGGCGGTGGTCACCGGGTGCCCTCCCGTGTGAGCCTCTCCAGGGCGGGTACGTCCTTCCCGGTGACCAGGGCCGGGCCGGTGAGGACCGGACGGCCGCCGCCGGTGACATTGCGGTTGACCTTGTGGAGCCAGAGCTGGTCGACGGCGAGATAGCCCTGGAGGTAGGGCTGCTGGTCGACCGCGAAGCCGATCTCCCCGCCCTTGAGCTGTGCGACGACCTCCGCGTTGAGGTCGAAGGTGCTGATCTCGGCGCGGGAGCCGGCGCCCGACTTCGCCTTGACGGCGGCGGCGGCGAACGGCGCGCCGAGGGTGACCACGCTGTCGATGGACGCGGCGCTCTGGAGCTTCGCCTCGACGGAGGAGGTGGTCTGGGGCATGTTGGTGCCCTCGACGTGGAGGTTCTCGACCGTGCCGCCGAAGGTCTTCCGCACCCCGTCGCAGCGGGCCTCCAGGGAGACATTGCCCTGCTCGTGGATGACGCAGAGGGCCTTCTTCCGGCCCCGTTCGTTGAGCGCCTCGCCGACCGCCTCGCCCGCCACGGTCTCGTCCTGGCCGATGTGGCCGAGGGCGCCGAGGTCCCGGGAGAAATCGGCGCCGGAGTTGATGGTGACCACGGGTATCCCGGCCGCGACGGCCTTCTTCACGACCGCGCCGACCGCCTCGGGCTTGGCGAGGGTGACGACGATGCCGTCGACCTTCTGGTCGATGTAGGTCTGGACGAGCTGGGCCTGCTCCTTGCCCTCCTTGTGGGCGGCGTAGAGGAAGTCCGCGTTGTCCTTGCGGGCCGCGACCTTCGCGCCGCTCTGGACGATGTCCCAGAAGGTGTCGCCCTCGCCGGAGTGGGTCACCATGGCGATCTTCAGCCGTTCACCCGTCGCCGGGGCTCCGCCGCCCCCGGCCCTCCCCGGCTCCCCGGTGCCGCCGCCGTCCGTGGCCTCCTTGCCGCCGGAGCCGCTGCATCCGGCGATGAGGGCCAGCGCGCACGCGGTGAGCAGGGCCGTTGCCGTGCGAGAGGTACGCATGGTGGATTCCGCCTTCTCTCCCGGCCGCCGGGTTGCGGCTGGGTGAGTGTCTACGGCGGCCACCCGGCGCCGTCAAGACTTTGTCCGAACATCCTTACGCGGCGGGGGCCGGGGCTCTCCCGGACCGGACCCGCACGGGCCGCGGACCCGCGCGGGTCAGGAGCGGACCAGGAGCTGGAACTCGAAGGAGTACCGGGAGGCGCGGTAGAGGTGGGAGCCGAATTCGACGGCGCGCCCGGTGTCGTCGAAGGTGGTGCGCTCCATCGTCAGCACCGGTCCGCCCGGTTCCTCGGCGAGCAGCTCGGCCTCGGCGGCGGTGGCGGCCCGGGCGCCGACCGACTGGCGGGCGCTGTGCAGGGTGGTCCCGGCGGCCCGCATCAGCCGGTAGAGGCCGGTGGCCTCCAGCTGCTCGGTCGCGCAGTCGAGCACCCCGGCGGGGAGGTGGTTGGTCAGCAGGGCCATCGGCTCGCCGTGGGCGTACCGCAGCCGCTCGATCCGCTGGACCTCGCTGTTCTCCGCGAGACCGAGGGCGGCGGCGACCCGGGCGCCGGCCGGCTCGGGGGCACTGCCCAGGACCACGGTCGCCGGGCGCTGGCCGGCCGCCTCCAGGTCGTCGTAGAGGCTGCTCAGCTCCAGCGGGCGCCGGACCTGGCTGTGCACGACCTGGGTGCCGACTCCCCTGCGGCGTACCAGCAGGCCCTTGTCGACGAGGGACTGGATGGCCTGGCGCACGGTCGGCCGGGAGAGACCGAGTCTGCCCGCCAGTTCTATCTCGTTGCCGAGCAGGCTGCCGGGGGTGAGCACGCCGCGCTCGATCGCCGCCTCCAGCTGCTGGGACAGCTGGAAGTAGAGCGGGACCGGGCTGGTGCGGTCCACGCTCAGCTGGAGAGACAGGGACGAGGCCGTCACGTGTCTGGGCTGCTTGGGCACGGGGGCGAGCGTAGTCGCCGCCCCAGGTGACGGGAAGTCGTGAGGTTCGATTGTCAGGACAAAGTGTTGACACGGTGGCGGCGCGGCGCCATTTTTGGCCCATGCGCATCGGATTGATCGGGACGGGACGGATCGGCTCCTTCCACGCGGGCGTGCTCAGCCGCCACCGGGAGGTCGGTTCACTGGTCGTGGCGGACGCGGACCCGGCGCGGGCGGCGGCCGTGGCCGAGCGCACCGGCGCCACGGCGGCCCCCAGCGCCAACGAGATCTTCTCCTGGGGCGTGGACGCCGTGGTGATCGCCTCGGCGACCGCCTCGCACGCCGAGCTGATCGCCCGGGCGGCCCGCGCCGGGCTCCCGGCCTTCTGCGAGAAGCCCATAGCGGCGGATCTGCCGGGCACGATCAGCGCGCTGCGCCAGGTGGAGGCGGCGGGCACCGTCCTCCAGCTCGGTTTCATGCGCCGCTTCGACGCGGGCTACACGACCGCCCGCGAGCTGCTGCGCTCGGGGCGGCTGGGCCGGCTGCACACCGTACGGGCGATCACCTCGGACCCGGCGCCGCCGCCCGCGGAGTATCTGCCGCTCTCCGGCGGGCTGTACCGGGACTGTCTGGTGCACGACTTCGACATGGTGCGCTGGGTGACCGGCCGGGAGGTCGTGGAGGTGTACGCGACCGGCTCCGACGCGGGTGGGGCGATGTTCCGCGCCGCCGGTGATGTGGACACCGCCGCGGCGCTGCTCACCCTGGACGACGGCACGCTGGTGACGGCGACGGCGACCCGGTTCAACGGCGCGGGCTACGACGTCCGGATGGAGCTGGCGGGCGAGCTGGACCAGTACGCGGTGGGGCTGGACGACCGTACGCCGATCACCTCGACGGAGCCGAAGGGCCCGCCGCACGCGGACAGGCCGTGGCCCGGCTTCCTGGAGCGGTTCGCGCCCGCGTACGAGGCGGAGCTGGACACCTTCGTCAGGCTGCTGCGGGGAGAGGCGGAGAACCCGTGCGACGGGTGGGAGGCGCTGGCGGCGCTGCGGATCGCGGAGGCCTGCGAGCTGTCCCGGCGCGAGCACCGGCCGGTGCGGACGGAGGAGATCCCGGCCGGCTGAACGGGCGGGCCGGCCCCTCCCGTGTCCGCCCCGGCGGCGACACCCGGCGGGGCGGACACGGGAGGGGCCGGCCCGTCTCAGCCCTCCTTACTCCTCCTTCTGCTCAAGGAGGCCCGCGTCATGGGCGAGCAGCGCGATCTGGACCCGGTTGTTGAGGCCGAGTTTGGCGAGAATGCGCGAGACATGGGTTTTCACGGTCGGCACGCTCATATAGAGGGCCGCCGCGATCTCCGCGTTGGACTGGCCCCGGCCCACCGCGACCGCCACCTCCCGCTCCCGCTCGGCCAGCGCCCCCAGCCGCCGCGCCGCCGACCGCCCGCGCGGATCGGCGCCCCGGTCCTGGCCCCGGCCCGCGACATGGGACATCAGCTGACGGGTGACCGCCGGGGAGAGCACCGGATCACCGGCCGCCACCGGCCGGACCGCCTCCACGATCTGCGCGGGCGGGGTGTCCTTGAGGACGAAACCCGCGGCCCCGGCGCGCAGGGCCCGCAGCACCTGTTCATCGGCGTGGAAGGTGGTGAGGAGGAGGACCTGCGGGGCCTCGGGGCGGCGGCGCAGCTCCTCCGTGGCCGTCAGCCCGTCCACCGCCGGCATCCGGATGTCCATCAGCACCACATCGGGTGCCAGCCGGTCGACCAGCGCCGGAACCTCGGCGCCGTCCGCCCCCTCCCCCACGATCAGCAGATCCTCCGCGCCACCGAGCATGAGGGAGAGCCCCGCGCGCACCAGGGGATCGTCGTCGACAACGAGCAACCGGATAGTCATGCGGCCCACGGTAGCCAGGCCCGGACCCGGAACCCGCCGTCACCCGTGCGGCCGTGCCGGAGGCTTCCGCCGGCGAGGGTGGCCCGCTCGGTGAGGCCGATGAGCCCCTGCCCCGAGCCGGGCACCGCGCGGACCTCGCCGACGGGGGCCGGGTTGTCGACCGCCACGGTGACCCCCTCGCCGGGGCGGCCGGTGACCGCGACGGTGACCTCCGCTCCGGGGGCATGCTTGCGGGCGTTGGTCAGGCCCTCCTGGGCGATGCGGTAGACGGTGCGCCCGGTGGCCGCGGGGACGGCGGCGGGGTCGGGGATGCGGTTGTCGAGGACGACCGTCATCCCGGCGGCCCGGGACTCGGCGATCAGGGCGTCGAGAGTGGCGAGGGTCGGCTGGGGCCGGTCGCCCGCCTCGGCCTCGCCGGGGGTGCGCAGCACGCCGATGATCTGCCGCAGGTCCTGGAGCGCCTCGTGCGCGCTGTCGCGGATCACCCCGGCGGCACGGGCGACCTCGGCGGGCGGCGCGTCCGGCCGGAACTCCAGCGCTCCGGCGTGCACGCTCAGCAGCGTCAGCCGGTGGGCGAGCACATCGTGCATCTCACGGGCGATGGCCTCGCGGGCGAGCCGCTGGGCCCGCTCGGCCCGCAGCTCCGCATCGGCCTCCGCCCGGTGGGCGCGCTCGCGCAGCACGACGACGAGCTGCCGGCGGGAGCGGACGAGCATGCCCCAGCCCATGGCGAGCAGGGTCATCACCACCCCGGCGATGATCGAGCCGAGGACGCTGAGGGTGGGATCGGGACGCAGGAGCGGCTGGATGACGGCGGTGACCAGACCGACCGCCCCGACGAGGGCGACGGGCCGGAACGGGCGGTGCACGGCGACGCTGAAGAGGCTGGCCACGAACGCCCCGCCCGCGACGGGCGTCAGCGCGCCGGCGACCGCGAGGGCCAGGGCGAGCCCCACCGGCCAGCGGCGGCGCAGCCACAGCGCGCAGCAGGCCGCGGCACCGAGCAGCTGGTCGAAGACGACGATCGCGTGCGAGCCGTTGATCTCACCGCTGGCCTCGGCGGCGGCCAGTCCCACGCCGGCGGCGAGCAGGAAGACCAGGGTGTCGATGAGCCAGTCGCGCACGGTCCGCCGCGGTCTGCCCGGGGCCGGGTCGCCCGCGAGTTCCGCGACAGGGGGGTCCGCCATGGCCGAGGGGAGCAGCCAGCGGTATTCCGTACGGGTCATATCGAACAACCTACGCACCGGGCGCGGGCGGACCGTGCCACCGGCGGCGGAAAGCTACCAAAGTCGGGGAACGGGAGACTTTCGGCCGGGCGGCCCATCCGGAGGGCCGACGCGGCGCTCCGGCCGGGCGCTCCAGGATCGGCGCATGAAGAGGATTCTCGAAGGTGCGGGTTTTCTGCTGCTGCTCGGCGGTGGGTGCGGGGTGCTCCGGGAGCTGACGGGCTGGTTCACCTTCCTGGGGTTCACCCGGTTCCTCACGGAGGGCATCGGCGTTCCGGAGGACCAGGTGATCTTCGCCAATGTGGTGGTGGCCGTGGTGGGGTTCGCCCTGCTGATGATCGGCGACCGGATGAGGTGACCGAGGGCTCCCGGGCGCGCCGGGCACCCGGGAGCGCGGTCTCTCGCACGGCGTCGGTACCGCGTCGGTACGGCGTCAGTACGAGCCGTACGCGGGGCGGCCCGCCTGCGCGTAGCTGAGGATGGCGACGCCCGACGCGGTGGTGCGGGCGGCCGTGTGGCGGAAGGCGGTGGGGGTGGCCCCCTCGGCGAAGAGCCGCAGCCCCTGACCGATGACCACGGGAAACACGAGCAGATGGAGGTTGTCCACCAGATCCCGCTCCAGCAGCGACCGGGCGAGCCGCCCGCTGCCGTGGACCTGCACCTCGCCCTCCGTACGGGCCTTCACCGCGGCGACCTCCTCGGCGAGGTCGCCGCCGCCGATGACGGTGGTGTTGTGCCAGTCGGCGGAGGTGAGCGTGGTCGACGCCACGTACTTGGGGAGGGTGTTGAGCCGGGAGGCGATCGGGTTGCCGGGGTCGGTCACCTTCGGCCAGTACCCGGCGAAGATCTCGTAGGTCTGCCGTCCGAGGAGGAACGCCCCGGCCCGGTCGAAGACCTCGGTCACGAAGGCGCCGAAGTCCTCGTCCCCGTACGGCACGGACCAGCCGCCCCGCTCGAAGCCGCCTCTGCGGTCCTCGTCGGGGCCGCCGGGGCCCTGCATGACCCCGTCGAGGGTGACGAACGTGGTGAGAGTGAGCTGGGCCATGGCGGGTGCCTGCTTCCGTGAGGTGCGGATCAGCCGGGCCGCGCGGTGCGGTCGCCGGTTCCGGCCCGGCCGGGGGCCGGAACTCATCGGCCGGGCCGGGGCGGAGCCTCCCTCGGGCGGGTGCGGCGGCTCAGCCGCCGAGGAGCCGGTGGCGCTCCCGGAGCCGGGCCGCTCCGTCGTCCGTCAGCTCCCCGAGGACCCGCAGCCGCGCGATCCCTCCGTCCGGGTGGATGTCGATGCGTACACCATCCCCCACCCGCGGCTCCGGGAGGACGAAGCGGTGGTTGGTGTCGGGCTGGAGCCGGGTCATCGGCAGCAGTTCGGACCAAGCGCCGCCGCCCTCACCGCCACCGCCGCGTCCGTCGCCGCCGTCGCCGTCGCCGTCGCGCACCGAGAGCCGTGCCCAGCCGGCGCTGTTCCCCAGCAGATAAGCGGTGTCGATCTCCACCGCGCGGATACGGGCCCGCTCCGTGAGCCGGTAGCGAATCCAGTCGCCGCCGCCGTCCCTGCGGCGGCGGGTCTCCCAGCCGTCGTCCATCCGGCGGGAGCGCCCGGGGCGGATGGTGTTCTCCGGCGGGGAGTAGAAACGGTCGGAGGCGTCCGTCACCCGTCCGCCGTGCTCCAGCGCCACCAGGTCGAAGGTGCCGAGCGCCCCGAGCCACTCCGGGTCGGGCACGACCTCCCCGTGCACCCGCAGCCGCGCGATGCCGCCGTCGGGGTACTGGCGGAGCCGCAGATGGGTGAAGCGGCGCCCGGCGGTGACGGTGAATCCGTTGGCGGCGTGGCCGCCGACGACGGTACGGGGGACGAGCGGCGTCCAGGTCACCTCCGGGCTCCCCAGCTCCTCCGGCGCGGGGGTACCGGTCACGGCGGTGGCCTCGACGGAGACGGACCGGGGGTGGTTGCCCCGGAAGTGCGCGGTGTCGACCACGATCCCGTGGACCACGCCGGGGGCGCCCAGCCGGATCAGCGCCCAGTCGTGGTCGTCGCCGGCCGGGTGCGGCCGGCCGGTGGAGGGGCCCCGGCGCCGGCGGGTCTCCCAGCCGTCCATGATCTTGCCCTTGTGGCCGAAGAGCCCGGGTTCGAAGACGGCGGGGCCGGGGAGCAGCAGATTCTCGCGCTGGGCGAAGAACTCATCGTTGGCGGCGAGGACCCCGGCGCCGAGACGGCGGTCGGCGAGGTCGGTGTGGTGGGTGAAGGGGAGGGGCGCGGCGCGGTAGTCGGCGTACGGATCGCCGCCGGTGTAGGGGCGGGCGTCCCCGGTGAAGCGGGCGGGGGCGCCGGGGCCGTCGGCGGAGGGGGCCGCCGGGCCCTCGGAGGGGGAATCGGAGGAGGGATCGGAGGGGGGATCGGAGGGGGAGGGGGTCATGGTCCGTCGCTCCTTTCGAGCAGCCGGCCGGCCGGGCCGCCCGGGGTGCCGTCCGCCGCGACGCGCCTGCCGCGCAGCCAGGTGGAGCGGACGACTCCATGGAGGGTTCTGCCCGCGTAGGCCGTGACCGGGTTGCGGTGGTGGAGCCGCGCGGGGTCGACGGTGAAGGTCTCCTCGGGGGCGAGGACCGCGAAGTCGGCGTCCCGGCCCGGCTCGATGGCCCCCTTGCCCGCGAGCCCGGCGAGGAGCGCGGGCCCCCGGGACATCCAGCGGGCCAGGTCGTCGAGGGTGTGCCCGCGCCGGCGGGCCTCGGTCCAGAGCACGGGCAGGCCCAGCTGGAGCGAGGAGATACCGCCCCACGCGGTGGCGAAGTCCGGGGACTTGAGGTCGGTGGTGCAGGGCGAGTGGTCGGAGACGACGCAGTCGATGATGCCGTCGGCGAGGCCCGCCCAGAGGGCGTCCCGGTTGGCGGCCTCCCTGATGGGCGGGCAGCACTTGAACTCCGTCGCCCCGTCGGGGATCTCCTCGGCGGTGAGGGTGAGGAAGTGGGGGCAGGTCTCGGCGGATATCCGTACGCCGTCGGCGCGGGCCGCCTTGATCAGCGGCAGGGCGTCGCCCGAGGAGAGATGGAGGATGTGGACCCGGGCGCCGAGACGGCGGGCCAGCGCGATGAGCCGGGCGACGGCGCTGTTCTCGGCGGCGCGGGGGCGGGAGACGAGGAAGTCCGTGTACCGGGGGCCCGGCCGCTGGGGTGTCAGCCGCTCCGGGTCCTCCGCGTGCACGATCAGCAGCCCGCCGAAGCCGGCGATCTCCGTCAGGGCGCGGGCCAGCTCGGCCGGTGGCAGCTCCGGGAACTCCGGTACCCCGGACGGTGACAGAAAGCATTTGAAGCCGAAGACCCCGGCGTCGTGCAGGGCGCGCAGCTCGCCGGTGTTGCCGGGCACCGCACCGGCCCAGAAGCCGGTATCGACCCGCACCCCGGGGCGGGCCACCGCCTGTTTGGTCCGCAGGGCGCCGACCGTGGTCGTCGGCGGGAGGGAGTTGAGGGGCATGTCGATCAGGGTGGTGACCCCGCCGGCCGCGGCGGCCCGGGTGGCGCTGGGAAACCCCTCCCACGCGGTGCGGCCCGGGTCGTTCACATGGACGTGGGTGTCGACCAGACCGGGGAGTACGGCGTCGTCGCCGACGTCCTCGACCCGGGTGGCGGGCCCGGCTCCGGCGCCGTACGGCAGTACCGCGGCGATCCTGTCGCCGGCGACGGCGACCGAGGCGGGCAGAGTGCCCCGGGGAGTGACCACCCGGGTGGAGCGCACCAGCAGGGTCACCTCGCCGACCGCCGCCACCCGTCCCCCTCTCGCCGCTCCCCGCGCGCCCGGCAACTCGCCGTGCAGTTCTACGAACTGTTGAACGAACCGCTGATGGAGTCTCACCCGGGCTCCGCCCCCCGTCAAGACTGCCGACGCCCCCGCGGCAACCCTTCCGGCGCGGGCCGCCGCGGCCGGGCGGACACCCTCCCGGCGCGTGCGGTCCGGGCCGGGCGGACACCCTCCGACCGGCCCGGACGCCCGCCGGACGGCGCGGTGCCGGGGACACCGGGCCCGGTAGGCTGCTCTCTTGTCCGTCCGCTCGAAAGGACCGTCACCCGTGCCGACGTCCAGCGCCAGTGCCTCCGATGCCGCCAAGTCCGCCGGCAACGGCGGTGTGCAGTCCCTGGAGCGGGCCTTCGACCTGCTGGAGAGGATGGCCGACGCGGGCGGCGAGGTCGGGCTGAGTGAGCTGTCCGTCAGCAGCGGTCTGCCGCTGCCCACCATTCACCGGCTGATGCGCACACTGGTGGCCTGCGGCTATGTCCGCCAGCAGCCCAACCGCCGCTATGCGCTCGGGCCCCGGCTGATCCGGCTGGGCGAGTCCGCGTCCCGGCTGCTGGGCGCCTGGGCCCGTCCCCATCTCGCCCGGCTGGTGGAGGAGACCGGCGAGACGGCCAATATGGCCCTGCTCGACGGCGATGAGATCGTCTATGTGGCGCAGGTGCCGTCCAAGCACTCGATGCGGATGTTCACCGAGGTCGGGCGGCGGGTGCTGCCCCACTCCACCGGGGTCGGCAAGGCGCTGCTCGCGGGATCGCCGCCCGATGCGGTACGGGCGCTGCTGGCCAGGACCGGAATGCCGGCCGCCACCGAGAAGACGATCACCAGCCCGGACGCCTTCCTGGAGGCGCTGGAGCAGGTGCGGCGGTATGGGTACGCGGTGGACGACAGCGAGCAGGAGATCGGGGTGCGCTGTCTCGCGGTCCCGGTGCCCAACGCGCCGACGGCGGCGGCCATTTCGATCTCCGGCCCGGCCGGGCGGGTGACGGACGCGGTGACGGTACGGATCGTTCCGGTGCTCCAGGAGGTCGCCAGGGAGCTGTCGGCGGTGCTGACGAGCGCGGGCACGGCCGCCACGGCCACGGGCTGAGAGCACCACGAGGCGCGGGTACGGACCGGGGGCGAGCGCTCAAGCGCGGGCACGGGCCCGGGGCGCGGGCGCCACGAGCGCGGGTGAGCCACGGGGCGAGGACCACGAGCGCGGATGGACGGCGGGGCGGGGCAGCGGGAAGGGCGGGAACCCGGTCGCTCTCCCGGGTCCCCGCCCGCTCCTCGTCGCCTCGGTCGCGGCGGGTCCGCGCCTCAGGACGCCTCGGCCGCCGCCGCCTCGATCAGATCGCTGATCTCCCTCGGGTGGGAGGCCAGCGACGCGTGGCTGGCGTCGAGTTCGATGATCTTGCGCGGCGACATCCGCTCGGCCATCCGGCGCTCGTTGTCCGGGTGGATCATGCGGTCGCTGGTGGAGACCTGGTACCAGGTGGGCTTCTTCCGCCACGCCGGGGCGGTGATGTTGTCGCCGAAGGTGGAGGCGAGCGGCGCCTTCTGCGTGATCGCCATGATCGTCGCCTCGTCGTCGCCGAGGTCCTGGCCGAAGCTCCAGTGGAACTTGTCCTGCTTGATCCAGAGATAGCCGTCGGAGTCGGGTGCGAGGTTCTCGAAGGCCGCCGGAGGGTTCTCCTGGCTGATCTGCCCCGGGCTCTCCCCCGCGTCGGGTGCGAACGCCGCGACATAGACCAGACCCACGACATTGGGCAGATCGCCGGCCTCGGTGATGACCGCGCCGCCGTAGGAGTGGCCCACGAGAACGACCGGTCCGTCCACCTGCTTCACCATCTTGCGGGTGCGCTCGGCGTCCTCGGCCAGCGAGGTGAGCGGATTCTCCACCGCGTAGAGGGAGCCGTAGCCACGGTTCCTCAGCTCCAGGATCACCTTCCCCCAGTGGGCCGCGCCTCCCCAGAACCCATGCACCAGAACGATTGCCGGCTTATCGGCCATAGCGGCTTCCCTTGCGTGCTAGAAGGTCGTTTTGACGCTTTCCTCCCCACGCTAAAACGCCCGCGCCGGGCCCGCCACCGCTGACGGGGGCCGGCCCGGGCGGACCGCCGGGAGGCTACCGGCCGCCTCCGCCGAAGAGGTCCACCGCGTGCCGCACCTGCATCAGGGCCGGCCCCAGCGCGCTCACCGAGCCGATCGCACCCGCGATCAG
Source organism: Streptomyces sp. NPDC001889 (assembly GCF_053594535.1). NCBI lineage: Bacteria > Bacillati > Actinomycetota > Actinomycetes > Kitasatosporales > Streptomycetaceae > Streptomyces > Streptomyces sp. NPDC001889. The sequence continues at coordinate 219,144 of NZ_JBSFER010000009.1, forward strand.
CAGCAGCGAGCGCCGCATCCGCGGAATGTCGGGCGTGCCCGATGCCGCCATCGTGGCCAGCACGGCGAGTTCGTCGTCCGCGATCCCCCGGTCGGGGAGCCGCCCCGGATGGCCCGCCAGCTCCCGGCGCAACCGGGAGACCGCGGCTCCCAGCGCCGCCGCCCGCGGGTCCTTCCCGCTCCCTGTCACCGGCGTCTGTCCCACGCTCCGCAACAAAGCACTCCCCCTCGCACACCCCGGGGACGGTCCCCACGACCGTCAGTCGACGGTCAACCACCCTGAGTTGCGGGCAAGTTAACGCCATCTCACTCGGTGAGCGCCACTCCGCGGACCGAATTCACGGTGACGGCTGGACGAACCCCCGGTATCGCGGCCCCGGCCGCGCCGCCCTGCCGCTTTCCGCGCCGGTCGTGCGACAGGGTGTCCCCATGACCTCACCGCAGCCCTCACCCCCACTCCCCTCGTCCGGCCGGGCCGTCGCCGGGCTGCTGCTCGCCGCGGGCGGCGGACGGCGGCTCGGCGGCCGGCCGAAGGCACTGCTCAGCCACCGGGGCCGTCCGCTGGCCGAGCACGCCGCACGGACCCTGCGCGCGGGCGGCTGCGGCCCGGTGCACGTGGTGGTGGGCGCGGCGGCGGACCGGGTGCGGGCGGAGGCGGAGTTCGGCGGCTGTGTGCTGGTCGACAACCCGGACTGGGCCACGGGGATGGGCTCGTCGCTGCGGGCCGGGCTCGCCTCCCTCGCGGGGACGGGAGCGGGGGCGGCCCTGGTGCTGCTGGTGGACCAGCCGGGCATCGGGGCGGCTGCGGTCGCCCGCGTCAGGGGCGCGTACCGCTCCCCCGGGACCCTGGCGACGGCCTCGTACGGCGGCGAGCGCGGCCATCCGGTGCTCATCGGGGCGGGGCACTGGGGGGCGGTGGGGGCGGGGGCGGTGGGCGATCGGGGGGCCCGGGGATATCTGGAGGCGCACTCCGGTGTGCTTCGGCTGGTCGAGTGCGGGGATGTCGCCGAGCCGTACGACATCGACACCCCCGAGGATCTCACCCGCCTGGGATGACGACCACGAGCGCCCCCGCACCACACACAACTCGACCACCCCCGGCCCACCCGGGCCCTGGGGGCGAACCAAGCCCCTCTGGGGCCCCTCCCAGAGGCAGCTCTGGGGGAGTTTGAGGACGGACCCCGCACCACAGGACCCCGCACAATCCCAAGGAAGCGAACCGGATCGCCTTCGAGAAGGTCAGGGCGGACAAGGACCGGGAGGCGGCCGACGGCTTCGACGGCTCCTGGGTGGCGCACCCGGATCTGGTGCCTCTGGCACAGGCGTCCTTCGACGCGGTCCTCGGCGACCGGCCCCATCGGAAGGACCGGCTGCGCGAGGAGGTCGCGGTCACGGCGGCTGAGCTGATCGCCGTCGACTCGCCCGACGCCCGGCCGACCCTCGACGGGCCGCGCAACGCGGTCCGGGTCGGCGTCCGTCACATCGAGTCCTGGCTGCGCGGCACGGGCGCGGTCGCCGTCCTCGGTCTGATGGAGGATGTGGCCACCGCCGAGATCTCCCGCTCCCAGCTCTGGCAGTGGATCAACGCCGGGGTGGTCTTCGAGACCGGCGAGACGGCCGCCGCCGAGCTGACCCGCCGCACCGCCGCCGGGGAACTCGACGCCCTGCGCGCCGAACTCGGAGAGACCGCCTTCGCGGAGGGCAAGTGGCGGGAGGCCCACGATCTGCCGCTGACGGTCGCCCCGGACGAGAGCCGCGCCGGCTTTCCGACCCTGCCCGCCCATGAACGGCTGACCGGCTGAACGGCTGAACGGCTGCTCGGCCGGCCGGGCCCTCGCCTCCGCCGCCCCGGCCGGCGGCTGAACTCCGCGGTGCCCGCCCCGCCCCCCGGGCCGGGGCGGACACCGCGAGTCGATTCAGCGGACGACGACCGTCCGCTGGGCCGAGAAGTCGCCCCACTTGCCGTCGGGGAGCTTCGCCCGGAGCTTGATGCTGTAGCGGGTGCCGGCCGGTTCGGTGACGGTCATGGTGTACTTCGCCTTGCCGTCCGCCGGCATGGCGCCCCAGACGATGGTGGTCGCGGGCTTCCCGTTGAGATACAGCTCATGGGAGTCGATCTCGCCGTCGGCCTTCGGCGGGGTCCAGCTCAGTTCGATGCTGCCCTTGCGGACCTCGGCCCGCAGATCGGTGGGGGCCGTGCTGGGGCCCTCGCCGGGGTCGGCGGCGGTGGTCAGATCCACGGCGTTGCTGTCCGGCGAGGAGTTCTCCCCCGCGTCCCGCGCCCGCACCGTGAAGGTGTAGACGGTGCCGGGGCGCAGCCCGGTGACCCTGGCGCGGGACTCGGTGCCCGCGACGCTGTGGACACGGGAGTCCTCCTGGTAGATGTCGTACGAGGTGACGGCCGTGTTGTCGGTGGCCTTGCCCCAGGTGAGGACGACGGCCCGCTTGCCGTCCAGTTCGCCCTTGAGCCGCACCGGCCGGGTCGGCGGCTTCTTGTCCTCGGGGGTGGGCTTGGGCGTGGTCACGGCTATCGCCGGGCTGGGCTCGGAGAGATTGCCCTCCGCGTCCCGGGCCCGCACGGTGAAGCTGTACGCGGTGCTGGGCTTCAGCCGGTCGACGTCGACCATGGTCTTGGTCGCGGGCAGGGAGTGGACCTTCTTGCCCTTCTGGAACACCTCGTAGCCGGTGACGGCCCGGTTGTCGGAGGACTTCTCCCACATCACATGGACGGAAGTGGCGCTGCCCGCCTGCGCGGTGACACCGGACGGAGTCGTGGGGGACTCGGTGTCCTTGTCGTCACCTCCGCAGGCGGTGAGGGTGAGCGCGGTCAGAACGGCCAGCGCGAGGAGTGTGGGGGGACGTTGCACGGGTGGGACCTCCGCAAGCGGACGAGAATGGTCCAGACCTATATGACACACCGGACGTCCGTACATCAAGACCTCACCGGGATTTCCCGGTCGGCCCACGGTCGGCCACCGCCGCTCGGCCGCCCCTCGGCCACCGCTCAGGTCAGGTTCGCGCCGGCCACCAGGAATCCGCAGATCAGTACCGCCAGAATGGCCAGCAGCGGCCAGACGAACCGCAGATACCGGTCGTATCCCACCTTCGCCAGCGCCACCCCGCCGATGGTGACCGCCGTGGTGGGGACCCAGAGGTTCATCCAGCCGCTCGCCGACTGCCACGCCGTCACCACCACGGCCCGCGAGACCCCGGCGAAGTCGGCGAGCGGGGCGAGAATCGGCATCGTCAGGGTGGCGTTGCCCGAGGTGGAGGGGATGAGAAAGGACAAGGGGAGGTTGACGACGAAGACGATGACCGCGAAGAGCCCCGAGGAAGTACCGCGCACCACGCCCTCGATGGAGTGCAGCACGGTGTCGGTGACCTGCGCGTTGGTCATGATGACCGTGACCCCCCGGGCGAGCACGATCACCAGCGCCGGGGAGATGAAGTCCGCCGCCCCCTGGACCACGGTGGCGCTGAGCCGCTGCTCGCCGAAGCGGGCGATCAGCCCCACCAGGACGGCGGCGACCAGGTAGAGCGCCGCCAGCTGGGGGAAGGACCAGCCGAGTTCGAAGCCGTACGGGACCGCGTCCGCGTCACCGCTCAGGGCGCTCGCCCAGGGGACCACCGAGAAGATCATGAAGGTGAAGACCAGGGCGACCACGATCAGTACGGTCCGGTGGAGGGCGGTCAGTTCCGGCGGGGCGCCCGCTTCCTCCCGGGCCACGGCGTGCTCGCGGTCGCCGGGGAGGAAGCCGGAGAGGGAGCGGTCCGGGTTCCGGCGGACGCGCCGCGCGTAGTGGACGACGTAACCGATCGTCACCGCCGTGAGGACCACCCACATCGCGGCCCGCAGCGCGATGCCGTCGCCGACGGAGATGTTCGCGGCGGAGGAGGCGACCCCCGTGGCGAAGGGGTTGACGGTGGAGCAGAGCACCCCGATGCCCGCGCCCAGGATGATGGTGCCGGTCGCCACCATCCGGTCGTAGCCGAGGGCGAGCATCAGGGGCACGATCAGCCCGTAGAAGCCGAGGGTCTCCTCGGCGAAGCCCTCGACGGTGCCGAGGAGGGAGAAGACCAGCATCACCCCGGCGATCAGCAGGGCACCGCGCTCGCGCAGCCGGTGGGCGAGACGGGCGATGCCGAGGTCGAGTGCGCCGGTGGCGAAGACCACGGTGATGAAGGCGCCGATGGCGAGGACGAAGAGAAAGACCCCGGCGCTCCCGTACAACTCGCCGGTGAGATCGGGGCCGACCTCTCCGGAGCTCTGGTCCTGGATGCCGTAGAGGCCGTTGACCGGGGCGAGGAAGAGATCGCCGAGGCGGTCGGTGAGGCTCCGCCCGCTGTCGACCCGGTGGTAGGTGCCCTCGACGGGCGCGCCGTCCGGGTCGTGGTCGTAGGACCCCGGGGGAATGAGGAAGGCCACCGCCCAGACCGCGAGGGTGACCAGGACCAGCACGGTGAGCGCGCTGGGGAAGGCCCTGCGCGCTCCGTCCGCCGGCCCGTCGGGAGGCCCGCCGGGAGCCGGTCCCGAAGGCGGTCCCTGGACCTGCCCCGGCCCCTGCCCTCCGGCCCGCTCCCCGGCCCGCTCCCCGGTCCGCCGCGAGGTGTGCTCCGGGGTCCGTCCCGAGGCCGTCGCCGGCGGGCCGGACGGGCCTTCGGCCCCGGATTCCGGATACATCGCTGGACCCCCTCACGGCCCGTGCGGCCGGCTCGGCTCAAGGTGAGTGAGAACAATGGATCACAGGGGTCCGGCGCTCCTATTGTTGCCGCGCCGTGACATTTTCCGGTGAGGTCTTCCGTGTTCGAATTCTCGATCGCTACCTTTCCCGGTGGGAATCCGGGAGCTCGGCCGGGTCATTCGACGTGCGAGGAAATCATGTCCGTCATCGATGAATACGTTTCGAACAATGTGTCGTACGCGGCGGCCTTCTCGGGGCCGCTCGCGCTGCCGCCGGCCCGGCGGCTTGCGGTTGTCGCCTGCATGGACGCCCGCATGGACATCTACCGGATTCTGGGGCTCCGGGAGGGCGACGCGCATGTGATCCGCAACGCGGGAGGGGTCGTCAGCCAGGACGTACTCCGCTCGCTGACCATCAGCCAGCGGCTCCTCGGCACCAGGAAGATCATGCTGATCCACCACACCGACTGTGGAATGCTGACCTTCAAGGACGATGAATTCAAACAGCAGATCGAAGGGGACACCGGAATCCGTCCCTCCTGGGCTCCGGAGGCCTTCCGCGACCTTGAGGACGATGTACGGCAGTCCGTGCGGCGCATCGAGGTCGACCCCTCCATTCCGCACAAGGAATCCCTCCGCGGATTCGTTTTCGACGTGGCCGACGGAAGGCTGACGGAAGTGAAGTGAGCGCGGGCAGGGGGCACACGGGGGATTCCGTTCCGAAGGCGGCGGCGCGGAGATGAGTTTCCGGCTCCGGGATGGTCTCCTCTTGTATGAACGAAACCTCACCGACCCCACCGACCCCGCACACCTCCGACCGCTCCGGCGCCCCCGACCCGGTCGACGACGCCGGAATGCGGCCGGCCGCCGACGGAGTGGCCCGGCTGCTCGACGCGATCGGGGACGACCGGCTCGGGGACCCCACACCCTGCCCCGGGTACGCCGTACGGGAGCTGCTCGGGCATCTCACCCTGCTCTCCGCGGCCTTCCGCGACGCGGCCCGGAAGGAGTTCGGCCCGACGACCGACACCGACCCGGGGGAATCGCTGCCGGTGCTGGACGAGGAGTGGCGGTCGCTGCTCCCCCGGCGGCTCACCGAACTGGCGGCGGCCTGGGAGCGGCCCGCCGCGTGGGAGGGGACGACCCGGGCCGGAAATGTGGAGCTGCCCGCCGGGATCGCCGGCCGGGTGGCGGTGAATGAGCTGGTCGTCCACGGATGGGATCTGGCCCGTGCCACCGGACAGGAGTACGCGCCCGCGGAGTCGAGTCTGCGCACCTCCTACCGGCTGCTGAGCCCGGACGGGGACGACGCGGGCCGGGCCGGGATGTTCGGGCCGGTGGTGGAGGTCCCCGGCACGGCGCCGCTGCTCGACCGGGTGGTGGGTCTGAGCGGGAGCCGGCCCGACTGGCGCCCCGGGGGCTGAGCCGGGCGGGTCAGGAGGGTGCCAGCAACTGCCGGGCGCGGGCGCGCAGCCGCTCGTCACCCGGGATGATCTCCGGCTCCGGGCCCGAGACCACCACGCGCGGATCGCGCTCGGCGAGCGCGGTGAGCCGGGCCGTCACCTCCGGGGTCAGTGCCACCAGGCCGAGGGTGTCCAGGGCCTCCAGGGCCGTCTCCCACTCCACGCCCAGCTCGGCCGAGAGAAGCAGCAGACCGGCGGCCCGGACCGGGTCCGCCGGCTGACCCATGGAGTGCAGCGCGAGCAGGGCGCCCGGAGCCTGCCGGGGGTCGTCGAGCAGGCCCTCCAGGGCGGGGGCCAGGGACGTGGCCTCGGCGCCCAGGCAGCCGGCCGCGCGGGCCGCGAGCGCCAGCTCCCCGCGCGTCCACATCCCGTCCGCCGCCTCCGCGAGCACTCCCCCGAGCACCCGCACCGGCTCCTCGGCCTCGCCCGTCAGCCGCCACAGCGCCAGCGCGGCCTGCGTGTCGGTGTTCAGCTGATGGGCGACGCGCTTCCGGCCCCGTGGGGTCAGGGCCCGCCGCAGCTCCGGGACCAGCGTCTTCCCCTCGGGGCCCAGCTCGCCGGCCGCCCGCGCCGTCCCGGGGTCCGGGCTCTCGGCCAGCGCCTCCTGGAGGGCGCTCACCAGCGGGCCCGTCTCCCCGGTGAGGGTCCGCAGGGCCTCGGCCGCCGCCCGGCGGCCCGCCGCCCGCGCCGACTCGGCAGCGGCGGCACGCCGCAGAAGAGCGGCGGTCTCCTCCCGGTGCTCCGGCGGACAGACCGCGGCGAGCGCTTCCGCCGTCCCGGTGGGAAACCGCTCGCAGAGGGCCGACAGCTCGGGCAGGGCGGCGGCGGCCCGGGGGCCCCAGCTCCGCAGCAGCCCGGCCAGGCCGTCGGGGTCGCCCGCGGCGGGGTCGTCGGCGCCGGCGATCCGGGTGAGCCTGATGCGGATCGCGTTCAGCAGCTCCGTGGCGTAGGGGATGCCGAGGGCGGGGAGGCGGCCGGGACGACCGGTCACCGCGCGCATCGTGCGGGGCCTGCCGTCCAGATCGCGGGCGAGGAGCGGGCCCGCCTGTTCGGGCGCGATCCGGAGCAGCGCTTCGAGCGCCCGGTCCGCGAGATCGCCGGCCGGGGCGGCGAGCGCGGCGAGCAGCGGGGCGGCCGGGGCCGCGTGTCCGCCGAGCTTGCCGAGGACCGGCAGGGCGGCTGCCGTGACCGTGGACGACGGGTCCCCGATCAGGGCCAGCAGCGCGGGGGCCAGCCGGGCCGGGGCGCCGCGCGAGATCATGCAGGCGTGCTCCGCCGCCCAGAGCGCCTCCGCCCGCGCCCCGGGGTCCGGCAGCCGGAGCGCGGCCTCGATCAGCTCGTACGCCCCGGTCCGGTCGGCGTCGGTGTCGCGGCGCAGCAGCGCGTCCACCGCGTAGTGGAGGGGTTCGCCGTGGTCGGCGTCGATACGGCCGGCCACATGCGGGCCGGCGGGCAGCAGCGACACCATCGCCTCCCGGTGCGCGGGGGTCCAGGCGAGGCCCAGGTCCAGGGAGGTCAGCACGGCGACGACGCGCAGCTCGGCCGGGGTGTCGGGGGTGAGGGCGGCCAACGCGGCGGCCGCGCCGCCCACCGGGTCCACCGCGGCGATGGCGGCGAGCAACTCGGCCCGCACCGAGGGGAGCTCCTCCCGCGACCGCCAGTGGCGGCGCAGCTCGGGCAGGGCCGCGACGGAGCCGGTGCGGCCGGCGGCCCAGACGGCCGAGGCGCGCACCTCGGGGTCGTCCGAGCCGAACAGCGGGAGGATCAGGGGGAGCTGGCGGGCGACGGCCGCGCGGCAGGACCCGGGGTGGGGTGTGCCGTGCTCGTCCCGGCTCTCGGCGATGCCGCCGAGGAGGGCGAGCAGTTCGGCGGGGAGGGTTCCGGTGGAGGCGAGGCGGGCGAGGAAGGGGACGGTCTCGGCGGTGGCCGCGTAGACCGTGCCCTGGTGGAGGATGGTGCTCCACAGCTCCTCCAGGGCTTCCTGCGCCCGCTCGTCGTCGGCCGCGAGCGCGCGGAGCAGGGCGGGCAGGTCGTCGGCCTCGCCGTAGGCGTGGTCGAGGTCGCGCCAGCGCACGCGGTCGAGATCTGCGAAAAGCTGCTCACGGTCCATGCTCCCGAGCATCCCACGGGGGTCTGACAACCCCCCGCCCCGCACCTGTGCGTCTCCAGCCCGTCTGGGGCACCTCCCGGACGGCCCCTGGTCCACAGGACCCCGCACCCCGCAAGAACCAGCCCGTCTGGGGGCACCTCCCAGAGCCGGCTCTGGGGGAGCTTGAGGACGGCCCCCGCACCACAGGTGACCCGCACAACTCCAGCCCGTCTGGGGGCACCTCCCAGAGCCGGCTCTGGGGGAGCTTGAGGACTGACCCCGCACCCCGGACAGCCCGAGCAAACCCAGCCCGTCCGGCAAACCCAGCCCGTTCGGCAAACCCAGCCCGTCCGGCGCTTGAGGACGGACCCCGTGCCACAGGACCCCGCACCCTGCGGGCCACGGTCGGGGGCCAGCCCCCGAACCCCCGCTCCTCAAACGCCGGAGGGGCTGATGTGGTGCTGCTCAATCGCCGGAGGGGCTGGGGGTGGCGGCTCAGCTTGCCGGAGGGGCTGGGGTGCTGCGGCTCAAACGCCGGAGGGGCTGGGGGTGGTGCTGCCTCAAACTCCCCCAGAGCTGCCTCTGGGAGGTGCCCCCAGCGAGGCTGGATTTCGTGCCTCGCCCACCTGCGAGGGTGAGGTGGTGCTGCCCAGACGCCGGAGAGGCTGGGAGGGGTGGCTCACACGCCGGAGAGCCTGGGTGGGCCTGGCCTACGCTCCGGAGGAACCGGAGAGGTGCGGCTCAACCCGCGGAGAGGCGGGGGTCGTGCGGCTCAACCCATGAAAAGGCGGGGGTCGCACGGCTCAACCGGTGGGGCGGGGGTCGCACGGCTCAACCCATGAAAAAGCGGGGGTCGCACGGCTCAACCGGTGGGGCTGGGGTCGTGCCGCTCAACCGGCCGGCCGGGGTCGTGCCGCTCACGGTTCGGTGGGGGCGATGGCGCACGCGCCCGGGCTGCGGGGTGCCCGGGTTGTCGCTACGGCGGGTCCCCGGCGGCGATACGGGCCAGGCGGCGCGCCTCCCCGCGGGCGACCCGCGCGATCGTGGCCTCGTCGGCGGTGGTCAGCCGCCCGTCCTCCACCACCGCCCTGCCGTGCACCAGCGACAGACTCACCGGCGCGGGCGCCCCCAGCACCAGCGCCGCCACCGGGTCGGCGATGGTCGAGTGGGCGAGGGTGTCCAGCCTCCAGAGGACCAGGTCCGCGAGTTTCCCGGGCTCCAGGGAGCCGATGTGGTCCGCGCGGCCGAGCACCCGGGCGCCGCCGTGGGTGCCCAGACGCAGCGCCTGGCGGGCTGTCAGCGCGGCCTCCCGGTGGGCGCCGAGCCGGTTGATGAGCAGGGCGTTCCGCAGTTCGGTGTGGAGTTCGCCGGACTCGTTGGAGGCGGTCCCGTCGACCCCGAGGCCGACCGGCACCCCGGCCCGCAGAAGATCGGGGACCCGGGCGATACCGGCGCCGAGCCGGGCGTTGGAGGAGGGGCAGTGGGCGACACCGGTGCCGGTACGGGCGTACGCGGCGATGTCCCGGTCGCCCAGGTGGACACAGTGGGCGAGCCAGACATCCGGCCCGAGCCACCCGGTGGACGCGAAGTAGTCGGTGGGCCCCATCCCGAACAGCTCCTCGCAGAACCGCTCCTCCTCCGCGGTCTCCGAGCCGTGGGTGTGCAGCCGCACGCCCGCGCCCCGGGCGAGTTCGGCGCCCTGGCGCATCAGTTCCGTGGAGACGGAGAACGGGGAGCAGGGCGCCACCGCGATCCGGGTCATCGACCCGGGCGAGGGGTCGTGGTGCGCTGCGATGGTCTCCTCGGTGGCGGCGAGCGCGCCGTCGAGCGTCTCGACGGCGAAGTCCGGCGGCAGCCCTCCCAGGGAGGTGCCCCGGTCCATGGAGCCCCGCGCGAGAGTGAGGCGTACACCCAGCTCGCGCGCGGCGCCGACGATCGCCCCGGACAGATCCCCGGCGCCCCGTGGATACACATAGTGGTGGTCCGCGGCGGTGGTGACCCCGCCGCGCGCCATCATCGCGAGCGAGCCGCGTGCCGCCGCGCCCACCATCTCCTCGTCGATCCGGGCCCAGGTCGGATAGAGCGCGACGAGCCAGTCGAAGAGACGGTGGTCGGTGGCGAGCCCCCGGGTGATCCACTGGTAGAAGTGGTGGTGGGTGTTGATCAGCCCGGGGGTGGCGAGGTGCCCGGACGCGTCGACACGGCGGACGACGTTCTCCAGCCCGCCCGGCGCGTCCCCCGCGCCGACGGACTCGATCAGATGGTCCGCGACGACGAGATGCCCCCGGCGGTGCTCGGTGTCCTCCGCGTCCACGGTCGCGATGGCGCAGTTCTCGATGACGATGCGACGCGCACCCGGCATGGCGGAACCTCTCTCCTCGGTCGGACGGTCAGACCGCGCCCGGGCCGGGCGGGATCAGGGAGGGGGCTCCGTCCCTGAGGACGGTGGCCTCGATCAGCCCGTGGGGGCGGTCGGCGGCGAGGTAGACCTCGTGGTCGTTGGTGAGGCCGAAAGGGGTCAGATCCACCAGGAAGTGATGGTTGTTCGGCAGGGAGAGGCGGATCTCGTCCAGTTCCCCGTCGCCCTCGATGACGGACGCCCCCATCCGGTAGAGGGTCTGCTGGAGGGAGAGCGAGTAGGTCTCGGCGAAGGCCCGCAGCAGGTTCGCGCGCGCCTGTCCGTACGAGGTGTCCCAGTCGGGCGCACGGGTGGCGTCCGAGGCCCAGGAGTAGCGCCAGCGGGCACGGACATCGGTCGCCAGAATCCGGTCGTACGCCTCCTGGAGTGTGGTGTACCTGTCCTTCACATAGCCGGAGAACTCGGAGTCCGTGGAGTTCAGCACGGTGAGGCCGTCGAGCCCGGAGACCACCTGCCACCGCTCGCCGTCGTAGCCGATCCGGCTGACCCGGGTCTCCCGCCCGGTACGGACGAAGGAGTGCCCCGTTCCGCCGTCCCCGGGGGAGTTCTCGACGCGGCTCCAGCCGTGTTCCTCGATCCGGATGCCGGCCCGGTGGACCGCCGGCTGCGAGGTGACGAAGTGGCGCGCCAGTTCGATCCCGAACTCCTCCGCGGAGGCTATCCCCCGCTCCTTGGCGAAGGCGTACACGGTGTTCTTGGTGGTGTCGGTGGGCAGCAGGCCGGAGTTGGAGCCGGAGTAGTGGGCCTCGTCGAACTCTCCGGCGAGGGTCACCGAGACGGTGAGGTCCTTGATGTGGTGGACGGCGCCCTCGCGGATGACCCGGACGACGCGGACACCCGCCTTGCCGTACTGGTTCTGGCCGAGAATCGTGGGCATGGACCAGGGCCTTTCGTCGGGATCGGGCGGGATCAGTGAGCGGGGTCCGGTGCCGTGCGTCGCCAGGCGGAGGATCGCGCCACTGCGGTGGGGGTGCCTCCCGTGCCTCCCGTGCCCACCGGACACGCGAGCCCGGCGAGGTCCCGGCGAGGTCCCGGCGCAGGGCCCTAGCTCCCCCGGTAGACGGAGTAGCCGAACGGGCTGAGCAGCAGGGGTACGTGGTAGTGCTCACCGGCCACGACCGCGAAGGTCACGGCCGCCTCGGGGAAGAAGGGGAGGAAGGGGTCCGTGCCGGGGTGTTCCCGGGCGAGGTGGGGCCCGGTGGCGAAGTCGAGGCGGGCGTGGACGGTGCCCGCCGGGAGGGGCGGCAGATCCTGGCAGCGGCCGTCCGGGCCGGTCGCGGAGGCTCCGATCTCCACCCACGCGGCCCGGGGCCCGCGCCGGGCCGAGAGGGTGACGGCGACCCCGGCGGCGGGCCGTCCGGCGGCGGTGTCCAGGACGTGGGTGGAGACCGACGCGGTGGTGTCCGTGCGCATGCGCTGTCCTCCTCCGTGAGGCGTCGGGGCCCGCGCTTCAGATGTCGGCCGCGAGGCGGGCGAGCCGGATGCGGTTGATGCCGCCCAGTTCGGCGCGGATCGCCTCCCGCTCCCGTTCGGGCGGGTTCCCGAGCCGCAGCCGGGCCCGGTCCCGCAGCTGTCCGGCCGTCAGACCGGTGGCGCAGATCAGCAGGACATGGCCGAATCTTCGCTCATAGGCGAGGTTCAGCCGGTGCATCTCGGCTCTGAGCGCGTCGTCGGCGCCGTCCATCCCGCGCTGTTCCCGGGAGGAGAGCGGGTCCCCCGCTTCCGGGCGGCCGATCGGCGGGTGCCCGGCGACGGCCTCGGCCAGGTCGTCCGGCGTCAGCGCGGCCAGGGCTGTGTCACCGGCGGCGAGCAGGGCCTCCGGGTCGGGGTAGGGGCGGCCGGCGAGCACCCGCTCGCACCAGGTGGTGCTGGCGCAGACCCGGTGGAGCGCCGCGGCGGCGGAGTGCTCCGGCGCGGCGTTGAACGGGCCGAGCCCGGCGGGCGGTACGGGAGGGGTGGGCGGCGGGCGGTGCGGAGTCGACGTCACGGGAGCCTCCGTGGGCCGTGGGGCGGGCGGGAGCGCGCGGGGTGGGCCCACAGCTAACGCCCTCCGCCCGGTGCCGTCAACAGTCTGTTGAAGCACGATGGGGCGCCCGGAGGCCGGGGTCAGCCGCCCTTCGCCGCGTTCTCCCTGTTCAGATAGTTGTAGACGGTGAAGCGGCTCACTCCGAGCGCCTCGGCGACCGTCTCCACCCCGTGGCGCACGGAGAACGCGCCCCGCGCCTCCAGGCTCCGCACCACCGACTGCTTGGTTCTGCGGTCCAGTTCGGCGAGCGGCCTGCCGTGGCGGCGCTCCAGGGCGGCCAGCAGCCGGCCCAGCGACTCGGAGAGCTGCGGCAGCCGCACGGCGACGACGCTCTCGCCCTCCCAGGCGAGGACCACGTCGTCGGGGCCGGCCTGCCCGGGGGCGATCAGCTCGGCGCCGAGGGCCTCGACCAGCGGGCCGACGGCCCGGGCGAGCGGGTGGTCGCCCGGCGGGGGCCCGGTCATGTGCCGTCCTCGACGGCCGTGTTGACCTCATCGGCCACAGTGACCTGGAGCGAGATCCGGGTGGCGCCGGCGGCCAGGGTGCGGCGCAGCAGCGCGCCGACCGTGCCGAGCACCGCGTCGGCGGTGCCCTCGGCGGTGTTGCCGAACGGGCCCACGTCCACGGCGTCGAGTCCGGCCCCGGGCGCCCCGATGACCTCACGGGCGACGACGGCGTGGGCCGGGGTCTCGTCCAGGTCGAAGGGTTCGGTGGTGAACTCCACTCTCAGTCGCACCCGCACAACCTAACGCCCCGGGAGCGGGGGCCGGGGCGACGGGATGGGGGAACCTCTCCCTCCGGTGGGGTCGTTGGTGGACGATGGAGGCACAACGGTGGTGACGGTGGGGTGGGTGAGGGATGTCCGACGCGGTACCGGTGCGCTGTCCGTCCTGCCGGCGCGAGCATGAGTACACCGCGCCGGTCTACCCCTGTGCGTGCGGCGAGCCGCTGGCCCCGCCGCTGCTGCCGGCCGCGCCGCCGGAGCGGGTGACCCGCAGGACCTGGGCGGAGGACTGGGTGCTGGTGCGCTGCGGCGGGTGCGGTCGGCGCGACCACTGGCCGCAGCCGGAGCTGGGGTGTCCCTGCGGGGTGGTGCTGCGGATGCCGGTGCGTCCGGCGGGGCCGTCGCCGCGCCCGTTGTTCCGGCCCGTCACCATACGGAACGAGCGGGACGCCGTGACCGTGGCGGCGCGGTATCTGCGGTGGCTGGGGTACCGGGATGTGGTGCGGCAGGAGTTCCGGCCGCCCGGCGGGGCCGGTGTACGGGCGGCGGGGCTGATCGCGCGGGTCGATCCCTCGGCGCGGCCGGTGCTGCCGCGCGAGGTGGAGTGTCTGTGGCTGAGCGGGATGGCGGCGTCGGCGTCGACCGCGTACTTCGCGCTGGCGGGGTACGCGGAGGAGACGAGGGCGCGGGCGGAGGGGCTGGGGGTGCCGCTGTTCGTGCTGGAGGTGACGGGGAGGGCGGAGCCGGTGAACGCGGCGGCGATGCGGCTGGTGCTCACGGGGGCCTGAGTGCGGCGGCGGGATCGACCCGCTCGGAGCCGGCGGAGGGCTCTTCGTGTGGCGGAGGCGCGGGGCTCCCCGGCGGGGCGGGGCGGAGGAGGCGCGTGGTGAGGTCTCCAGGGGGCGGAGGATACTTGAGGGATGCGTATCCGACTGGTCACTGACGCGGAGCTGCCACGGCTCCAGGACATCGAGCGCGCCGCGGGCGAACCGTTCCGGGGGCTCGGGATGGGGGAGATCGCCGACGACGATCCGCCCGGGCTGGATGTGCTGGAGCGCTACCGGGCGGCACAGAGCGCCTGGGCCGCCGTCGGCGACGACGGAGTCGTGGTCGGGTATCTGCTGCACGAGGAGATCGACGGGGCGGCCCATATCGAGCAGGTCTCGGTGCACCCGGCCGCCGCGCGGCGCGGCGTGGGGCGGGCGCTCATCGAGCATCTCGCCGCCCGCGCGTCGGCGGACCGGACGGCCGGCATCACGCTCACCACCTTCGCGGAGGTGCCCTGGAACGCCCCCTACTACACCCGCCTCGGCTTCCGCACCCTCGGTGAGGACGAGCTCACCGAGGGCCTGCGCGAGGTCAGACGGGTGGAGAAGCGGCTCGGTCTGGACCGCTGGCCCCGGGTCTGCATGCGCCGGGAGCTCTGACGCCCGGCTCACCCCCCGCCCGTCCCGTACCGCTCCCTCAGCTCCACCTTCCGCACCTTCCCGCTCACGGTCATCGGGAAGGTCTCCAGGATCTCCAGCCTGCGCGGGATCTTGTAGTGCGCGAGCCGCTCCCGGCAGAAGGCGGCGATGTCGTCCAGGGTCGGCGGGGCGGCGGGGTCGCGGGGGATGACACAGGCCAGGATCTCCTCGCCGTACCGGCTGTCCGGAACACCGACGACCTGCACATCGGCGACCCCGGGGTGGGTGTACAGAAACTCCTCGATCTCCCTCGGGTAGACGTTCTCGCCACCCCTGATGATCATGTCCTTGATCCGGCCGACGATCTGCACACAGCCGTCCTCCCGCATGACCGCGAGATCCCCGGTGTGCATCCAGCGGTCGCGGTCGACGGCCTCGGCGGTCCGCTCGGGCTCGTCCCAGTACCCGACCATCACGCTGTAGCCGCGGGTGTACAGCTCACCGGAGCGCCCGCGCGGCACCGTGGCCCCGGTCGCCGGGTCGACGATCTTCACCTCCACATGGGGCAGCACCCGCCCGACCGTGCCGGTGCGGCGTTCCAGGTCGTCGTCGCGCCGGGTCTGGGTGGAGACGGGGGAGGTCTCGGTCATGCCGTAGCAGATGGAGACCTCGGCCATGTGCATCTCGGTGACCACCCGCTTCATCACCTCCGCCGGGCACGGTGAGCCGGCCATGATGCCGGTGCGCAGCGAGGTGAGGTCGTAGGAGGGGAAGTCGGGGAGCTGGAGTTCGGCGATGAACATCGTCGGCACCCCGTAGAGGGAGGTGCAGCGCTCCTCGTCGACCGCGCGCAGGGTGGCCGCCGGGTCGAAGGACGGCGCGGGGATCACCATGCACGCACCGTGCGAGGTGGCCGCGAGATTCCCCATCACCATGCCGAAGCAGTGGTAGAAGGGCACGGGTATGCATATCCGGTCCTGCTCGGTGTAGCCGAGCAGTTCCCCGACGGAGTAGCCGTTGTTGAGGATGTTGTGGTGGGACAGGGTGGCTCCCTTGGGGAAGCCGGTGGTGCCGGAGGTGTACTGGAGGTTGACGGGGTCGTGGCACTCCACCCGTGCCTCGCGGGCCGCCAGCTCGTCCGGCGTGACCCCGGCGGACGCCGCGAGCAGGGCCTCCCAGGAGGTGTCCCCGATGTAGTGGACGGACCGCAGTCCGGGGCAGCGCGGACGGACCTGTTCGACCAGGGCGCGGTAGTCGGTGGTCCGGTGGCGCGGGGAGGCGCAGAGCACGGAGACGCCGGCCTGGTTCAGTACGTACTCCAGCTCCCGCGACCGGTAGGCGGGGTTGATGTTCACCATGATCGCGCCGATGCGGGCGGTGGCGTACTGCACCAGCACCCACTCCGCGCAGTTGACCGCCCAGATCCCGACCCGGTCGCCCCGGCCGACGCCGGTGCCGATGAGTCCGCGCGCCAGCCGGTCCACCTCGGCGCCGAACTCGGCGTAGCTCCAGCGGGGTCCGCCCGCGACCACCAGGGCGTCGCGGTCGGGGTGGGCGAGGACCGCGCGGTCGAGGTTGGCGCCGATGGTGTCGCGGAGCAGCGGCGCGGTGGCGGTGCCGCGGTCGTACGAGAGTGCTCCGGCGCGGTCCGTGGCCATGGCGGGTCCCGTCTGTCGTGCGGGCGGTTCGGGCGGTTCGGTCGGCGCGGAGCGGGATGTCACAGCTCGTCCTCCGCGTACTCGTCGGTGGAGCCCTTCGCGGTGCGTTCGCGCAGTTCGATGCGGCGGATCTTGCCCGAGACGGTCTTCGGCAGCTCGGCGAACTCGATCCGCCGCACCCGTTTGTACGGGGCGAGGACGGAACGGGAGTGGGCGAAGAGGAGCCGTGCGGTCTCCGGGCCCGGCTGCCAGCCGTCCGCCAGCACGACGTACGCCTTCGGGACGGCGAGCCGCAGCGGATCGGGCGCGGGGACGACCGCCGCCTCCGCGACCGCCTCGTGTTCGAGGAGCGCGCTCTCCAGCTCGAAGGGGGAGATCTTGTAGTCGGACGCCTTGAAGACGTCGTCGGAGCGGCCGATGTAGGTGATGTACCCGTCGGCGTCGCGCGCGCCGATGTCCCCGGTGCGGTAGTACCCGTCGGCCATCGCCTCCGCCGTCCGCTCCGGGTCGCCGTGGTAGCCGGTCATCAGACCCACCGGGCGCGCCGAGAGGTCGAGGGCGATCTCCCCCTCCTCCGCGCCGGGTTCACCGGTGACCGGGTCGAGCAGCTCCACCCGGTAGCCGGGGCTGGGGCGGCCCATCGATCCGGCCTTGAGGAGCTGGCCGGGGCTGTTGGAGACCTGGACTGCGGTCTCCGTCTGCCCGAAGCCGTCCCGGATGGCGACGCCCCACTCGCGCCGCACGGTCTCGATGACCTCGGGGTTGAGCGGCTCCCCCGCCGCGACCGCCTCGCGGGGCGGCACCCGCAGCCGGCTCAGATCGGCCTGGATCAGCATCCGCCACACGGTGGGGGGCGCGCAGAAGCTGGTCACGCCCGCGCGGTCCATCCGCGCCATCAGCGCGGCCGGGTCGAAGCGGCGGTAGTTGTGGATGAAGACGGTGGCCTCGGCGTTCCACGGCGCGAAGAGGTTGGACCAGGCGTGTTTGGCCCAGCCGGGCGAGGAGATGTTGAGGTGGACATCGCCGGGGCGCAGACCGATCCAGTACATCGTGGCGAGATGGCCGATGGGGTAGGACGTATGGGTGTGCTCGACGAGCTTGGGGCGGTCGGTGGTCCCGGAGGTGAAGTAGAGCATCAGCGGGTCATCGGATCGGGTGATCCCGTCGGGCCGGAACTCCGCTTCGGCGGAGGCGGCGTCGCGGTAGTCGAGCCAGCCGGGGGGCGGTTCGGCGCCGACCGCGATCCGGGTGTAGTCACCGGGTACGGAGTCGAACTTGGCCGTGTCCTCGGTGCGTACGAGGACGTGCGCGGCCCGGCCCCGTTCGACGCGGTCGCGCAGATCGAGCGGGCCGAGGAGGGGGGTGGCGGGGATGACGACGGCGCGCAGCTTCATCGCCGCGAGGGCGGTCTCCCACAGTTCGTGCTGGTTGCCGAGCATCACGACCAGCCGGTCCCCGGCCCGTACCCCCTGGGCGCGGAGCCAGTTGGCGGTCCGGTCGGAGCGGCGGGACAGTTCGGCGAAGGAGAGTTCGATCGCGGTACCGTCCTCCTCCACGATGTGCAGGGCGGTGCGGTCGTTGCCGTCGGCGATGACA
This sequence comes from Streptomyces sp. NPDC001889, assembly GCF_053594535.1. Classification (NCBI taxonomy): domain Bacteria; kingdom Bacillati; phylum Actinomycetota; class Actinomycetes; order Kitasatosporales; family Streptomycetaceae; genus Streptomyces; species Streptomyces sp. NPDC001889. Next base: position 237,205 of record NZ_JBSFER010000009.1, read on the forward strand.
TCGAACCAGTCGAGCGCCCAGTTGAAGCGCTCGGGCCGGGGCCAGGCGAAGCCGTCGTACGCGCTCCGGTACTCCTCCCGGTGTCGCAGCAGGAAGTCCCGGGCCGCCCGGAACTCCCCGGTAGCGCCGCTGCTTGCCGTCATGTGCCCTCCTCATTGCCTCACCACTCAGTAGCATCGTGTAATCAGTGACGTACGTCTCACCACCCCCGATCGGGGGTGGCCCCGCCGGGCCCCCCGCGGGAGACCCCCTGCGGGAGAACGGGAAGTGGAGCGGTGTCCGAACCGGCCGAGGCGGTGGAGATGCGGGCGGCGCTGTTGCGGCTGCGCCGTGCGACCGGGATTCCGATCACTTTCGGGGGGCTGCTGCTCGATGCCCAGCGGCTGCGGATCGCGCAGCTCAGCGGGGCGCAGACGCAGGCGCTGCACGGGCTGGCGATCTGTGCGGGGAACGGTCTGGGCGGCAAGTCGATGGCGCTGTCGCGCCCGTGCGCGGTGACCGACTACCGCGAGGCCCGGCACATCAGCCATGAGTACGACGCGGCCGTCTCGGCGGAGGGGCTGCGCTCGGTGCTCGCGGTGCCGGTGGTGGTGCGGCGGAAGGTGCGCGGGGTGCTGTACGGGGCGCTGCGGCGGCCGGTGCCGCTGGGTGACCGGACCTTCGACGCGGCGGTGGCGGCGGCGCGTGATGTGGAGCAGGCGCTGGTGGTCAGGGACGAGGTGCAGGGGCTGCTGGCCATCGCCCGGGAGCCCACGGCGGGGCTCGGCGCCTGGGAGGAGGTGCGGGAGATCCACGGAGTGCTGCGGGCGCTGACCCCCCGGGTCGCCGACCCGCTGCTGCGGGAGCAGTTGACCGCCGTCTGCGGGCGGCTGGCCGCGGCCGGCGCGGGCCCGCTTGCCGGGACGGGCGCCGGGGAGCGGGCGGGGACGGTGTCGCTGGCGCCCCGCGAGGTGGATGTGCTGGCGTGTGTCGCCGCGGGCTCGACGAACGCGGTGGCGGCGCAGCGGCTGGGGCTGCGCCCGGAGACGGTGAAGGGGTATCTGCGCGCGGCGATGCGGAAGCTGGGCGCCCACACCCGGCTGGAGGCGGTGGTGGCGGCCCGCCGGGCGGGGCTGCTGCCGTAGCCCCGCCGGGCGCGGCCCGGCGCCCCCGGCCCGCAGGGTGGGGACAGGCGGAGGGGCGGAAAGAGGCACCCGCGTGCCCCCGGGGGCTTCCCGGGGGGGCACCTCCCGGCGCGGGAGTCGGGGGCCTGGCAGGACCGGACCGCCGGGCAGGCAGGCGGACGCACGGACCGCAGGACGGGCAGGACCGGGCGGACTCGCGGGCGCCAGGCGGACAGGCGGGCGGACAGGCGGGCGGACAGGTGGGCGGCGGCATGATCCCTCCCCGGCGCTAGGGCGGCGTCAAAGAGCGGGGGTGGGCGGTCAGCGGGGCGTCAGGGAGGTGCCGGGGAGCGGTGGCGGGGGCATAGCTTCGGGTGGCCGGAGCATTCACCGACTTCCCTGCGAAGGACACACCATGGAATTCCCCACCCCCGCGGGCGCGGACACCGCGGACCCCGACGAACGCCGCCCGGCAGGGCCGCTGTACGTGCCGGTGCGGCTCGGCTCCGCCGGAGGCAGGCAGCTGCGTTTTCTGCGCACCCCGCTCGGGGTGCGGACGGCCGTCGGCTTCACCAGCCCGGAGCGGCTGGCCGGGGCGCTCGGCCCGGACCAGCGGTGGATCAGGCTCGCGGAGCCCGCGCTCCGCTCTCTCGCGGAGCCGCTCGGGGTGACCGCGGTGACGGTGGACCCCCGGCTCACCGCCCCGGCCCCGGGCGCCCGCGGGTCCACGGCCCGCTCGGCGGCGGGAGTCTGTGCCCGCCGCCGGGAGTGGGGCCCGGACGCCGTGGCCCCCGCCGTCTCCGGCTGACCCGCACGCGCGAAGCACTCGACCCATGGACAGAGGTGTACGGATGACGGTGGTACCCGCGAACCCGGTGCGCTTGCCCGAGCTGGCCGCCCCCTCGGTGTGGCCCGCTTCCGCCGTGCTGGCGCCCGGCGGCGATGTGGCGGTGGGAGGGGTGTCGCTGACCGAGCTGGCCGAGCGGTACGGAACCCCCGCCTATGTGCTGGACGAAGGGGAGGTGCGGGCCCGTGCGGCGGCCTGGCGGCGGGCGCTGCCGGACGCCGATGTGGTCTACGCGGCCAAGGCGTTCCTCTGCCGGGCGGTCGTGGACTGGATGGAGCAGGAGGGGCTGGGGCTCGACCTCTGCTCGGCCGGCGAGCTGGAACTCGCCGCCACCCGGGGCTTTCCCGCCGAGCGGATGGTGCTGCACGGCAACGCCAAGTCTCCGGAGGATCTGCGGACAGCGCTGCGGCTCGGGGTGGGCCGGATCGTCATCGACTCCGAGTGCGAGATCGCGCGGCTCGCCGCCCAGGTGCCGGGCCCGGAGGCCCAGCAGGTGATGGTGCGGGTGCTGCCGGGGATCGAGGCGGGCGGCCACCGGAAGATCCGTACGGGCATGGAGGGGCAGAAGTTCGGGCTCTCCATCGCGGACGGGGACGCGGAGGACGCGGTGGCCCGCATCCTGGGGCAGCCGTGTCTGGAGCTGACCGGGCTGCACAGCCATCTGGGGTCGCAGATCGCCTCCCCGGAGCCGTACGCGCTCGCGGTGCGGCGGCTGGTGGCGTTCATGGCGAGAGTCCGGGACCGCTTCGGCATCACCCTGCCGGAGCTGGATCTCGGCGGGGGTTTCGCCGTTGCCTACCGGCCCGGGGACCCGGCGCCCGCCCCGGCGGCGTACGGCCGGCGCGTCAACGACGCGCTGGTCCGCTGCTGCGCGGAGTTCGACTATCCGCTGCCCCGGCTGACCGTGGAGCCCGGCCGTTCGATCATGGCGCCGGCGGGGGTCGCGCTCTACCGGGTGCTGGCGCTCAAGCGCACGGGCGGCCGGGTGTTCGCCGCCGTCGACGGCGGGATGAGCGACAATCCGCGGCCCGCGCTCTACGGCGCCCGGTACACCGTGCGGATGGTGGGGCGCCCGTCGGCGGCGCCGATGCGGGCGACCACCGTCGTCGGGCGGCACTGCGAGGCGGGCGATGTGCTCGCGGAGTCGGTGGAGCTGCCGGAGGATCTGCGGCCCGGGGATGTGCTGGCGGTGCCGGCGGCGGGCGCTTACCACGTGTCGATGGCGTCGGGCTACAACCTGACGGGCCGTCCGCCGGTGGTGGCGGTCGCCGGGGGCCGGTCCCGGCTGCTGGTGCGGCGGGAGACCTTCGACGACCACCGGGGGCGGGACGTGGGTCTCTGAGCGCCGCGTCCGGCCGGGCCCCGGCGGCCCCTCACCGGGCCGTGCCGGGGCGGAGCCAGGCGAGGGCCTCCAGGGCGGCCATGCCGGGCAGCAGATGGTGGGCCCCGGTGAAGTCGCAGTGCCGGGTCAGCTCGGTGGGAACGGCGATCACGGTCATCCCGGCGGCCCGCGCCGCGGCCACACCCGTGATCGAGTCCTCGACGGCGGCGCACTCCTCGGGCGGCACGCCGAGCCGGGCGGCGGCCTCCAGATAGACGGCGGGGTGGGGCTTGCGGAAGGGCACCTGGTCCCCGGTCACCACGGCCTCGAAGCGGTCCGCGATGGAGAAGTGGGTGAGCCAGCGGCCCACCCACGGCCCGTCGGCCGCCGAGGCCACCGCGAGCCGCGCCCCGTCGGCCCGGAGCGCGTCGAGGAGTTCGCGGACGCCCGGCAGCAGCCGTATGTGCTCGGGGGTGAAGAACCGTTCCCAGTGGCTCTCCAGCCGGACGCGGAGAGCCGCGACGGGCGGTCCGCCGAGGGCGTGCAGCATGGCGAGGAGACGGTCGTAGCCGTCGGGGTGGCCGCACACCTCGGCGGCCCAGCGCCGGGCCGGCAGCGGGGCTCCGTACTCCTCGAAGAGCGCGGAGCAGGAGAGGAAGTCGGCGCGGACGGTGTCGACGAGGGTGCCGTCGTGGTCGAAGACGACGGCCCGGACGGCGGGACGCTGGGGTGGGAGCACGGCGGAGCCCTTCCTTCGAGGGCGCGGCCTCAGGGGAGCGGGCGGATCACCCGCGCGGGGTTGCCCGCGGCGACCACCGACGGGGGCAGGTCCCTGGTCACGACGGAGCCGGCGCCCACCACCGCGCCCGCGCCGATGGACACCCCGGGGAGCACGATGGTCCCACCGCCGAGCCAGACGCTGTCCCCCAGTTCGATGGGTCTGGCCTGTTCGCGCAGGGCTCCGCGCAGCTCCGGGTCGAAGGGGTGGTTGGCGGTGTAGAGCTGGCAGCGGGGGCCGATCCAGACATCGGCGCCGATGACGATCGGGGCGCAGTCCAGCAGGACGGCGTCGTAGTTGATCCGCACCCGGGGCCCCAGCTCGATGAAGAAGCCGAACTCGCAGAGGAACCGGGGCATCACCCAGCCGCCGGGGCCGACCCGGGCGAGCAGTCGGCGGAGAATGGCCTCCCGCGCGGGGAAGTCGCGCAGCGCGGTGCGGTTGAAGGCGTCGAGCAGATCCAGACAGCGCAGCCGGTGGGGTTCGAGGAGCGGATCGGACGCGTCGTACATCTCGCCCCGCGCCATCCGGTCCTTGAACCGCTCCAGGGCGGCCGGACCCCCGGCCCGCGCGGCGGTCACCGGCGGCGCAGCCGGACGGTGACCGGCCGGTGGTCGGAGGCGGCGGGGCGGTCGGGGCCGGGTGTCAGCAGGGGGTCGTCCAGGGCGCGGTAGCCGGCGAGGCTCTCCGCGAGGGCGGGCGCGAGGAGGATCAGGTCGATGCGGCGGGGGGCCTCGCACGGCGGGTGGAAGCCGAAGGTGGGGGCGCGGTCGGCGGTGTGGGCGCCGGCGTCGAGGAAGAGCGGGGCGCCGGGGCGGCCGAGGAGCCGGCGGAGCGGGGTGCGGTCGGCGGTGCCGGAGTCCGGCGGGAGGTGGTCGTCGCGGCGGTGGGCGGGGACCTGCTCCCAGTCGGGTTCGGGGTCGCCGGGCGGGACGGTGTTGGCGTCCATGGCCAGGATGGTCGGGGGGCCGGCCGGGTCGGCGTACCGCCGCAGCCGGTCGGACTCGATCAGCCGGTTCGTGGGGCTGAAGGGGTCGAGATGGGCGACGGCGAACCGCAGGGGTTCCGGGTGGCCGGGCAGCCGCAGGGTGACGGCGCCGTGGCCGTGCCAGGCGGCGAGTTCCGGGGGGACGGTCTCGGTCTCCACCCGGGTGATGTCGGGCTGCCAGAAGACCGCGAGGTCGCACTCGGTCTTGGCGGGGAAGAGCACCCCGTCCATGCCGAGGGCGTCCCGGGTGTCGTCGAAGAGCTTCCGGCCGTCGCGGTGCCAGCCCCAGCCCTCGGTGGTCAGCAGGACCCGGGGCCGGTGTGCGGTGATCAGTTCGCGCTGGGCCTCCCAGCGGGCGTGGTCGCCGTCGAGCCGCTCGATCGCGGCCTCGTACAGATTCCAGAACATGATCAGGTCGGTGGGGGCGGAGGCGGGGGCGTCCGCCGGGCGGGAGGTGTGCACGGGGCCGCTCACTTGATGCCGACGACCATGGACTCGGGGCCGTCGAGGTGTTCGGTGTACGAGGAGGTGAAGCCGGTCTCCGCGAGCCAGCGGCGGCAGTCGGCGCCGGTGTAGTCCGCGCCGCCGGGCACCTCCAGATGCATGATCAGGCTGAGCAGCAGACCGGTGGTGTTCCGGCGGCGGTCGTCGTCGATGAGGGTCTCGTAGACGAGGACGGCGCCGCCCGGGGGCAGGGCGCGGTGGGCCTTGGTGAGCAGCAGGAGCCGTTCGTCCGGGTTCCAGTTGTGCAGTACGTGGCCGAGGACCAGCACATCGGCGGTGGGGAGTTCGTCGCGGAAGAAGTCCCCGGCGTGGAAGGTCATCCGGTCGGTGAGGCCGAGGCGGGCGGCGTACTCCTCGAAGCCGGTGCGGGCGGGGGCGAGGTCGAAGCCGATGGCGCGCAGATGGGGGTGGTGGGAGAGGACCTGGCCGGCGAGGGCGCCCTCGGCGCAGCCGATGTCGGCGAGGGTGCGGCGGTCCGGCCAGGGGAACTTCTCGGCGATGGCGCGGGCCGAGCCGATGCTGAGGGCGGTCATGTCGCGCTGGAAGGCGCGGAGGGTGGGGGTGGTGGCGCAGATGCCGCCGTAGTAGTCGCGCCCGTCGCGGGCGCCGCGCAGGGCTCGGCCGGTGCGGAGGACGGCGGTCAGTTCGTCGGCGAGCCCGGCGCCCTGGGCGGCGAGGGCGGCGCCGAGGTAGCTGTGGGGGCGGGCGGGGTCGAGGTACTCGGCGGTCTCCGGGGTGTTGCGGTAGTGCCCGTCGTGGCGTTCGAGGAGGCCGAGGGCGACGAGGGCGTCGAAGAAGTCGGTGGCGGGGCGGGGGTGGATGCGGAGGCGCTCGCGCAGTTCGGCGGCGGGGAGGGGGTGGTGGGTGAGGGCGGGGAAGACGCCGAGCTCGATGGCGCTGAGGAGGGTGCGGGTTTGCCAGTGGGACCACATGAGGGTGGTGATGGGGAGGGGGGAGAGCATGCGGGGGCTCCTTGTCCCGGGCGGCCGGCCACCCGGAGCACGCTACCGCCCCCACCCCTCCCCCTCTCCCCCGCCGCGCGGGACCCCGCGGTCCTCAATCGCCGGACGGGCTGGAATTGCCCGGCTTACCCGTGGCGCGGGGTCCGTATTCAAACGGCGGGCGGGCGGGAACCTCAGCCCGGCCGGTGGTTGACGCGCGCCACCCCAGCACCTCGGGCCGGGCCGAGGCAGCACACCCAAGCCCCTCGGCGTGTGAGCCGCCACCCCCAGCCCCTCCGGCGTGTGAGCCGCCACCCTCAGCCCCTCCGGCGATTGAGGAGCGGGGGTTCGGGGGCAGGCCCCCGACCGAAGCCCGCGGGATGCGGGGTCCTGTGGCACAGGGTCCGTCCTCAAACGCCGGACGGGCTGGGATTGCCCGGGTTGCCCGTGGCGCGGGGGCCGTCCTCAAACGGCGGGCGGGCGGGGGCCGAGGGGGGAGTCAGGGGGCGGACATGCCGCCGTCTATGGAGAGGGCCTGGCCCGTGATGCGGGTCGCCGAGGCCAGGAAGACCACGAGGGCCGCCACATCCTCCGGCGTCTGGAACTCCCGCTGCGGAATCATCCCCCGCATCCGCTCCCAGCACTCCTCCTCACTCTCCCCCTCCCTCACGAACTCCCCCAGCAGATACCCCCACATATTCGACCGCACCACCCCCGGGCACACCGCGTTCACCCGAATCCCGTCCCTCGCCACCTCCTGCGCCAGCGCCGCCGTGAACCCGATCACCCCGAACTTCGCCGCGCAGTAGTGCGCGATCCTCGCGAACCCCGAGCGCCCGGACACGGACGAGAAGTTGATGATCGACCCGCCGCCATGGGCCCGCATCAGCGGGATCGCGTGCTTCGCGGTGAGGAAGACCCCCTCCAGATTCCCCCGCACCACGGACTGGAATTCGGGGAGTTCCATCCGCTCCACGGTGCTGACATGGGTGACTCCGAAGGCGTTGACGAGGATGTCCAGCCGCCCGGACCCCTCCGCCACCGTGTCCATCAGGGCGACGACCGCGTCCTCGTCGGTGGCGTCGGTCTGTTCGGCGGTGACCTTCAGGCCCTGCCGGGTGAGGCGGGCGGCCAGCGAGGTCGCCTCGGCGAATCCGCCGACGCGGGTGGAGGTGTAGTGGTTCCAGGCGTCGGGCAGCCGGTCGGTGTCGGCGGCCGTGACGGCGGCCCCGCGCCGGGCGAGGGCCTCGGTCACGGCCGCTCCGATGCCCCGGCCGCCGCCCACGACCAGGGCGGTTCTGCCGGTGAGTTCGCTGCCGGGCGGCAAGGTGACGGGGTCAGGGCGTGGATCGTCCATCGGTGGGGTCCTCGCGATCGTGGTCCGGCGGCCGGCCGAAGCCGTAGCCGAGGGGCGGCAGTACCAGGGCGTCGACGAGCCGGGGGAAGGCCCGGTAGTCGGACGGGTCGCGGTGCGGCCGGCGGACGATCTCCCGCAGGGCCGCCCGGTCCGTACCGTCGGGTGCGCTGTCGATGGCGTCGAGCAGGGCGCGGTCGTCGCGCCGGGTGAAGTAGGCGGCGAACACCTCCCGGGCCCGGGAGAGGGCCGGGGCGGGGGACGGCTCCGGCCTCGGGGAGACGGTCAGCCGGTCCCGTACGGTCGGATCGCAGGGCCCCCCGGGGCTCGGGGGGTCACCGGCCAGGGCCCGCAGAAAGGCACGGGTGCCGTAGCGCGCCCGGTCGACGGGGCCGGCGGGGGCGAAGTCGCGGGCGAGGAGCTTGGCCACCAGGGCGTCCTCGTCGACCCGGCCGAGGGGGACGACCCGGTCCATGGTGAACGCGGTGGTGGTGTCGAGCAGGGTGGGGACCAGATTCCGCGCGGGGAGCAGTTCGGCCGCCGGGCCGGCGTCGGCGGCCAGGACCGGCACCCCGTGGGTGAGGGATTCCAGCACCACCCGCCCGAGTGTCTCGCGGGAGGCGGTGCTCGGGAAGAGCAGCACATCGATGTCCGCGAAGAACCCGGCGAGCCGCGCCCTCCCCACCACCCCGGCCGTCCGGGCCGTCCCGGGGGCGGCGCCGAGCGCCGCCAGCTCCCGGCCGATGGAAGCGGGCTCCCAGCGGGGGTGGTTGGGCTTGCCCGCGTACAGCAGGGTGACGGGGCTCCGCCGTCCGCAGCGGGCGACCACGGAGAGCACCTGGTCGAAGTTCTTCGCCAGGGAGAGGGCCCCCAGATAGCCGATGCGCAGCACCCGGTCCGCCGGTGGCCGGGGGCGGGCGGGCAGCCGGGGCGGGAGCAGGTCCAGCAGGGGGTAGACGACGGCGGAGTTCTCCGGGCGCGCGCCGGGCAGATGCCGCAGATAGAGCCCGCGGGTGTACTCGGTGGGGAAGAGCACCAGATCGCCGGGGCGGGTCAGCGGGGCGCACAGCTCCTCCTGGGTCCAGTACCCCGACCAGAGCGCGGTGTGGACCTCGCGCACGATCCGGTAGCCGCCGCCGGTCTCCTCCCGCCAGGCGTGGTGGAGATGGGCGTACGGGCCCGAGCCCGCGTACACCACGTCGCTCGGGCCCGCGGTGGCGAGGCCGCACGGCCCCCGGGTGAGGTCGTGCCAGCTCACCGGCAGCCCGGAGGCGGCGATCAGGGTGGCGGCCTCCCGGTGCATGAGGACGGCGCCGTCGACGGTGCCCGCCGACTGCGGCGAGCGGGGGTCATGCGCGTACAGACGCACTGTCCGTCTCCTGCCCGGTCGCGGTCCGTTCGATGAGTTCGCGGAGCTGGGGCGGGCTCATCCCGTGACGGCGGAGCTGTTCGCCGTGGACGCAGGTGCCGATGTCCCGGCGTACGGCGTGCACGGCCGCGGGGAGCAGATGGCGCTGGCGGAGCCCTTCGCCGAAGCCGCCGTGGGCCCCGTTGTACTCGACGGTCAGAATCCGGTCGCACGCGGCGAGGGCGGCCAGGGTGGCGCCGGGGAGTTCGGGGGCGAGAGCGGCGCAGTGCAGATGCGGCACTCGCGGCCCCCGGTTGGCCTCGGCGACCAGCACCCCGGCGTAGCCGAAGGTGACCACCGCCGTTCGGGGACCCTGGCGCCGGAGGGGGGTGACCCAGACCCCGCCGTCGGGGTCGGCCGAGCAGTCCACGGGGAGCGGGTCGAAGCGGGCGTCCACCATGCTCAGCACATGGGCGGTGGCGGGGTGGGCGGCGAGCCGGTCGAGACAGGCCGCGAACTCGGCCTCGGTGACGGGTTCGTAGACGCGGGTGTGGAGCAGCTGGCCGAGGAGGTTGGTGGCGTTGTGCGCGCCGCCCCACGCGCCCCAGCTCCGCCCGGCGAGCACCAGCAGATTGCGGACGCCGGTGGTGGCCTCGGTGAGCATGCTGAGCGAGTCCATGTAGTACATCGCGTCGGTGGCGACCACTTTGAGCACGGGCTCGGGCAGGGAGAGGGTGAGACCGACGCCGAGCGTCTCGGCGAGCCCGGTGTTGGTGTACGGGACCTGCCCGCGCAGCCCGAACCTGGCGGCCATGTCGGCGGTGAAGACGGCCAGTTCGCGTCCGGTGCGGCGCTGGTGGGAGGCGAGCATCCGGCCGGTCCCGGCGGCGAAGGAGGGCCGGGCGGGGGTTCCGGCGGGGGGCGGGCGGAAGCTGTGGTCGCCCTTGCGGGTGCGGCAGACCAGGGCGGCCCGGCCGTCCCCGGCGAGCAGGGAGCGCAGGGAGCGCCGCACGGCGGGGCGGTCGTGGCCGTCGACGGGTTCGACCCGGCCCAGATAGGCGCTCAGATAGGCGAGGCTGACCGGTTTGGGGAGGGGTTCGATGCCCTTGCCGTTGGCGTCGACCACCAGGATCAGATTGCGGAGGTCGTGCTCGTGGGCGAAGCGCAGGCACTCGAAGACGACGCCCTCCTGGAGTTCGCCGTCCCCGGCGAGACAGACGACCTTGCGGTCGTCGCCGCGCCGGGCGAGGTCCCAGGCGAGGCTGACGGCCTGGGCGACCCCGACGCCGAGGCTGTAGCGCATGGTGTTGGTGAAGCCGGTGGCGCGGTTGATGACCCCGGTGAGGCCGCCCTGGTGGAGGGTGGCGAGCGGGACGAAGGGGAAGGTGCCGCGCACATAGCGCTCGGCGTAGAAGGCGGGGGCGATATGGCCGCGCCCCACGATGAGTTCGGCGGGGCCGGGGCGGCCGTCGGGGACCAGGCCCAGGTCGAAGCAGGCCCGCACGATGGCCAGGGAGGAGAGGTTGCTGGAGAGATTGCCGGTCCCGGCGAGCTGGTGCATCCGCAGCAGCAGCCGGGCGCTGTCGTGGTAGAGCCGTTCCGGGACGGCGGCGGCGAGTCTGCGCAGCGCGCCGGGCAGCGGGCCGTCGTACCCGCCCTTGTCGAGTTCGGCCAGCTCCCGTTCCACCACGGACGCCTCCTCGGGGGTGAGGCGCGGCAGGGCGGCCCGGGCGGGTCCCCGGAAGAGGGTGTTCAACGGAGCCCCGGGGATGTGTGGTGCCGGGAGGGGCCGCCCGGGGTCCCGGGAGCCGCTGTCTCGTCGAGCGCCGCCGCGAGGATGCCGGCGATCTCGTCGGCCTCGGCCCGGGTGGTGATGTAGGCGGGCGCCAGCACGGCCCAGTCGTCCTGGCCCCGGATGATCAGCCCGCGCCGCAGACAGGCCCGGGCGAGCCGCTCGCCCGCGTCGGGGCCGCCCGTGAGGGTGAGTCCGTACAGCAGGCCGATGGCGCGCAGGGTGCCGCGCCCGTCCAGCGCCCGGCGGAGCCCGGGCTCCAGATGGGCGGCGAGTGCGCTGATCCGGGCGGGGAAGTCCTGCTCGGTGAAGAGGGTCACGGCGGCGAGCCCGGCGGCGGCGGAGACGGGGTTGGCGGCGTAGGTGTGGGTGGGGGCGAAGGAGTACGGGCCGCCGTCGCCGCCCAGGCAGGCCGCGATCCGCTCGGTCATCAGGACCGCCGCGAGGGGGGCGTACCCGCCGGAGACTCCCTTGCCGGCGCACATCAGATCGGGCACCACCCCGAAGGTCTGGGCGGCGAAGGGCGCTCCGGTGCGGCCGAAACCGGTGACGATCTCGTCGAAGACCAGGAGGACGCCGTGCCGGTCGCAGATCTCCCGCAGCCGGGCGAGATAGCCGGGCGGCGGGACGGCCATACCGCGCAGATGGATCACCGGCTCCACGACCAGCGCGGCGACGGTCTCGGGGCCCTCCGCCTCGATGGTCCGCTCGATCAGCTCGGCGGCGCGCTCCCCCGACTCCCCGGGCGGCACGCCGAGGGTGGCCTCCAGACAGTCCGGCGGCCAGACATGGACCACGCCGGGCACTCCGGGGCCGAAGCGTCCGACATCGGGCCGCCCGGTCAGGGAGAGCGACCCGAAGGTCGCCCCGTGGTACCCGTGGTAGTGGCTGAGGATCTTCAGCCGGCCGGGCTCGCCCTCCGAGCGGTGGTGGAGCCGGGCGAGCCGGATGGCGGCCTCGACCGCCTCGGAGCCGCCGTTGACCAGTCTGACGGTGGTCAGCGCGGGCGGCGCGAGGGCGGCGAGCGCGGCGGAGAGGGCGAGCGCGGCCGGGTTGGTGCCGTGCAGGGGCGGGTGGAAGGGGAGCGTCCGGAGCTGTTCGGTGACGGCGGCGACGATCGGGGCGCAGTCGTAGCCGAAGCAGGTGACGAAGACGCCGGAGAGACCGTCGAGATACGGCCGGCCCGCCGTGTCGGCGAGCCGGACACCCTTCCCGGATGCGAAGAGGACCGTGTCCGGCGCGTGGGGCACCTCGAAGCAGTAGGAGGACAGATCGGCCGGCCAGGGCGAGTCGGTCGGGGTCTCGGGGGACAGCATGGCGAAGTCGCCTCCCAGGGAGAGTTCCGGTGACGGACGCGGGACGGGGCGGGCGGGGCGGTCAGCGGACGGAGTCCGCAGACGGGCGGGGACGGGCGGGGACGGGCGGGGACGGGCGGGGCGGTCAGCGGACGGAGTCCGCAGACGGGCGGGGGCGGGCGGGGACGGGCGGTGGCGGGGCGGTCAGCGGGCGCGGGACGCGGCGGTGAGGGAGTCGTGGACGCCCGCTCTGCGCTCCGGGGAGAGCAGTTCGAGATAGGCCGGCCACTGGTCGCTGAGGTCGCCCCGTTCCAGGATGTCCTTGGCGATGTCGACGACGACGGGCAGCGAGTGCGCCATCAGCAGGGGCATCAGCAGGGCCTCGTCGCCCGCGCCGAGCAGGCCGGTCCCGGCCGTCCCGTCCAGGAAGGCGGCCAGCGCCCGCCGCCGGGCGGTGTCGCCGCGGACGCGTCCGGCGGTCTCGGCGAGCCAGGCCAGATCGAGCCGGCGGTCGCCGGTGTGCAGATTGTCGAAGTCGAGCACGGCGAGAACCTCCCAGGTGCCGCCGCCGGGCGCGGTGGAGCCGGGGCGCGGGGCGACGATGAAGTGCTGGGGATGGAGATCGCTGTGGATCGCGGCCGGTTCGGCGGCGCGGAGCCCGCCGAGGCTGCCGTGGAGCAGGGGCCCGGCGGCGACAGCGGCGCGCAGCGCGGCGGCGGCCCGCCGGGAGAAGGCGTCGGCGCGGCCGGCGGACAGCGGCAGCAGCCGCCGCTCGGCGTCCAGGAGCGCGGCCCGCCACTCCTCCTCCTCGACGAGCAGCGGGAGGGGTACGGACGCGAGGCGGTCCAGGGCGCTCGCGGGGAGCCGGTCCAGGGCCCGGCGCAGCCGTACTCCGCAGCGGACCACGGCGGCGGACTGGGCGGGGTCGGCGGGGTCCGCGGGCCGGCCCGGGTACCAGGGGGTCAGTTCGCAGACGGTGTGGTCGCAGCGGACGGTGGTGGTGCCGTCGAGGGCGGGGATCGCGGCGGCCACCGGCACTCCGTGCCGCCGGCAGTGCGCCCCGATCTCCTCCTTGAGGCCGTAGAACTCCGGTGTGCGCAGGGCCTCGGGGACGAGCCGGACCTTCAGCACATGGTCGCCCGCCGGGCCCCGGACCCGCCAGAGCCCGGCGGTGTGGCTGAGCGGCGGCGCGCCGTCGACGAGCAGGGGACGGACGAGGGTGTGCCGGGCGTCGAGACCCCACCGGCCGGCGAGGAGCCGGCGCACCCAGGGCGCGCTGCCGGGCGGCGGCCGTCCCACGGCGGTGCTCCGCCCGGGCCGGTCACGACCGCGCGGGAGGACGGCCCCGGTGCCTGTGCCTGTGCCTGTGCCTGTGCCTGTGCCTGTGCTTGTGCTTGTGCTTGTGGCGATGCCTGTGCCGGTGTCGATTCCGGTTCCGGTTCCGGTTCCGCTGCCTTGGTCCTCGTCCTGCTGCATCACGCCCCCACCTGATTCCGGGCCGCGGGCTCCGGTTCCGCTCCCCGGCCGACGCCCCCGTGGCCGGTCCGGGGGTGCCGTACGGGGAAGGGTGCCGCCCGGGGCGGATGCGCGCGGCGGGCGCGGTTCCCGGTGTGCCGGTGTGCCGGTGCCTCGGGCACTTCCCCGTGCCCGCCGGGCCGGGCCCGGTCGCGCATATCCATACGGAATTGGACCGGCGCACATCTGGTGCGCCGACGGGACTGCCGGGTAAGCACATTGGACCGTCCCCGGCCCTGCTCGCACAAGAGTTCAGGGCCGCGAGCGGAGGGCACTCCGTGCGACTTCGTGCGTTTGTGAAGGCAGGGTGATCCGATGTCTTCGGAAGAAGTGACCGTGCCCCCCGTGGCCAACGCCCGGCTGCGGCTGCTGCTGGAGGCGTCCGGGTGGAACGCCGGCGAGCTGGCCCGCGCGGTCCGCTCGGTCGCCGGGGAGCACGGCCGGCGGCTGGCCTGCGACCGCTCGTCGGTCGTCCGGTGGCTCGCGGGCGCCCAGCCCAGACCGCCCGTGCCCGCCTTTCTGCTGGAGGCGCTCTCCCGCCGGCTGGGGAGACCGGTCACCGCGCAGCAGGCGGGGCTGACCCGCGCTCCGGACCGGGTGCCGGTGGTCTCCTGGCAGAGCGCTCCGCTCCGTACGCTCACCCTTCTCACGGAGGCCGAACTCGACCCGGCCCGGCGGCGGCTGCTCGCCTCGGGGGTCTTCAGCCCGCTCGCGTTCGCCGTGCCGGAGCTGCTGCCCCGGCCGCGCCGGGCCGCCTCGGACCCGGCCCCGGCGGACCCCGGGCCCGGTGCCCGGGAGCCGGGGGCCGAGCAGATGCACGCCATGGCCGGGGTGTTCGCCTCGGCGGCCGAGCAGTTCGGCGGCGGTCCGGTGCGGGCCGCGCTGGCCGCCTACCTCGCCCGGGATGTCACCGCGCGGCTCCACGCGCCCGCGCCGGACGCGGTCCACCGGGGGCTGCTGTCCAAGGCCGCCCAGCTGACGCTGCTGCTGGGCCGGATCTGCGCCGACGGCGGCGACGACGCGGTGGCGCAGCACTACCATCTGCTCGCCGCCCGGCTGGCCGCGGACGCCCGCGACCACGCCACGCTCGCCATAGCGCTGCGCACCATGGCCACCCACGCCCTCGAACTCGGCCACCGCGGACCGGCGGTGCTCCACCTCGCGGAGCGGGCGTCGGACCACGCGCGGCACGCGCCGCCCGTCGTCCAGGCGTACACCCAGGCCCATCTGGCGGTGCTCCAGGCCGGGCACGACCGCCGCGCGGCGCTGGCCTCGCTGGCGCGGGCGGAACGGCTGCACACCCCGCACGACGCGGCGCCGGGGCCCTTCACCGCCTACTCGCTGGGCGCCCTGCACTACCAGCGGGCCCAGACGCTCGCCGCGCTGGGCGACCGGGCGGGGACGGTCGGCGCGCTCACGGACTCGCTCCGGGCCCGTACGCCCGGGGAGCGCCACGCCCGTACGCTCACCCACGCCCGGCTGGCCGAGACCCAGTTGCGGCTGGGGCATCTCGACGCCGCGCTCCCCCACTGGGACGCGTTCCTGGAGGCGTATCCGTCACTCGACTCCGTGCGGGCGGCCCGCCGGCTGGCCGCCCTGCGGCGGCAGTTGCGGCCCCACCGCGCCTACCCGGCCGCCGCCGGACTCCTCGCCCGGGCGGA
The DNA here is from genome assembly GCF_053594535.1 of Streptomyces sp. NPDC001889. Classification (NCBI taxonomy): domain Bacteria; kingdom Bacillati; phylum Actinomycetota; class Actinomycetes; order Kitasatosporales; family Streptomycetaceae; genus Streptomyces; species Streptomyces sp. NPDC001889. The sequence goes on from NZ_JBSFER010000009.1 coordinate 252,652, forward strand.
CGCGGCGGGGTGAGCCCGCTCCGGGACCTCCGGTGGGGCCTCCGGTGGGGCGGGGTGCCGGAGCGGGGAAGGCGAGGGCGTAGGCGCGGGGATCTTGCATGGCCGCCACCCTGCCGCCCCGGAGGCGGCGGCCCGGGCCCGGCGGGGCCGGTGGGCCGGGATCTTCATACGAACAGGTGGCGGCGGGCCGCGGGCGGAACCGGCCCGGGGTGACTGCTTCCGCCGCCACAGGGAAGACGCTTCCCCGCCGGTCCGCCGCTCCGTCGGAGAGCCCGGCCCACCGAGGGGCGGAGCCGGTCCGAACCGGAGATCGTACCCCCGGGGCGTACAGCACTTCCGGCACTTCCGGCACTCCCCTGCTAAACCCGCGCGTGGAAGCGGAGCATGGTCAACAGAGGCGCACAGGAGGTGAGCGCGTGCCTTCGCACGCCCCCCTCACGTCCGCCTGTCAGGGGTATTAGGCAGTTCGTCAGTGAAACCCGGACCTTCTGCGGTGAACTGGTGGTAGTTGCACACAGAACATTTGCTGGATACAAGACCGTTGAGAGAGCTCGTGAAGACAGCCGTTGAAGAAAGTCAGAGGAGCGGTCCATGACGACGGTTCTGTTGGTGCACGGGGTGTCCCTGTGGCGCGCCTCGCTTGCCTGCCTGCTGAGCAAGGATCAGAGCTTCCGAGTGCGCACCACGGACAAGGGCGGAGTGCGTGCCGCCATGGAGGAGTGCCCGGCCGACATACTGGTCACCGATCTCGACTGTCCGGATTCCGTGGAAGTGCTGACGCTCGTCGAGTCGTTACGGCAGCCGTCGGGCCGGGGCGGCACCGCGCTGGTCGTGCTCGCCCGCGGCGACCGGGCCGGGGATCTGCGCCGCGCCTCCGACGCGGGGGCCAGAGGTTACATCGACAAGTTCGGCCCCGTGGACAACTTCTGCGAGGTGGTGCGGAAGGTCGCGTCCGGTGGGCGCCATATCGATCAGTCGCTGGCCTTCGGTCTGCTCCAGGCCAGTGAGGTGCCGCTCTCCGCACGGGAGTTACGCGTGCTGGCTCTGGCGGCGGAGGGGGAGTCCGTGTCGTCCATTGCCAGCGTGCTGCATCTGGCCAGCGGTACCGTGCGGAACTATCTGGCCGCCGCGATCCGCAAGACCGGGGCGCGGAACCGGCTCGACGCGATAAGACTCTCGCGGGAGTTCGGCTGGCTGTAGGCCCGGGCGGGCCGGCGCGGCGGCGGGAGCGGGCCGGGCCGGGAGGGCGCGCCGCCCGGTCAGCGGGACGCACCGGAACCGGAACCGGACCAGTGGCCGGTCAGATCGCGGTAGAGCGCTGATTCCGCGAGGAGTTCGGCGGGGGTGCCGCAGACCGTGCGGGTGCCGTCCATCACCAGCACCCGGTCGGCGCGGGCCGCCGAGGTGAGCCGGTGGGCGATCACCACCAGGGCTCCCGCTCGCTCGGCGAGCGCGCACTCGGCGCGGGCCTCGGCGACGGGGTCCAGATGGCTGGTGGCCTCGTCCAGGATGAGCAGGGGCGCGGTGGTCAGATGGGCCCGTCCCAGGGCGACGAGTTGGCGCTCGCCCTGGGAGAGCAGCCGGGGGTCGAGCGGCGCGTCGAGCCCGCCGAGCCGCTCCAGCAGTTCGTGGAGGCCGATCGCGGCGACGGTCGCGGAGATCTCCGGGTCGCGGGCGGCGGGGCGCAGATAGCGCAGATTGTCGCGGATTGTGCCGGTGAAGACATAGGGCTGCTGCGGGAGGAGGGTGCGTACGGAGGTGGGTTCCACCTCGGTCGCGGGGCGGCCGAGCCAGCGCACCTCGCCGCCGGTGGGCGCGGCCACCCCGGCGAGTACGGCCGCGAGGGTGGACTTGCCGCTGCCGCTCGGGCCGACGACGGCGAGCCGGCTCTCGCTCCGGAGCGTGAGGTCGAGCCGGTCGAGCACCGGGCGGGCGGCGGGGCCGTAGGCGAAGCTGACGGCCCGCAGCTCGGCGGTGGGGACCACCGGGGCGGGGCGGGGCGCGGGGGCCCGGCGGGGGTCCGCGCCGGGCGCGGGCGGCAGGGGCGCGGCCCCGGTGAAGCGGTCGAGCACCACCACCAGCCGCCCTCCGGCGGTGCCGAGCACGGTCAGCAGGGCGTGCAGGGCGGGGGCCAGGGAGTACGTCAGATAGGTGAACGCGCCCACCAGCGCGCCGCTGGTGAGGCCGTGGCGCATCAGCCAGGGCGCGGCGAGCAGCAGGACCAGCGGAGGAACCCGGCCGCAGACGCCGAGCGCGACGATCCGCACGGCCGCCCAGCGGGCCAGGGCACGGGCCTCGACGGCCTGTTCGCCGGCGAGCAGGGCAGCCCGGTCGACGGTCCGCCCGGCGGCGCCCGCGGCGGCGATGTCCCGGAGCGCGGACGCGGTCTGTCCCGCGTGGGCGGCGAAGGTCTCATCGGCGGTGAGATAGGCCCGTTGGCGGGCCGCCATGGGGATGAGCGTGGCGAGGAAGAGCCCGAGGCCGAGGAGGAGCGGCGGCAGGACCACCAGGAGGAGCCTCGGCGAGAGGACGGCGAGACCGGCGAGGGCTCCGGCGGAGGTGAAGACGAAGGAGCGGAGCGAGAGCACCAGGCCGGCCCAGCCGTCGCGGGCGATCTCGCTCTGGTGGGTGACCTGCGAGACCGAGCGGGTGGTGGTGGCGGCGCCCGGGCCGCCGAGCGCGGTGCCGATGGCGCGGGCGGCGGCGCGGCGGACGAGGCCGTCGCGCAGCGGCTCCACCAGATCCGCCAGCCGGCCGAAGATGCCCCGGGTCGCGAGCGCGGCCGGGAGGGTGGCGACGGCGGCGACGGCCAGCCAGAGGAGGCCGGTGGCCGGGGAGCCGGCGAGGAAGCCGCGGTCGATGGCGGTGGCGATGGCGAAGCCGCCCAGGAAGGTCTGCGCGAACTCCAGCAGCGACCACCCGCCGAGCCGCACCATCACCCCGGTCCGCACGCGCAGAAACGGCCGCCCCTCACGCCACACCCGCCCCAGCGAGCCCTCACCGGTGGTGCGCCGCTGCTCCGGGGGAGCCTCGCCGGCAGTCATCGGACCTCCTCCCGCCCGGCGGGCGCCCCATTCCGGGACTCGGGCGGCACCGCGTGCCGCGAGGCCCCGGGGGTGGGCCCGTCCGGGCGGGGGGCTGAGGGAGACGGCGAGGTCTCCAGCGCGCGCGCCGGAGCGGGCCCGTCGGCACGAGCAGTCGCGGCAGACCGCCCGGACGCCGGGACCGGACAGGGCCCGTCCGGGCGGGGGGCCGCGGCAAACGGCGAGGTCCCCGGCGCGCGGGCCGGAAAGGGCCCCTCCGGGCGGACGGGCCCAGCGAGTCCCGAACCGTCCGGCGCCCGAGGCGGAACGATCTCCTCCGTACGAGCAGTCGCGACAGACGGCGAGGTCTCCGGCGCCCGCGCCGGAGCGGGCCCCTCCGGGCGGACGGGCACAGCAGGCCCCGAACCCTCCGGCGCCCGAGGCGGAACGGGGCCGTCCGGGCCGGGGCCGTTCGGGCCGGGGTTCGGGGTTTCCGGGGGGGCGTCCGCGGGGGTGTGGAAGACCGCGCGGTAGGCGGGGTCCCGCCAGAGCGCGGCGTGGGGGGCGACGGCGCGCACCGCGCCGTCGTCGAGCCACACCACGCGGTCGGCCCCGGCGGCCGTCGAGACGCGGTGGGCGACGACGATCGTCGTGCCGGTGCCCGTGTGGCGGGCCAGGGCGCGCTGGACGTGGGCCTCGGTGATGGTGTCGAGGCTGGAGGTGGCGTCGTCGAGGATCAGCAGCCGGCCCCGGTGCGCGAAGGCCCGGGCGAGGCCGAGGCGCTGGCACTCGCCGCCCGAGAGGGGCGCCCGCTCCAGCGGGGTCCGGTAGCCGAGCGGCAGCAGGGCGATGAATCCGTCGGCGGAGGCGGCCCGGGCGGCCTCGTGGACCGTGGCCGGGGGCGGCTCTGTGGCACCGAAGGCGATGGTGTCCTCGACGGTGGTGCCGAGCAGCGCGGGCCGGGCGAACGCGAAGGCGATCTCGTCCCGCAGCCGCACCGGGTCGACCCCGTCCAGGGGCACCCCGTCCAGGGTGACCGTGCCCGCGTCGGGGTCGGTGAGCCGCCCGGCCACCGCCGCCAGCAGGGACTTGCCCGAACCCGACCGTCCCACCACGGCCAGCGAGCTGCCGCCGGGCACGGTGAGGCTCACCCCGCGCAACAGCCGCCTGCCGTCCCGTACGACCTCGATGCCGCACAGCTCAACCGTCCCCGGGCCGCCGGGCGGCAGGGTGCGGGAGGAGTGGGGCACGGCGGGCAGATCCAGCAGCGGCTCCAGCCGGCGGGCCGCGGTGCGGCCCCGGGAGATCGCGGCGAACGCGCCGGTCAGCGCGCCGAGACCGACGGCGAGCACGGCGTAGCGGGAGACGGCGAAGAGGTCGCCCACGCTGATCGCCCCGGTCGACATCCGCAGCCCGGCGACGGCCAGCACCAGCACGGTGAGCAGCGGCAGCAGCACGGCGCTCGCGCCGACGGCCCGTCCGTGGATGCGCCAGGTGCGGTGGCCGTGCCCGGAGAGGGCGGAGAGCGGCTCGGTGATCCGGGCGTGCTCGGAGGTCGCGGTGCGGGCCGCCCGTACGGTGTCGATCCCGTCCAGCACCTCGGTGAGCCGGGTGGCGATCAGGGCCTGCTCGCGCTGGTAGTCGGCGGAGACATCGGCCGTGCGGCGGATGAGGGTGCGCAGCAGCAGGACGAAGGCGGGGGCGCCGACGAGCAGCGCGACAGCGGCCCAGGGGTCGATGAGGAAGAGGGCGACCGCCGCGCCGAGCGGCAGCAGCACCACGGACGCGGCGGTGGCGGCCGTGACCGCGACGGTGGCGGCGTCAGCGGCGTTGGCGGTGAGCCGGGTGGTCAGATCGCCGGAGGCCACGGCCTGGCCGTGGCGGGGTTCGGCGCGTACGACCCGGTCGACGAGGGTGGTCCGCAGCCGGGCGGTGAGGGTCGCGGTGGTGGAGCCGCCGAGGAGGGCGACGAGCGCGTCGAGGGCGACTTCCGCGGCGGTCAGCGCCGCGCACAGCAGCAGCCCGGACCAGGGGATCTGGCGCCGGGTCAGCAGGTCGTCGACGGTCGCGCCGAGCGCGGCGGGCAGCGCGAGGGCGGCGAGCGCGGCGCCGGTGGAGCAGACGACGACGGCCGCCAGCGAGAGGCGGCCGGCGCCCGGAGTCGTCCGGAGGGAGGCCGCCCGTGGCGGGGAGGACTTCACCAGGGGCGGACTGCTCGTCACACTGGATTCCTTCCGGTCTCGGCCGGGCACCGGCCCACGCGACCGGTCCCGGGCGGCCGAAGCGGCCCGGGACCGGCGCGGTGGCCGAGGGGCGGCCCGGTGCGGTTGTTCACCGGTCAGCCCCTCGGCCCTGGTGTCACGGGGTGCAGAGGACGATGCTCAGCGAGCTGTACTCACAGGCCAGCAGGCTGACCTGGCTGCCGCCTTCGAGGTCGCCGTACGCCTCGTCCGCCGGGGTCTCCAGAGCCTGAAGGTCGAGAAGCGCCATGATGATTTCCTTCCGTGGGGACGAATGTGCTCATGGGTGGTGCACGGCCCCTGGATGGGGCCGGGTCGTGGGCCTCTCGCGGAGCGAGAGGAACGGCAGGGACACCCGGTCGGGCCGGTGTGCGCTGCCGAGAGCGAGGAGGACACCGGCGGTGCCGGTGGCCAGGTCCATGGACCGGCGCATCAACTGCTCTCCGGGGAAGGCCAGTTCGCCCGCGAAGGGCGTGGCCAGCCGGCCGATGAGGGCGGTGTGGCGGTCGATGGCCCGCTGCCGTTCGGCCGGGTCGCCGAGCGGGGTGCGGGCCAGGTGCAGAACGAGTCCCGCCACCCCCCGGAAGAGTCCGGACTGGACGTAGAAGGCGGAGCGCAGCCCCGGCTGGATCTCCTGGCGCGCGGTCTCGAAGGACTCGTCCGGCCGGTGGGCCAGATACTCGTCCAGCACCATCGCGAGTCCGGCGCTGCCCGCGCCCAGATAGGGCATGGTCCGCTTCTCCTCGACCACCAGGAGCGCGCCCTCGGCGCCGGTCCTGCAGCGGGCCAGATCGCGCCGGAGCGCGGTGGCGGCCAGGTCGAGCAGCGCGGGGTCGCCGGTGGACTCGTAGCGGCGGACGAAGAGGAGCGCGAGGCCGGTGGCGCCGCGGAGCAGCCCGGTGCGGGGGGACGGCGGGCCGTGCACGAGGGCGCGGGCGGCGAGTGCGGTGCACTGTTCGGCGGCCCGGCGCAGCGCGGTGGCCTCGGTGCCGCCGATGGCGTCGGCCAGGTCGGCGAGGGCGAGGGCGATCCCGGCGTGGCCGCCGTGCAGATCGGAGCCGAGGCCGTCGAGCGGCTGGCGGACGATCAGATCGGCCAGTTCGGCGGCGGGGGCCGTGTGGCCGAGGCGGTGCAGGGTCCAGGCGATGCCGGCGAGGCCGTCGTAGAAACCGACCGGGGTGCCGGACGCGGGGTCCTTGATCCGGGCCAGGAGCCATTCCACGGCTTCGGGACAGGGCGGCGCTCCCGTCTCGTGGAGCGCGTACAGCACTCCCGCCGCTCCGTAGCCGAAACACTGGCCGCCGGCCGGGTTGGCGAACTGGGCGATGTCGCCCGGAAAACATCGGTCCTCGCGGTCGGGGGTGCGGGAGGCGGCGATGGCGCGGGCCATGGAGTCGCGGGCGAGCGGCCACTCCCCGGGCTCCGGGACCGTGCCCCCGGCCGGTGCCGCTGCGGGCTCCGGGGCGCCGCGCAGGATCTCCTCCACCGCGGGGCGCAACTCCTCGGCGGTCACCGGGTAGACGCGGGCGATGTCCCGGGCGAGCCGGGCCGCGCCGTGGCGGTCGATGGCGAAGAGGGTGGTGAGCGGGAGGAAGAGGGCGAGGCGCAGACAGGCCAGGGCGTACCGGTCGATGGCGGTGCCACGGCGGTCCGGCGGGGCGACAAAGGCCGGGTTGGCCACGATCTGGCGGCGCTCCTCGGCGGCCTGGGAAGCGGCCTCGAAGTCGAGGAGGACGACACGGTTCCCGTCGTCGGAGACCATCACATTGCTCATGTGCAGATCGCTGATGACGATGCCCCGGGCGTGCACCCGCTCGACGGCGCGCTCCACCCGGCCGTACATCCCGCGCGCCCAGTCGGTGTGCTCGGCGAGCCGTTCGGCGGCGGGGACGGCGGCGGTCAGCGGGAAGCGGCGGGCGAAGACGGTGTTGAGGGTGGTGCCGGGGATGTGCTCCAGCACCAGGAAGTGGTGATCGCCCACCTGGAAGGTGCCGCGCACCTCCGGTACGCAGTCGAGTCCGGCGAGCTGCTCCAGCGCGACGCGCTCGCGCTCCAGCCGGGCGACCGCGTCGGCGCCGTCGGCGGCCAGTCCCGCGTACGGCCGGGCCTCCTTGAGCACCACGGTCTCGCCGGTCCGGGTGTCCCGGGCCTTGTAGACGCCGCCGCCGTTGGAGAAGTGGAGGGCGCCCAGGACCTCGTACGGCAGGTCCTGCATGCTCACGGCGGAGCGGGCGGCCAGATACGGTCCGAGGACGGCGGGGGGTGTCACCCAGTCGGGGATCTTCAGCGACGGGCCGCGCGGGTCGGGCACCAGGGTGCCGCCGGGGTCGGCCACGGCGGGCACGAGCCGGCCGTCGGGGCCCGCGCAGTACCTCGCGGCGAACGCGCCGTACCGGACGTGCACCGGGCTGTCGCCGCAGCGCAGATCGCTGAGGATGGTGGGCCCGTGCTCGTCCGCCAGCAGTTCCACGAGGTCGGTGCAGACCTCGGGGAAGGTCTCCTCGGAGTGCGGGTAGACGGTGATGAACTTGCCGCTGCCGGCGCGGTCGGCGTACTTGGCGTTGCGCAGCAGGAGCAGGCCGGGGCCGGGGACGAACTTGAACGCGAGGCGCCGGGGGACGCAGTACGCGGAGACCCGTTGCAGGATCGATTCGGCGTTGTCGAGTCCGGCCGAGACATGAATCTTCCAGCCCTGGGGCGGCAGCTGGAGTCCGAGCGGGGTGTACGAGAGCCAGTCGCCGCGCCGGGATGTCTCCCACCCCTCGGGGGCGGGGGTACGAGCCGGGGCGTACTGCGACTGCTCGTCGCCGGTGCCGCCGCGCCGGGCGCGGTGGGGGGCGTCGTAGAAGTCGCGGTCCGCCTGGGTGTACGCGGCGTACTCAGGGTTCACCCGTGCTCCCTCTCTCGGCTCGCTGTGGAGTGGATACGAGAGGAAACTGTCATGGCCCGGGACGGCGGGACAGTCGTCGCTGTCACCACTCCGGCGTGCGCCCGGGCGTGCGAATCGCACACCCGGCGCACGCCGTTGTCCTGCGTCGTTCCCGTGCGGGGAGCACACGCGCACGGCGGGGGCCTGCGAACGGCATCCGCCGGTTGGTCAGAGGGACGGCCGCCCGGCGGGCCCGGCGCACCGGGCCGGATCGGCGGATTCGGCGAACTCGGCGAACTCTGTGCCCTCGGCGTGTTCCGCGCCCTCGGCGGACTCGTGGACGAGGGCGGCCCAGGCGGCGGAGGCCCGGCTCCAGACCGCGCGGAGCGCGGGTTCCGCCGCGCGGACGGAGGCGACGGCGCCCTCGGGGTCGCCGCCGGCCGCCGCGACCGCCGGGCCGTCGGAGCGGGCCCAGTCGGCGACCTGGGCGGCGAGGACCTCGGGGTGGAACTGGACGCCCCAGGCCCGCTCGCCCACCCGGAACGCCTGGTGGGCGCAGTCGTCCCCGGTCAGCAGCGGGACCGCGCCCGGGGGCAGTGCGGTGATCTCGTCCCAGTGCCACTGGGCGGCGGGCGCCCCGTCGGGCACCCGGCCGAGAACCGGGTCTGCGGCGGCCCCGGGCAGTCTGCGCAGGGGCACGGCGCCCACCTCGGGAACCCGGCCGCGGGCCGTGACGGTGCCGCCGAGCGCGGAGGCCATGATCTGGCCGCCGAGGCAGATCCCGAGCAGGGGGACGCGGTGCCGGACGGCCTCGCGCACGAGTGACCGGACCGCCGGTATCCAGGGCGCCGCCGTCTCGTCGTCGCAGTTCGCCGCGCCGCCGAGCACGAGAAGTCCGCCGTACCCGGCGAGGGAGGCGGGCAGCGGTTCCCCGCGCCAGGGGTGGTGGACGGCGGTCCGCACCCCGGTCCGCCGCAGCACCTCTCCGACCAGCCCGGGGCCGGTCCCGTCCTCGTGCTGCACCACGAGCACGCACGGAAGCGGAGTCGAAGGTTCCGCCACCGCGTTCCGCCCGGCCGGGACCGCCTCCACCACGACGGCCCCCCGGGGAAGACCGCCCACCGGAAAGCCACCCGCCCCCGGCACGCCCTCCGGCGGCGCCTCCGCCCGGGCCGTACCCACCGGCGTGGCAACCGGCGCCGACGCACCCCGCACGGCGCCGGAAGGCGCGCCCGGCGGGGTCGTGCCCGGCGGGATGGTGACCGGCGGGTGCCCCGAAGCGGCGACCGGCGCCGGCGCACCCGGCACGCTGCCGGAAGGCGTTCCCGGCGGGGTGGGGACCGGCGGGCGGAACGGGGTCGTGCCCCGCGGGCACGGGGGCGATCCGGCCGGGGGCGCGGGAAGGGGCCGCGGCCGAGGTGGTGGGACGCGCCGGGGCATCGTCATGGGTGATCCGCCTCCGTGTTCGGTGCGGGCCGCCCTGGTGCGTCCCGCCGGTGTCCCGGGCCCCGGGCGACGGGGGCGTACCGGTCAACACGGCCATCATCGGGCAGGGTTCGAACAGTTCGGTAGCGCGTTCGGTCACACTCTCCCCACCTGGAGCGATCCTTAGGTTAGGCTAAGCTAAGTTCCTGTCGGCGGGGTGCTCGCTCACTGCGTGTCACCAGCGATCGAAAGAGAAGATGCCCGAGATGACCTTCGGCGTGGCTGTAGCAGGCGCGAGCGGATACGCCGGAGGTGAGATCCTCCGGCTGCTGGCCGCCCACCCCGAGGTGGAGATCGGCGCCCTCACCGGCCACAGCAGCGCGGGCCGCCCCCTCAGCGCCGTCCAGCCCCAACTGGGCTCCCTCCACAACCGGTTGCTCGTCGAGACCTCGGCCGAATCCCTGGCCGGGCACGATGTCGTCTTCCTGGCGCTGCCGCACGGGCAGTCCGGCGCCCTCGCCGCACAACTCGGCGAGCACACGCTCGTGGTGGACTGCGGAGCCGACTTCCGGCTGCGGGACCCCCGCGCCTGGGAGACCTTCTACGGCTCGCCGCACGCCGGCACCTGGCCCTACGGCCTGCCGGAACTCCCCGGCGCCCGCGCGACCCTGCGCGGCACCCGCCGGATCGCGGTCCCCGGCTGCTACCCCACCGCCGTCACCCTCGCCCTCTTCCCCGGCTTCGCCGCCGGGCTGCTGGAGCCCGACGCGGTGATCGTCGCCGCGAGCGGCACCTCGGGCGCGGGCCGGGCGGCCGGGCCCCGTCTGCTCGGCTCCGAGGTGATGGGCTCGATGACCCCCTACGGCGTGGGCGGCGGCCACCGGCACACCCCCGAACTGGCGCAGAACCTCTCCGCCGCCGCCGGCGAGCGCGTCACCGTCTCCTTCACCCCCACGCTCGCGCCGATGCCCCGAGGCATCCTCGCCACCTGCTCGGCCCGGGTGCGGGACGGGGTGCGCGAGGTGCGCGCGGCGTACGAGAAGGCCTTCGCCGACGAGCCCTTCGTCCATCTGCTGCCCGAGGGCCGGTGGCCCTCCACCGCCGCCGTGCTGGGCTCCAACACCGCCCAGGTGCAGATCGCGCTGGACGAGTCCGCCCGCCGGCTCGTCGCCGTGAGCGCGATCGACAACCTCACCAAGGGCACCGCGGGCGGTGCGGTGCAGTCCATGAACATCGCCCTGGGCCTGCCGGAGACCCTGGGCCTGCCCATGAACGGAGTGGCACCATGAGCGTGACCGCCGCCGGGGGGTTCCGCGCGAGCGGGATCGCCGCCGGGATCAAGGAGTCCGGCGCGCCGGATCTGGCGCTGGTGGTGAACAGCGGCCCGTCGTTCGCGGCGGCCGGGGTGTTCACCTCCAACCGGGTCCAGGCGGCCCCGGTGCGCTGGTCCCGCCGGGTGCTCGCGGACGGCAGCGTCCGCGCCGTCGTCCTCAACTCCGGTGGCGCCAACGCCTGCACGGGACGCCCGGGCGCCGAGGACACCCGCACCGGGGCCGAGCTGACGGCCCGTGCGCTGGGCACCGCCGCCGATGAGGTGGCGGTGTGCTCCACCGGGCTGATCGGGACCCGGCTGCCGATGGAGGCGTACTCCGCCGGGATCGCCACCGCCGCGGCGCGGCTCTCCCCGGACGGCGGCCCCGACGCGGCCGAGGCCATCCTGACCACCGACTCCGTACCCAAGACGGCCCGGTTCGCGGGCGACGGCTGGACCGTCGGCGGCATGGCCAAGGGCGCCGGCATGCTCGCGCCGGGACTCGCCACGATGCTGGTGGTGCTCACCACCGACGCCGAGGCGTCCCCCGCCGTCCTGGACCCGGCGCTGCGGGAGGCCGTCCGCACCACCTTCGACCGGGTCGACTCCGACGGCTGCATGTCGACCAACGACACCGTGCTGCTGCTGGCCTCCGGCGCGTCGGGCGTCACCCCGGAGCCGGCGGAGCTGGCCCGGGCCGTCCACACGGTCTGCCGGGACCTGGCGCGGCAACTGGTCGCCGACGCCGAGGGCGCGTCCAAGGAGATCACCGTCGAGGTGGTCGGCGCGGCCTCCGAACGGGACGCGGTGACGGTGGGCCGCTCGGTGGCCCGGAACAATCTGCTCAAGTGCGCGCTGCACGGCGAGGACCCCAACTGGGGCCGGGTGCTGTCGGCGATCGGCACGACGGACGCCGTCTTCGACCCCGATCTGCTCGATGTGGCCATCAACGGGGTGTGGGTGTGCCGGGACGGCGCGGAGGGCGAGCCGAGGAGGCTGGCGGACCTCTCCGGCCGGCACGTCACCGTCACCGTCGACCTGCGCGCGGGCCGGGAGTCCGCGTCCGTCTGGACCAACGACCTGACCGCCGAGTACGTGCACGAGAACAGCGCGTACAGCTCATGAGCGCCCGAAGAGCCGACCCCGCGAAGCCGCTGTCCCCGGCACCCGGGCCGCGCACCGGCCGCGCCCGCACGGTGATCGAGGCGCTGCCCTGGCTGGAGACCTTCCGCGACCGGGTCGTCGTCGTCAAGTTCGGCGGCAACGCGATGGTGGACGAGGAGCTGAAGCGGGCCTTCGCCCAGGACGTCGTCTCGCTGCGGTACGCGGGTCTGCGCCCGGTCGTCGTCCACGGCGGCGGGCCGCAGATCAGCGCCCTGCTGAACCGGCTGGATCTGGAGGTCGAGTTCGCGGCCGGGCTGCGGGTGACCACCCCCGAGATCATGGACGTCGTACGGATGGTGCTGGCCGGTCGCGTCCAGCGCGAGATCGTCGGCCTGATCAACGCGCACGGCCCGTTCGCCGCCGGCCTCACCGGCGAGGACGCGCACACCATGACGGCGGTGCGCCGCCCGGCGTGGGTGGACGGCGAGCCGGTGGACATCGGCCTGGTCGGCGAGGTGGTCCGGGTCGATCCGGAGCTGCTGAGGGCGCTGCTGGACCGGGGCCGCATCCCGGTCGTCTCCCCGGTGGCGCGCGGCGCGGACGGGCAGATCTACAACATCAACGCCGATCTGGCGGCCTCGGCGCTGGCGGTCGCGCTCGACGCCGAGAAGCTGGTGATGCTCACCGATGTGGAGGGGCTGTACGCCGACTGGCCGCACAGCACCGAGGTGATCGGGCGGCTGACCGTGAGCGAGCTGGAGAAGCTGCTGCCCGGTCTCGCGAGCGGAATGGTGCCCAAGATGGAGGGGTGTCTGCGGGCCGTGCGCGACGGCGGGGTGCGGATGGCGCACGTCCTGGACGGACGGGTGCCGCACGCGCTGCTGCTGGAGGTCTTCGCCGACGACCACACCGGCACGACCGTGGTGCCGGACCTCCGGCACCGGGCCGTCGCGGCGGAACGGACCGGCCGATGACCCCCGGAGCGGCACCGGCACCCGCCCCTTCCGGCGGCGCCCGGCTCACCGACCGCTGGCGGGCGGTGATGATGGACACCTACGGCACTCCCCCGCTGGCGCTGGTGCGCGGCGCGGGCCGCACCGTGTGGGACGCGGACGGCACCGCGTATCTCGACCTCACCGGCGGGATCGCGGTGAACGCGCTCGGCCACGCCCACCCCGCGGTGGTGCGCGCGGTGAGCGAGCAGATCGCCCGGCTGGGCCATGTCTCCAATCTGTACGCGGCCGAGCCGCCGGTGGCCCTCGCGGAGCGGCTGCTGCGGCTCTGCGGCGACCGGCCGGGCCGGGTCTTCCTCGCCAATTCCGGCGCGGAGGCCAACGAGGCCGCCTTCAAGATCGCCCGGCGGACCGGTCGGACCCGGGTCGTCGCCGCCGATGGCGGTTTCCACGGCCGCACCATGGGCGCGCTGGCGCTGACCGGACAGCCGGGCAAGCGGGACCCGTTCCTCCCGCTCCCCGGCGGGGTGGTCCATGTGCCGTTCGGGGACACGGCCGCGCTGCGGGCCGCCGTCACCGGCGAGACGGCGGCGGTCCTGCTCGAACCGGTCCAGGGCGAGGCCGGGGTGATCCCCGCGCCCGCCGGCTATCTCCGCGCGGCCCGGGAGATCACCCGCGCCGCCGGCGCGCTGCTGATGCTGGACGAGGTCCAGACCGGCACGGGCCGCACGGGCCACTGGTTCGCCCACCGGGCGGACCCGCTGATCGAGCCCGATGTGGTGACCCTGGCGAAGGGGCTCGGCGGCGGGCTGCCGATCGGCGCGACGCTCGCCTTCGGTCCGGCCGCCGGGCTGCTGACCCCGGGTCAGCACGGCTCCACCTTCGGCGGCAACCCGGTGGCCTGCGCCGCCGCGCTCGCCGTCCTGGACACCATCGAGGACGAGGGACTGCTCGACCGGGCACGGCGGCTCGGGAGGCGGCTGCGGCGCGGAATCGAGCGGGCGGGGCATCCGGCGGTGAGCCGGGTGCGGGGCGAGGGGCTGCTGCTCGCCCTCGTCCTCACCGGGCCCGTCGCCGCCCGGGTCCAGCGGGACGCCCAGCGGGCGGGGTTCCTGGTGAACGCCACCGGACCGGAGACCGTGCGGCTCGCGCCGGCACTGACGCTCACCGAGGAGGAGGCCGACGCGTTTCTCGCGGCGCTGCCCCGCATGCTCGGCTGATCCACGGCAGTACACCCCAGGACCACCGTCACCGGCCCTCCCAGGAGCCGGCCCCCCACCCAGTAAGGACGAGCATGTCGGCAGGGCACGCGAGCACCGCACAGCAGGAGACCACCCCCACCGAGGATCTGGTGGGCATCGGCTTCGGCCCGGCCAATCTCGCACTGGCCATAGCCATCGCGGAGCACAACGGCCAGAGCGCGCCCGGACGGGCGATCAGCTCGGCCTTCGTGGAGCGCCAGAGCGCCTTCGGCTGGCACCCGGGCATGCTGCTGGAGGGCGCCACGATGCAGGTGTCGTTCCTGAAGGACCTGGCCACGATGCGCGACCCGGGGAGCCGTTTCACCTTTCTGCGCTACCTCCACGACCGGGGCAGGCTCGCCGACTTCATCAACCAGAAGAGCTTCTTCCCCACCCGGGTGGAGTTCCACGACTATCTGGGCTGGTGCGCGGAGCGGTTCACGGACCGGGTGGCGTACGGCAGGGACGCGGTCGCGGTCCGCGCGGTGGAGCGCGGCGGACTGGTGGAGAGCTTCGACGTGGTCACCCGCCCCTCGGGCGGCGGCGCGGGCGACGAGCGGGTGGTGCGGGCCCGCAACATCGCCCTGGGCACCGGGCTGCGCCCGCAGCTCCCCGAGGGGGTCGTGGCCGGGGAGCACGTCTGGCACAACCGCGATCTGCTCTTCCGGGCGCCCCGGCTGACGCACCGGCCCCACCGGAGGTTCACGGTGGTGGGCGCGGGCCAGTCGGCCGCCGAGACCGCCGAGTACCTCTACCGCGCCTTCCCCGACGCGCAGGTGTGCGCCGTCTTCACCCGCTACGGCTACAGCCCGGCCGACGACAGCCCCTTCGCCAACCGGATCTTCGACCCGGGCGCCGTGGACGACTTCTACGACGCGCCCGAGGAGGTCAAGCGGGCACTGCTCGACTACCACGGCAACACCAACTACTCCGTGGTGGACGGTGAGCTGATCGACCAGCTCTACCGCACCGTCTACCAGGAGAAGGTGGCCGGCACCGAGCGGCTGCGCGTCCTCAACACCACGGCGCTGACCGGGGTCGAGGAGATCGCCGGCGGCGCCCGGGCGGTGGTGCACTCGCTCACCACCGGTGAGCGCACCGCCCTGGACTGCGACGCGGTGGTGCTGGCCACCGGCTACCGGCCGCGCGACCCCCGGGAGCTGCTCGGACCGCTCGCGGACGCCTGCCTGACGGACGGCCAGGGCAGGCTGCGCATCGACCGCGACCACCGGCTGCGCATGGCGGACGGGGTCCGCGCGGGCGTCTACCTCCAGGGCGCGGGCACCGAGCACACCCACGGCATCACCTCGTCCCTGCTCTCCACGCTCGCCGTGCGCTCCGGGGAGATACGGGACTCGCTGCTGCTGCGCCGCGCCGGGAGCGAGGAGCTGGACCGGCTGGCGGACGAACTGGACGACGGCCCGGACGGCCCGCTGTCCACGGCCGCGCGCGGCGTCGCCGCGCACACCGGCTGAGGGCGGCCCCCGTGGCCGCGCACACCCACGAACCGATCGGGCACACCACCGGCCCCGTGGCGCTCACCGCCGCCCAGGCCCGGGTGCTCGCCGCCCAGCGCGCCGACCCCGGCAACGCCGCGTACAACGTGGGCCAGTACATCGAGCTGTCGGGCCCGCTCGACACGGCGGCGCTCCAGGACGCCGTACGGCACACGCTCGCCGAGGCCGACGGGCTCCACTTCCGGGTACGGGAGGGGGAGGACGGGCGGCTGTACCAGGAGCCGGTGCCCTTCGACGCGGCCGGCTGGCGGCTGCCCCGGCTGGACACCTCGGGGGCGGGCGATCCGACGGCCGCAGCCGTGGAGCTGGTGCGCGAGCAGCTCGCCTGCCCGCCCCGGCTGGATCTGCTCTTCACGGCGGGCGGCGGGATCGGGCGGCCGGCCCCCTCGCTCACCGGCGCGGTGCTGGTGACGGTGGGTCCGCACCGCCATCTGCTCTTCCAGTTCTTCCACCATCTCGCCGTGGACGGCTACGGGGTGGCCCTGCTCACCCGCCGGATCGCGGAGGTCTACACGGCCCGGCTGCGGGGCACCGTGCCGCGCGGGCGGCCGTTCACCCCCGTCGCGACGCTGGTGGCGGCGGAGCGCGCCTACACCGGCTCGGCGCAGTACGCGGCCGACCGCGCCCACTGGGCCGGACGGTACGCCGACCGGCCGCCGGCCACCGGATTCGCGGCGGGCTCCGCGCCCCCCTCGGACACCGCGCTGCGCCACACCGCGGTCCTGGACCGGCGGGCCGGCGCGGCGGTGACGGAGGCGGCCCGCGCGGCACGGGTCACCTGGGCGGAGGCGGTGAGCGCCGCGCTCGCGGTCCAGCTCCACCGGGACACCGGCACCCGGGAGCCGGTGCTGGCGCTCTACACCATGGCCCGCACCGAGCCGGGCACCCTGCGGGTGCCGGGGATGGCGGTGAACACCCTGCCGGTGCGGCTGCCGCTGAGCGGCGATGACACCTTCGGCGGTGTGCTGGAGCGCACCGGCCGGGAGTTCGCCGCCGTCCGGGCCCATCAGCGGTTCCGGGGCGAGGAGATCGCCCGGGAGCTGTGGCCGCAGCGGAGCGGGCGGCTGCCGGGGCCGCTGGTCAATCTGCGCCCCTTCGACACCGAACTGGACTTCGCGGGCGTCCCCGGACATGTCGTCAGCCTCGCCTCCGGGCCGGTGGACGATCTCTCGCTCTCGGTGGTGCGGTACGCGGACGGCAGGCTGCGGCTGGACGTCGACGCCAACCCGGCGCTGTACGACGCCCGTACGGTGGCCCGGCACGCCGTGCGCTACACCGATCTGCTGCGGCGGCTCTGCGCCGAGCCGGACCGGCCGCTGGCCGCCTTCCCGCTGCTGGACGAGGCCGGGGTCGCCGCGGCGCTGGAGACCGGGGCGGGCGCTCCCGCGCCGGCCCGCGCCCGGGAGGGGGAGCCGGCGGACGGCGGCGCCCCGGACGGCGAGGAGGCGGGCCCGCTGCCGCTGCTGCCGTCGGCGCACCGGCTGCGCGAGTCGGGCACCCCCGTGGAGCGGCTCCAGGACTCGGTGCTGCTGTCGGTGGAGCCGGGCCTCACGGCCTCGGTGCTGCGCCGGGCGCTGGCCCGGCTGGCCCGGGCGCATCCGGCGCTGCGGCTGCGGCTGCACCGTGTGGACGGGATCTGGACGACGGAGATCCTGCCGTCGTCGGTGGCGCCGGCCGTGGTCGGCACGGACACCCTGCGCCGGGTCGACGCCGGGCGGGCCGAGGGGGCCGCGCTGACCGCGCTGATCACGGCCGAGGCCCGGTCGGCGGTGCGGGCGCTGGACCCGGGTACGGGGACGGTGCTGCGCGCCGTCTGGTTCGACGCGGGTCCGGAGCGGGCGGGGCGGCTGCTGCTCACCGCGCACCGGCTGTCCGTGGACGACGCCTCCTGGCAGTTGCTCGTCCCGGAACTGGCGGCGGAGTGCGCCGCGCCGGCCCGGGGCCGCGCGCCGGCGGCCGGGGCGCCGGGCGGCGGGCTGCGGGGGTGGGCCACCGCGCTGGTCGAGCAGGCCCACGGCCGGGAGCGGGCGGAGGAGCTCCCCTACTGGCGGCGGCTGCTGGGCGGCGGGGCTCCCCGGCCCGTCCGGTACGCCGCGCCCGGGCCGGATCTGGTGACCGGCGCGGGTACTCCCGCCGACGGCGACCCCGCCCTGTTCGACCGTGCGGTGCTCACCGCGCTGGCCCGGGCGGCGGCGGACGAGCCGAGACTGCGGCCGGACGGCGACGCCCTGGTGGTGGAGGTGGAACGGCCGTCGTCGGCCCGGCCGCCGCGGACGGTCGGCGCGCTGACGACCGTCCATCCGGTACGGGTGCCATCGGCCGGGCGGTCCGCCGGCGCCGCCCCGGGCGTCCCGGACCGGGGCCGAGGCCATGAGCAACTGCGCCATCTCAACCCGCAGACGGCACCCGTGCTGGCCCGGGCCGCGCCCGCACCTGTCCGCTATGTCCGGCGGGGCGGCGAGCCCGAGTGGCACGAGCTGCCGGGCTGGACCCGGGCGCCGGCCGGGGAGTGCGCGGCGCTGCACGGCGCCCTCGCGGCCCTGCCCGGCGCGGAGCCGCCGGTGCCGGGCGCGCTGGAGCTGACCGTGCGGGCCGGCCGGCGCGGCGGGCCCTCGCTGCGCTGGCGCTGGGCGGGCGGACTGTTCACGGATGACGAAGCACGGGTACTGACCACTCGTATCACCGCAACGATCACGACCCTTGTGACCGAGTACACAACGACTGAGGAGAGAACACGATGACTGCCACCAACCCCTTCGAGGACGACGACGCGCGCTACTTCGTGCTGGTCAACGACGAGAACCAGCACTCCCTGTGGCCGGCGTTCGCCGAGGTGCCCGCGGGCTGGACCGTGGTGCACGGCGAGGACTCGCGGCAGGCGTGCACGGAGTACGTGGAGACCCACTGGACCGATATGCGCCCGGCCAGCCTGATCGCCCAGTCGGCCTGAGGCCCCGGGAGACCCATCGCCGTCGGCCGGGCCGGAGCTGCCGCTCCGGCCCGGCCGACGGGCGTGTGGCGCGCGGACCGGGGCGGGCTCAGTTCGTGGGGGTCAGCGTGCGGGCGAGGACGCGTGAACCGCGCCGGGGGTCCAGGGCGTTCGCCCAGGACCGGGGGGCGAGCCCGGCCGCGACCGGGACGAAGCCGTGCCGCAGGAACAGTTCGCCGCCACCGCCGGTGGCCGTGAACACCGCCCGCAGCGGGTGGGCGCCGGCCGCCGTCAGCGCGGCCCGCAGCAGGGCGGAGCCGACGCCCGCGCCCTGGCTCCCGGCGGCGACACAGAAGTTGTAGAGAACGCCCGCGGGCCCCTCGGGCGGGTGCGGGTGCGGGCGCAGGCCCAGACAGCCCGCGAGAGTGCCGTCGGCCCGCTCGGCGACGAGGAAGTCGGCCGCGTCGGCGGCGTACAGCGAGAGCGGGCGCTCCCGGAGCGCTCCGTCGCGGACGAACGGCGCGGAGAGCCGGTGCAGGGCCGCCGCGTCACCGGGCCGGGCCCGGCGCACCGCCGGGCGCGGGGCGGGGGCGGCGGGGGTCCTGACGGCGGAACGGGGCACGGCCGTGGTCAATGGATTCCCTCTCCTCGGTCCACGGGGTGCGCGGCGCGCCGGTGCGCCGCACCGACGGCAACCGCAAATACTTAGGCAAGGCTTGCCTAAACAATGGCTACATTACGACACCGCCCTCCCACCCCCACCACGGGGGCGCCCGGCGGAAGTTGGCCGCACCCGGCGGACTCGGACTCACAGCGCCTCCGGCTTGACGCGGAACAACCAGAGATAGTTAGGTGAGGCTTACCTAATCTCCGCTGCTGGTTCGCGGAGTCCTGTCAGGGGAGAGGAACACAGACGATGGCCGACACGGCCCCCCGGGAGACCTCCGCGCAGGGCACCTTCGCGCTGGAGCGGCTCGTCCGCGATGTCGCCGAGCTGCTCTACACCGAGGCCGGCGACATCGATGTGACGGAGAACCTGCTCGATCAGGGGCTCGACTCGATCCGGCTCATGACCCTCGTCGAGAACTGGCGCGACGACGGCGCGCGGATCAGCTTTGTGGAGCTGGCCGAGCGGCCCACCCTCACCGAGTGGGCCGCGCTGCTCAACGCCCCGTCCTGACCGGCGCGGACTCACCGGCCGTCCTGACGCGGCCAACCCAGCCGGCACAGCCGGCACAGCCAACCCGGCCAACCGGGCCAACCCGGCGGACCCCGGCAGATCCAGCGGGCGCGAACGGGCCCCCACGGACGCAACGGACTCAACGGACTCACGGAGGAAGACACTCATGGGTGAGAGGCTGCGGGCCGACGGCCTGACCCTGGCCTACGACCGGCGGGTCGTGGCCGAACGGCTCGGCATCGCCATCCCCGACGGATCGCTGACGGTGATCGTCGGGCCCAACGCCTGCGGCAAGTCGACCCTGTTGCACGCCCTGGCGCGGATCATCAAGCCCCAGGCCGGCGCGGTGGTCCTGGACGGCCGCCCCATCGCCTCGATGCCGCCCAAGGTGCTCGCCCGCCATCTGGGACTGCTGCCGCAGTCGCCGACCACCCCCGACGGCATCACCGTCGCGGACCTGGTGGCACGCGGCCGGTTCCCCTTCCAGAAGCTGCTGCGCCAGTGGTCGGCCGATGACGACACCGCCGTCCTGAGCGCGATGGACGCCACCGGGGTCACCGGACTCGCCGCCCGGCAGGTGGACGAGCTGTCCGGCGGCCAGCGCCAGCGCGTCTGGCTCGCCATGGCCCTGGCCCAGGAGACCCCGATCCTGCTCCTCGACGAGCCCACCACCTTCCTCGACATCGCCCACCAGGTCGATGTCCTCGACCTCTGCGCCGAACTGCGCGAGGAGCGGCAGCGCACGGTCGTCGCGGTGCTGCACGACCTCAACCACGCCTGCCGGTACGCCACCCATCTGATCGCCATGCGCGACGGCCGGGTGGTCGCCCAGGGCCCGCCCGCCGAGATCGTCACCGCCGGACTGGTGGCGGAGGTCTTCGGGCTGGAGTGCCGGATCATCACCGACCCCGAGACGGACACCCCCCTGGTGCTGCCCCTGGCCCGCGAGGCCCGGGCCGGCCACGGACGCCTCCCGGCCGGGGCATCGGCGACGGGGAGAGACGACGAGCGAGGGGCCCCGCGTGTCAGTGCGTGATCACCTCATCGACATCACCCCCCTCCGCACCAGCCCCGACTTCCGCGCCATCTTCATCGCGCGCGTCGTCTCGCTGTTCGGGCTCGGCATGGCGACGGTGGCGCTCAGCGCCCAGGTCTACGACCTGACCGAGTCGACCTTCCAGGTCGCCGTCGCCAGCATGGTCATGAGCATCACGGTGCTGCTCGGCTCACTCGCCGGCGGCGTGCTGGCCGACCGGATGGACCGGCGCGGCATCATCGTCTGCGCCCGGGCCGCCGCCGCGCTCGCCTTCGCCGGACTCGCGGCCAACGCGTTCTCCGACAACCCCCGGCTCTGGGCCATCCTCCTCTGTGTGGCATGGGACGGACTGGCCACCGGGGTCAGCGTCACCGCGCTGATGGCGGTCGCCCCCACACTCGTGCGCCCCGACCAACTGCCCGCCGCCGGTGCCCTGATCTCACTGACCGGTGAGATCGGCTCCATCGCGGCGCCGCTGCTCGGCGGTGTGCTGCTCACCCTCTCGGGGCCCGGTCCCATCTATGCCTTCGCCGCCGTCACCACGGCGATCACCACCCTGCTGATCTCCCGGATACGCCCGCTGCCGCCCGGTGTGGGCGAGGACGACGACGAGGAAGCGGCCGAGGACACCGGATCGCTGCTGGTCGCCTTCGCCTACGCCTGGCGCAACAAGGTCGTCGGCGGTCTGCTGACCCTCGGCGGGGTGACGGCGCTCTTCACCATGCCCGTGGTGCTCTTCCCCGAGATGGTCGCCGAGGAGTTCGGCGACAGCGATCTGATCCTCGGGGTGCTGTTCACCGCCCCCGCCGTCGGCTCGGTGATCGTCTCCGCCGGCAGCGGCCGGCTCACCCGCGCGACCCGCCCCGGCGGACTCCTGCTGGGCGCCGCCTTCCTCGGCGGTGTCGCCACCGCCGGCTTCGGGCTGAGCGGTCTGATCGGCCTCGGCCAGGCCGCGCATCTCTCCCTCGCCGTGCTCATGCTGGCGCTGGCCGGCGGCGCCGGGACGGTCTACGAGATCCTGGAGTACGCGCTCATCCAGCACAACACCCCCGACCGGCTGCGCGGCCGGATCGTCAGCGTCAGCACCACCCAGGACACCACCGGTGATCTCCTCGGGGATGTCGAGGCCGCCCTGGTGGCCAAGTGGTTCAGCCCGGCCGGGGCCGCCGTGGTCAACGGCGCGGTCTGCGCGCTGACGGCCGTCGTGGTCGCGATCGCGGTGCCCGCGCTGCGCAAGGCCACCCTCCCCCTGGAGGACGAGGACGAGAGCGGCGGCGGCACCGGTGAGGACGGACCAGGAGCCGGCACCCCCGTACCGGCCGGCGACCCCCGCCCCGCCACCGCCTGACCCACGCCCCCGCACCCCCACACCCCCCAACCGGCAACACCGTCCGCCACCGGCGCGGACCGAGAGAGGCAGAACCAGCATGCTCAGAACCCGTGCGCGCGCGACCGCACCGGGGCGCGCCCCGCACCTGAGGGCGGCCCGCTTCCGCAGGGCGGCGGCCGGACTGGTGGCCGCCGTCGCCGTCACGCTCACGGCGTCCTGCTCCACCACCACCGACGAATCCGGCGCCGCCGGGAGCGGCGAGGACGGCAAGCCGTCCACCCGCACCGTCCAGACCCCCGACGGGCCGGTGGAAATACCCGCCGAGCCCCGGCGGATCATCGGTCTGTCCTACGCCTCCGCCTGGATGCTGGACGCCGGGGTGCCCATGGTGGGCGTCACCGACATCGACGAGGGCGCGCTCGACGCCGGGCAGAAGGCGGCCGTCGGGAAGATGACGATCGTCGGCGAGGGCAATGAGCTGAACTTCGAGAAGATCCTCTCGCTCAAGCCCGACCTGATCGTGATCTCCGCCCCCAAGCACGTCCCCTTCAACATCGACAAGCTGAAGCCGATCGCCCCCGTGCTGTCGTACGGCATCGGACAGCCGACCGAACTGCTCCCGGCGTCGCTCAAGGTGCTCGACGCGGCCGGGAAGGCGGACAAGGGCGCCGGGTTCAAGAAGGCGTACGACGAGAAGCTCGCCGCGATCAGGAGCACGTACGCCGACAAGCTCGCGAGGAACACCTTCGCGGTCGTCAACTCCGGTGAGGCCGGGAAGTTCTCCGTCTACACCGAGACCTCCTGGCTGGGGGCGGTCGTCAAGGACGCCGGCATGAAGTTCGCCGAGATCCCGGGCGCGCCGAAGGGCGAGTTCTCCTACGACCTCTCCTTCGAGGAGATCGGCAGGCTGAAGAGCGCCGATGTGATCCTCGTCGACGGTGACGGCGCGAACGGCGCCCCGGTCGCGGAGACCACGTCGCTGAT
Source organism: Streptomyces sp. NPDC001889 (assembly GCF_053594535.1). Classification (NCBI taxonomy): domain Bacteria; kingdom Bacillati; phylum Actinomycetota; class Actinomycetes; order Kitasatosporales; family Streptomycetaceae; genus Streptomyces; species Streptomyces sp. NPDC001889. The sequence goes on from NZ_JBSFER010000009.1 coordinate 275,795, forward strand.
GGCGCAGAAGAACTGGTCCGAGCTGAAGGCCGCCAAGGCGGAGCAGGTGCACCCGGTGCCCGGCTTCTTCATCAGCCGCTACCCCGAGGGCGTCGAGATCCTGGACCGGTTCGAGCGGATTCTGAAGTCTCTGCCGTAGGTCCTGCCCGGCTGCGGGACCGCCCGGTTCCCAGGTCCCAGGACCGGGCGGGTTCCGCGCGAGGGCCGTCGTGGCCGTGCGGGTGCGCTGGACAGCGGCACCGGCACGGCACGGCGGCCCCCGGTCCCGGCCCGTCCCCCGGGCCGGCGCCCACCGCGACCCCTCCCCCGACCCAAGTCCCGTCGCGTCCGACCCCTGGAGCAAGATCCCATGACCGAGCGTGCTTCCCAGCGTCTTCCCCTCACCGGGGCCCAGACCGGTGTCTGGTACGGCCAGCGGCTCGACCCGGCGTCCCCCGTCTACAACGTCGGGCAGTACGTCGAGATCGAGGGCCCGCTCGATCAGGCGCTCTTCGCCCGGGCCCTGCGGCGGACCGTCGCCGAGGCCGAGGCGCTCACCGTGCGGTTCGAGGAGGACGGGGACGGGCAGCCGCTCCAGGTGACCGGCCCGCCGCCCCCGGGGGGACCGGCCCTGCTGATCACCGACCACGGCGCGGCACCCGATCCGTACGCCTGCGCGCTCGACGCGATGCGCGCGGACATGGACCGCCCGGTCGATCCGGCGGGCGAGCCACTGTACGCCTTCGCGCTGCACACCGTCGCCCCCGGACGCACCCTCTGGTACCAGCGCGCCCACCACATCGCGCTCGACGCCTACGGCTTCGCGCTCGTCTCCCGGCGCACCGCCGAGGTCTACACCGCCCTCGCCCACGGCGAGGAGCCCCCGCCCGCCCCCTTCGGCCCGCTCGCGTCGGTGGTCGAGGAGGAGCTGGCGTACCGCGCCTCCGAGCGCCGCGCCGAGGACCGCGCGTACTGGATGTCCCGGCTCGCCGGGCTGCCCGAGCCGGAGCCGCTCGGCGGGGTCTCCTTCCCCGCCTCGCACACCTTCCTGCGCGACGGGGCCACCCTCACCCCCGAGGCCACCGCCGGGCTCTTCGCTCTCGCCCGCGCGGCCAGGGCGAGCTGGGCGGATGTGGTGACGGCGGCGTTCGCCGGCTATCTCCACCGGGCCACCGGCAGCCGTGACGTCCTGCTGTCGCTGCCCGCCATGGCACGGCTCGGCTCCACCGCGCTGAAGGTCCCGGCGATGGTGGTCAATGTGCTGCCGCTGCGGATCGCGGTCCGGCCGGACACCCCCCTCGCGGAGCTGACCGCCGAGGTCGCGGGACATGTCCGCGACCTCCGCCGCCACCAGCGCTACCGCGCCGAGGACATCCGGCGCGACCTCGGGCTCGTCGGCCGCGAGCAGGGCCGGGGGCTGCTCGGCCCGATGGTCAATGTGAAGGCCTTCGACACCGCCCTGGACTTCGCCGGCGCCCCCGGCACCGTGCGCAATGTCGCCGCCGGGCCGGTCGACGATCTGACCCTCGGGCTCTACCACGACGCCGCGAGCGGCACGATCCGCTTCGAGTTCGACGGCAATCCGCGCGCGTACGACGCCGTGTCGCTGGCCGCGCGGTGCGCCGAGTTCACCCACTTCCTCGGCGAGGCGGCGGCGGCCGGGCCCGCCACCCCGGTCGGCCGGCTCGATCTGCTGCCGGATGCGGCGCGGGCGGCGGTGCTCGCCGCAGGGAACGGCACGGCGCACGAGGTGACCGGCCGCACGGTCGTCGACGCCTTCGAGGAGCGGGTGCTCGCCCATGGACCGCTCCCCGCCGTCGTGGCCGGTGCCACCACCCTCACCTACGCCGGACTCGACGCCCGCGCCAACCGGCTGGCCCGGCTGCTCGTCGAACGGGGCGTGGGCCCCGAGGCGCTGGTGGGCCTCGCCCTGCCGCGCTCGGCCGAGCTGATCGTCGCCGTGCTCGCGGTGCTCAAGGCGGGTGGCGCGTATCTCCCGCTCGATCTGGACTATCCGGCGGACCGGCTGGAGTTCATGGTCTCCGACGCCCGCCCGGTGTGCACGCTCACCACCCTGGCCTCGGCCGCCGACGCGCCCGATGTGCCGGGGGTGGAGACCGTGGTGCTCGACGCCCCGGACACCCTCGCGGCGCTCGCCGACCTCTCCCCCACGGCGCCGGGCGGCGCCGTGAGCGGAGGGAACCCCGCGTATGTGATCTACACCTCCGGGTCGACCGGCCGCCCCAAGGGAGTGGTCGTCCCGCACTCCGCGCTCGCCAACTTCCTGGAGACGCAGGCCGGGGAGCTGGCGCTGGGTGCCGGGGACCGGCTGGTCGCGGTCACCACCATCTCCTTCGACATCGCCGCGCTGGAGATCCACGTACCGCTGATCAGCGGTGCCGCCGTGGTCCTCGCCGACCGGGACACCGTCCGTGACCCCGGCGCGCTCGCCGCGCTGGTGGACGCCCACCGGCCGGCCGCCATGCAGGCCACTCCCTCGCTGTGGCACGCGCTGCTGGAGGACGGCCGGCCGGCCGCGCTCGGCGGCACCCGGGTCCTCGTCGGCGGCGAGCCGCTCCCCGCCGACCTCGCGGCACGGCTCGCCCGCGCGGCACGGTCGGTGACCAATGTGTACGGCCCCACCGAGGTCACCGTCTGGGCGACATCGGTCACCCTGGACCCCGGTCACACCGGGACCCCCGACATCGGCACCCCGTTCTGGAACACCCGGGCCCATGTCCTCGACGGCGCGCTGCGGCCCGTGCCGGCGGGCCGGGCGGGTGAGCTGTATCTCGCGGGCGCCCAGCTCGCGCGCGGCTATCTGGGCCGCCCCTCGCTCACCTCCGGGCGCTTCGTCGCCGACCCGTTCGGCGCGCCCGGCGACCGGATGTACCGCACGGGCGACCTGGCGCGCCGCCGCCCCGACGGCCGGATCGACTTCATCGGCCGCGCCGACGACCAGGTGAAGGTGCGCGGCTTCCGGATCGAACTCGGCGAGATCGAGAGCGCCCTGACGGAGCGCCCGGAGGTCGGCCGCGCGGTGGTGGTGGTCCGCGAGGACCGGCCCGGGGTCCAGCGGCTGGTCGGCTATGTGACGCCGTCGGCGGAGGCGGGCGGGGCTCCGTGCGCAGAGCACGGCGATGGCGCCGGGCGCGCCCTCGCCGGGCAGGGCCGGGCCGGCGCGGGGCAGAACCCGCCGGACCCGGGGGACCGTCCCGCCGGGCGGGACCGGGCGGGCGGCGCGGTGATCGATCCCGGCGTGCTGCGGGAGGCCGTCGCCGGGCGGCTGCCCGAGTACATGGTGCCGGCGGCGGTCGTGGTGCTCGACACCTTCCCGCTGACCGCCAACGGCAAGATCGACCGCAGGGCGCTCCCCGCGCCCGGCCCCGATGGGCGGGGATCGGCCGGGTCCCGGGCGCCGCGCGGCGCCCGGGAGGAGATCGTCGCGGGGATCGTCGCCGGAGTCCTCGGGCTCGACGCCGTCGGCCCCGATGACGACTTCTTCGCCCTCGGCGGGCACTCGCTGCTCGCCGCCCGGGTCGTGGCCCGGGTCCGTGCGGCGCTCGGCGCCGAGTGCGCCATCCGCGATGTGTTCGAGGCCCGGACCGTCGCGGCGCTCACGGCCCGCCTCGGGGAGCCGACGGGCGCCGAGCGCCCCGCGCTCACCGCCGGTTCCGGAGCCGGGCGGCCCGAGCCGCTGCCCCTCTCGTACGCCCAGCAGCGCCTGTGGTTCCTGCATCAGATGCAGGGCCCCAGCGCCGCCTACAACATCCCCTTCGTCGCCCGCTTCGACGAGCCGCTGGACACCGAGGCCCTGGAGGTCGCGCTCCGCGCCGTCGTCGCCCGCCACGAGGCGCTGCGGACCGTGTTCGCCGAGAGCGGCGGCGAGCCGCGCCAGCGGGTGCTGAGCCCCGCGGACGCCGGGGTGCGGCTCCGGGTGGTGGAGGTGCCGGCCGAGCGGTTCGACGCCGAGGCGGAGGCCGCGCTCGGCCACCGCTTCGACCTCGCGACCGAGGTGCCGCTGCGGGTGACCGTGCTGCGCGACCCGGCGACCGGCGCCCACGCCCTCATCGTCCTGCTGCACCACATCGCGAGCGACGAGTGGTCCATGGGCCCGTTCCTGGGCGGCCTGGAGCGGGCCTACACCGCCCACCGCGCGGGCGCGCCGGCGGATCTGGGCGAACCGCCGGTGCGGTACGCGGACTTCGCGCTCTGGCAGCGCGCTCTGCTCGGCGATCCCGGCGACGCCGGTTCCCTCTCCGCGCGCCAGGCCGCGTACTGGAGCGGGGCGCTGGCCGGGCTCCCCGAGGAGCTCGCCCTCCCCACCGACCGGCCGCGACCCGCCGAGGCAGGTCAGAGCGGCGGCATGGTGCACCGGGCGGTCCCCGCCGAACTGGCGGCACGGGTGCGGCGGCTGGCCCGGGAGCGCGGCAGCAGTGTCTTCATGGTGGTGCACGCGGCGGTCGCGGCCCTGCTGCACCGGCTCGGCGCGGGCGACGACATCCCCCTCGGCAGCCCGGTCGCGGGCCGGGGCGACCAGGCGCTGGACGAACTGGTCGGCTTCTTCGTCAACACGGTGGTGCTGCGGACCGATCTCTCCGGGAACCCGACCTTCGCCGAACTGCTGGAGCGGGTCCGCGCCACCGACCTCGCCGCACTCGACCACACCGATCTGCCCTTCGACCGGGTGGTGGAGGCGGTCAACCCCGAGCGCTCCCTCACCCGCCACCCGCTCTTCCAGACCATGGTGTCCCACAGCACGGTCACCCAGGACATCCGCCGTCTCCTCGGTCTCACGGCGCGGATCGACCGGGTGGACCCGGGGGTCACCAAGTTCGATCTGGACATCACCTTCTCCGATACCGCGCACAGCGACGATCTCGACCTCGAAGTGTTCTACGCGGCGGATCTCTTCGACCGGGTGTCGGTGGAACGGCTCGCGGACCGGCTGCTGCGCCTCCTCGACCAGGCCGTGGCCGACCCCGAACTCCCCATCGGACGGCTGGACCTACTGGACGCAGGCGAACACGCCCAGCTCACCCACTGGAACACCACCGACCGCACCATCCCCACCACCAACGTCGCCGAACTCCTCGCCGAACGCGCCGCCACCACCCCCCACGCCACCGCCGTCATCGCCGGCGACACCCACCTCACCTACGCCCAACTCGACCAGCGCGCCAACCGCCTCGCCCGCCTCCTCATCAACCACGGAGCCGGACCCGACCGCGTCATCGCCCTCGCCATCCCCCGCTCCGCCGACTCCGTCACCGCCGCCCTCGCCGTCCTCAAAGCAGGCGCCGCCTACCTCCCCCTCGACCTCGACTACCCCACCGAACGACTCACCCACCTCCTCGAAGACGCCGCACCCATCTGCGTCATCACCACCGAGGACGTACCCGAACTCCCCGGCGTCCCCCGACTGGTACTGGACTCGGTCGAAGGGCTGGCCGAGCTGCCTTCGGGTCCGCTCGACCGGGGACCGGTCGATCCCGCCCAGGCCGCGTATGTGATCTACACCTCCGGGTCGACCGGCCGCCCCAAGGGCGTCGTCCTCACCCACGGCGGCCTCACCAACCTCTACCGCGACCACGAACGCGCGCTGTACGAACCGGTGGCCGGACGCCTCGGCCGGCGCGTCCGCGCCCT